>LNEZ01000013.1 GCA_001464215.1 Rhizobiales bacterium Ga0077548 | reverse complement strand
TTTATCTCGAGCGCTATCTGGAAAAACCTCGCCATATCGAAATCCAGATTCTCGGCGACGGCAAAGGCAACGCGATTCATCTCGGCGAGCGCGACTGCTCGTTGCAGCGCCGCCACCAGAAGGTGCTGGAAGAGTCCCCGTCCGCGGCACTCAACGCAGAAATGCGCACGCGGATCGGCGACATCTGCGCGAAGGCGATGCAGGAATTGAAATATTCCGGCGCCGGCACCATCGAGTTCCTCTACGAGAACGGCGAGTTCTTCTTCATCGAAATGAACACGCGCATTCAGGTCGAGCATCCCGTTACCGAGATGATCACCGGCCTCGATCTCGTCTCCGAGCAGATCCGGATCGCCTCGGGCGCATCGCTTTCGGTCAAGCAGGAAGACGTGCAGTTCAACGGCCACGCCATCGAATGCCGCGTGAATGCCGAAGACCCGCTGACGTTCGCGCCCTCGCCCGGCACCATTAAGTATTACTTCGCCCCGGGCGGTCTCGGCGTGCGCGTGGATTCAGCGGTCTATGGCGGCTATCGCATTCCGCCGCATTACGACTCTCTGATCGGGAAATTGATCGTGCACGGAAAAACGCGCACCGAAGCCATGATGCGGCTTCGCCGCGCGCTCGACGAATTCGTGGTCGATGGCGTGAAGACGACGCTGCCCTTGTTCCGGACCCTGGTTCGCAACGCCGACATCCAGAACGGCGATTACGACATTCACTGGCTCGAGCGGTTTCTCGCCGAGAAGACCTGACGTTACTCAGCGCTTGATGATACGGAGCGTGCCGAAGAAGCGGTCGATTTCGGCTTCGTTCGCGCTCGACTTCGGTCCCGCGATCACGCCGTAAACGGTTTTGCCGTCGATCACATACAACTGCCGGAACGAACCGCGCTCGGCTTCGATTGTCGATTCGTGCGCCTCATAGGTGGCGCCGCCAACATTCGTCCAAGTAAAGAAGCGCTGCGAGATCAGTTTGCCGTTGACGGCTTTGGAAAAGTTATCCGCGTTCGCTTGTAGCTCGCCGCGCACCGGCACGTTCGCATCGTTGTGATATTTCGTGCGGCCGGCGAACAGGAACGGAATGCTCGATGTCTTCGCGACATAGAGCAGGCTCTGCGACGGCAAATTGTAATGCGTACCGTCCTGCCGCTGCTCCTGCGGCTTGGCCGGCATCGAGAACGCGTAGTCGCCATCGGCGGAGGTGTATTCCTGCCACTGTGCTTGTGCGCTTGTTGAATATCCAAAGGTTGCAAGCGCGAAGGCCGCAAACAAGACAAGCGAATAAATCCGGAACAAGTTTCTCACAGGCAATCTCCACTGCATTGCGAGAATGCTAACACAAATTGCTCCCCGGAAACGCGGACTCGCGCTATCGTGAAAGCGTTTCCGCAGGATCGCTCTCTTGACCCGCCACGACGACAGCCGCGTCGAAATCACGCCCGAAGTGTTGATCAAAGCCTATTCGGTCGGCATTTTTCCGATGGCCGAGAGCGCCGACGACCCCTCTCTGTTCTGGGTCGAGCCCGAGCAGCGCGGCGTCATTCCGCTCGACGGGATGCATATCTCGCGCCGTCTCGCGCGTACCGTGCGTTCCAACAAATTCGAGATTCATGTCGATCGCGATTTCGACGCCGTGATCGACGCTTGCGCAGCACCCGCCGCGGGCCGCGATTCCACCTGGATCAACAAGCGAATCCGGCGGCTGTACCGCGCGCTGTTCGACCGCCGCCAATGCCACACGGTCGAAGCCTGGCGCGACGGCCGGCTGGTCGGCGGACTTTATGGCGTGAAGATCGGTGCTGCTTTTTTCGGAGAGAGTATGTTCCACTTCGAACGCGACGCCTCGAAGGTGGCGCTCGTGCATCTGGTCGCGCGGCTGAAGGTCGGGGGATTCAAGTTGCTGGATGCGCAGTTCATCACCGACCATCTGGAGAGCATGGGCGCGGTCGAAGTCGCGCGGCCCGATTATCAGGACTTGCTCGCAAGCGCGGTCGCGGCACACGCGCAGTTTTATTGCTGGCCTTCCGACGGCGTCGTCGATGGCGGCGTGGTTTTGCAGTCGATCAGCCAGACGTCATAGATCGGATGCTCGACCGCGTTCAGGCCCGGCGAATTCGCAAACATCCAGCCTGAGAAGATGCGGCGGATTTCCGCCTTCAGCGTGATCTCATCGACCTCGACAAAAGAGGTCGTGTTTTGCGTCTCCGTCGGCGGGCGCGTGTAGCAGGCGCGCGGGGTCACCTGGAGCGCGCCGAACTGCACGGTCTCGTTCATCGCGACATCGAACATGATGATGCGGCCCGAGATCTTGTCGAGGCCCGAGAAGGACGCGGTTGGATTGGCGATGCGCTCGCCTTCCGGCGTTTGCGTCATCGTTTCCGGCGTCGTGGCCGGCGGCGGCAATTCTTTGCCGTCCTTGGCCTTCTGCTTTGTCTTGGTCGCCTTCTTCTTTTCCGCGGGCTGCGTCAGTTCGGGCGGCAACTGCGGCGTCTGTTGTTGCGGCTGCTGCTTCTGCTGCACCGGAGGCGGCAGCGGCTGTTGTTGCTGTTGCTGGGGCGGCGGAGGCAGCGGCGCCTGCTGTACGTCGGCGGGCGGACGCGGCGGCTGGAACTGGCCGAGCGCGGAACCCGCGGCAAAAGTCGCGGTGAGTACGACCGCCGCCAACAAACGGTGAGTATTTCGGATCATTCGGAAAAAACCGCTGCCGCTTGCGGAAGGACTGGATAGCCGCTGTTCAAATCAGTGTTGTAAGGGTCGTTAACATGGAGATTGAGGCGGCGAAAGGGCCGTGTCAGGATTTGAAAGCTGGCTTCAGGCCGCGTGCCGTCACTTAATTTCCTTGGGAGCGAAAGATGAAATACCTGATTATGGCTGTCGGCTTTGCCCTCGTCCTCAGCGCGCCGCAAATCGTCGTGCCCGCTCATGCGCAGGGCGACGTCCGGACTCTTTGCAACAACAAGCACGGCCTCGGCAAGCGCTGGCCGACCGCAAGCGAAGCCGAGCGCAAGGATGCAGCGGCTAAGATCGCGGCCTGCGTCCGCTCCGGCGGCAAGACTTAAGCGAGACTCATTCACGGACAGCGGCCACGCGCAGACGCACGTAGTCCGCGGTCCAGTTTCCGGCTTTGTCACGTAAGGCAGGCGCGAGCAGAGTCTCGAGCTCCGAGAGTATTTGCTCGCGCTGCGTCTCTGGCCATTGCTCGAAATAGCTTTCGCGAAACGTCGAGAGCCAGCCGCGCATACCCGTCGGTAGCGGCGTCGGGCGCGGAAACAGTCCGATCCTTTCCACCGAAAACCCGTTCGCCTCCAGTAACGCGCGATATTCGGCCGGCGTCGGATAAAACCATCCGGCGGCAAGCGCCGGGTCCTTGCCATACCGGATCGCGGTCGCCCGCAAGGCGGTGACGATCGCCGCAACATTGCCGTGGCCGCCGAACTCGGCGACGAAACGCCCGCTTTTTTTCAGCGCGCGGGCGACACCTTTCACGACATCCTCCGCCTTAGTCATCCAGTGCAAGGCCGCGTTCGAGAAGACGGCGTCGAACTCCGGGCCGTAATCGAGTGCCTGCCCGTCCTTGAAATGCACGTCGAGCCCGCGCTTGCGGGCGGCAGAAAGCAGCGCCTCGCTGTTGTCCGCGCCGGTGACGACCGCGCCTGCCGCTACGAGTTTTTCGGTCAGCGCGCCGTCGCCGCAGCCGAGATCGAGGATGCGCTCGCCGGGTTTCGGCGCCAGCCAGTTCACGACCTCGCTCGTCATGTCCGAGACGAAACGGGCGTTCTTTTCGTATTTCTCGGCGCCCCAGACCTGTTTCAGGGCGGCATCGGAGTCGGCGGCTGGTTTTGCGGTCATGGCTTCATATTCCGGTAGAACTTCAGAGGCACTTTATAGCAGCGCCATGATCTTGCCGCGTCAGGACCGCAGAACTGGAAAAAGAAGCCCAAATACCGCAAACAAGGCGTAACGGAACCGGCCCCCATAGGCCGGAGTTCCAACCCTAGGCTGGATCAGGACTGCCAAGCAGATGAAGAACACGATTTCGCGCAGGCGCTTTCTCGCGAGTGCGGCCGCTTTTGCGGCAGGCTCCGCCCCAGTGCTCGCGCAGAATTTTCCGACCTTCCCGCCGCCGTTCGGTTCAGAAAACCGTTACCCGACCGATCAACAGCGCCCGCCCGCGAATATCGACCCGCGCACGAACCAGCCGCAGCAGCAAAATCAGCAAGGCCCGAATCCGAACGCGCAACAGGCCCCGATCCCGCAGGGACCGAACGACAAGGCCGCGATTGAGCAGTGGTATCTGCCGGACTCGATCCCCGATCAGCGCTTCCCGATCCGCAAGGTCCGGCAGGATCTGCTCAATCCCGAATTCCGCCGCCAGCTTGTGCCGTTCCGTCATGCCGAGCAGCCGGGCACGCTCGTGGTCGATGCCAAGAATTATTATCTCTATCTCCTGCGTGAAGGCGGACAGGCGATCCGCTACGGCGTCGGCGTCGGCCGCGAAGGCTTCGGCTGGGCCGGCAACGCTCATGTCGGCCGTGTCGCCGAATGGCCGGCCTGGGTGCCGCCGAAAGAAATGCGTCTGCGTCAGCCGGAACTGCCGGAGCGCATGGAAGGCGGTTACGATAATCCGCTCGGCGCGCGCGCGCTCTATCTCTTCGAAGGCAACAAGGACACGCTTTATCGAATCCACGGCACCGCTGAGCCATGGACGATCGGCACCAACGTGTCGTCCGGCTGCATTCGCTTGCTGAACGAGGAAATCGCGGACCTGTATCTACGCACGCCGGTCGGCACCAAGGTTGTTGTGGTCGGCAACCAGCAGAATATGCCGGTGCAGTCGAGCCAGCCGCAGCAGATTCAACCGCCGCAACAACAGCAGTACCCGCAGCAGCAGTACCCGCAGCAGCAGCAACAGGTACCGCAGCTACCGCCGCCGACGCAGTTGCGCTAATCGCGATAAAAATTCTTCGTCATGGCCGGATTACTGAAGTTTGCAAAAGCAGGCTTGGGTAGCGGTCCTGACGAGTGATGAGTCAGCGCAGTGCCGCCGCAATCGCCTTCGCGTTGTGGCGGATCATGTCGATGTAGGTCGCGGCCGGGCCTTTCGCATCCGATAGCGCGTCCGAATAAAGCGTGCCGCCGATTTTCGCGTCAGTCTCCTTCGCGATCTGCTCGATAATGCGCGGATTGGAAATGTTCTCGACGAAGATCGCCTTCACGCCTTCCTTCCTGATCTGCTGAATGAGCCGCGCGACATCGCGCGCACTCGGCTGGGTATCGCCGCCGGCAGCCTGGGCCGCCAGAAACTCGATGCCGTAAGCATCGCCGAAATAATGAAAGGCGTCGTGCGAAGTGATCACGCGGCGCTGCTTCTCGCTCAATCCCGCGAAGAGCTGCTTGATCTCGGCTTCCAGCGCTTCGAGTTTCTGCAAATAAGCGCCCGCATTCTTCGTGTAGGTTTCCTTGCCCGCCGCATCGACCGCGATCAGCGCGTCGCGGATATTCGCGACATAAATTTTCACGTTCGCGACTTCCTGCCAGGCATGAGGGTCGTAGCGGTCGCTGTGCTTGTGTTTATGGTTGTGGCCGTGACCGTCGGTCTCGGCGGTGAGCGCTTTCACGCCCTTGGTCGCGACCAGACGAGCACCCTTATAGTTGGCGCTTTTCACGAGCCGGTCTGCCCAGCCCTCCAGGCCCAAACCGTTGATGACGACGAGTTGCGCGCCCGCCACCGCTTTCGCGTGCGCGGGCGTCGGCTGAAAGTTATGCAGGTCAGTATTCGCCCCTACGAGCGTCGAGACTTCCACGCGCTCGCCGCCGACTTCGCGGACGAGATCTCCGAGGATCGAGAAGCTCGCAAGCACTTTAATCTTGTCCTGTGCCTGCGCAGGCGAAAAGATCGCGAAGACCGCTGCCGCAATCAAAATGAGTTTGCGCATCCTGCTTCTCCTAAAATTCGATACCCGCTTTCAGGCGGAAGTGATTGCGCTCGAAGTTGGCAAGATCGAGACGCAGATCGTTACCCAGCTCCCTGCCCCAGACCTGATGATTCCAGGCCACGGACAGCCAGGCATTGCTGCTGAGCTTCGCAAACAGCGTGGGGCCGAGATAGAGCGCCTCGCCCGCGAATTCGCCGAGCAGATAGCCTTCATAGGCGCGCAAGTACCGCGTCTCGACACCGATAAAGACCTGATGCGCAATCTGGTTCGTGACGGCAAGCGCGAACCCGAATTTCGAGGCACGCTCGATTTCGTCGGCGCCCCGCTCCTTCACGCGCTCGACTTCGTAGATCACGTTGAAGGCCGAGAACCATTTATCCTTCACCAGTTCGGTATCGAAGATGAGTTTATTTTCCGCGCCGTGCTTGATGCCGCGCAGACCCGACAATTCATCGTGCGTCTGGATCGAAGGCTCGAAATGCAACGTGACACCGACCGGCGACGGCCCGCGCTTCAACAGATTCCACCGGATCTCGCCGCCGACACCGTTGAAGGCGAGCGTGTCCACGTTATCGAACCCGGCGATGCCATTGATGCGCTGCCGGATTGCGAACAGCCCGACACCCGCGCTCAACCGGTCCGTTAAACCATAAGCAAATTCCAGTTTCTTGCCGATGCCGGCATAGGTGCCATCGCGCTTGCCGATGCGGCCCACGATTTCGATTGCGATGCCTTTCGCGCCCTTGTGCTCGGTGTCAGAGCCGAGCGTGAAGCCAAACAGGTTTTCGCTTTCAAGCCCGTGTACGTGACCGAAATGCGGGTCGCCCGGATGCCGGCCGCGAATGTCGTGCGCGTGGCCGTCATTCGGGAAATGCGTATGGTTGTGATGATGGTGATGCCGGTGCTGATGCGCGGGTTGAGGCGCGCGTTTGTAGCGGGCGTTGCGCACTTCCACCGTTTCCTGACCGAAAGCCTCGGTGCGGGCCAACGCTTCGCCCGCGACCAGACCAACCGCTGCCGCGACTGCGGCACCTATCACCAATTTCACGCCTTGCCCCATTTCGATATATTATATCTGTTACGATACAATATATCATTTGCCAGTCAAGCGGCGCTTTGGCGCAATCTTCGGCTTCGCTTATGCAAGTGATTTGCATTTGAATTTCAGCGGCTTGCGCGCCCTCCACGTTCCGCTTAGACGGACGGCGAGTTTTTCAAACACGCTGCTCTCATGAAACGCGTCGAAATTTTCGCAGCCGTCAGCATCGCCGTCGGCGTCGCCGTGCTTGCGCTGAAGTATCTCGCCTATCATCTGACGGGCAGCGTCGCGCTGCTCTCTGACGCGATCGAAAGTATCGTCAACGTTCTGACCGCCATCGCGGCACTGGTCGCGATCCGCTTCGCAGCCCAGCCTGCCGACAAGGATCATCCCTACGGGCATCACAAGGCGGAATACGTTTCGGCCGTCATCGAAGGCGTGCTGATCGTGATCGCAGCACTCGCAATCCTGCGCGCAGCATGGGGAGCGTATCAAGTGCCGCGCATGATCGAGGCGCCATGGCTCGGCCTCGCTGTGAACGGTGCCGCTACGGCGATCAATGCGATCTGGTGCGCAATACTTATCAAGCAAGGGCGCAGATACCGCTCGCCTGCGCTCGCAGCCGACGGCTATCACCTGTTCACCGACGTTGTGTCTTCGCTCGGCGTGATCGCGGGACTTCTGATTGCGGTCTATTCGGGGATCCAGGTTATCGACCCGTTGCTTGCGGCGCTGGTCGCTCTGAACATTCTTTGGTCGGGCTGGAAGCTGATGAAGGAATCCGCCGGCGGCTTGCTCGACGAAGCGCTGCCGGAAGAATCGCTTGAGCGCATCCGCGCGGCGATCGCAAAGAACGCGGACGGCGCGATCGAGGCGCACGACCTTCGCACAAGACACGCAGGCCCTATGACCTTCGTCGAATTTCATCTGGTTGTGAAAGGCTCGATGTCAGTCACTGAAGCCCACGAAATCTGTGACCGGCTGGAGCGCGCCATTAAGGCCGAGTTGCACGACGCGATGATTTCCATTCACGTCGAGCCGGACGACAAGGCGAAACATTCCGGGATTGTGGTGCTCTAGCCGGTTACGCCGTTACAATCTCCGGCTCGCACCCGACCGGAAAATTCACCGAGTTCGCAACAAAACATTTCGCGTGCGCGTCTTTATGTAGGGCTCGCGCGAGTTCCGGGTCGCCCTCAGCAATCGTCACACGCGGGCGCAGCGTGGCCCGCTCAACCTTGCCCTCGCCTTTCGCATCCAGCGCGAGCACGATTTCCGCCTCGTCGCGATACTCGGTGACGACGACGCCCGCCTCCGAGCAAAGGTGGAGATACCAAAGCATATGACACGAAGAGAGCGAGGCGAGCAGCAACTCGTCGGGATTATAATGATCGAGCGAATGAAACGCGGAGGTCGCAATGATCGCGGGCTTGTCCTCGCCTCTTTTCGTCTTCGCGGTGATGCGGTGCGTGCGCGAAAACGAGCGATAGCTTTTCGTGCCCTCGCCTTCTCCGGCAGACCAATGCAGCGCCGTGCGGTAAAGATAATTCTTCGGCAAGATTAAACCTCCATTTCGCCGCCTCACACGAAAAGCCGCCAACTGGCTATTTCGCGGCCAACGTGAGCATATGTGTCAGGGGCCCGTGAGGTTTCGTGATCATAGAAAATCAATTGCGTCTTGATGCCGAAGATAATCTCCGGCTCGAGGTCGAGAATGTAGATCTGCGCCGGCTTTTGGCACAAGCCGGCCTCGATGCCGCCGAGCAGAAAGTTGTCGAGCGTCTGCAACGCATCGTCATGGAGGAGATGCATCACCGGGTAAAGAATACGCTTGCCACGGTGATGGCCATAACCACGCAAAGTCTGAAGACCGCCGAAAGTCTGGAGCACGGAAGGCAAGCGATCGAGTTTCGGTTGCTCGCGCTTGGCCGCGTCCAAGACCTGCTGCTTCAAGCGAACTGGACCAGCGCAAAACTCGCGACGATCCTGAAAACCGCAATCGATCCCTTCGATGTAGAAGGCGCGGGAAGGTTCTTCATTCAAAGTTCGGATATTGAAGTCAGCGCCGCGGCCGTTCTGCCCCTGGCAATGGTTTTGAACGAACTCTGCACGAATGCCGTGAAGTACGGCGCGCTGTCGAACGCCGCCGGTCGCATCGATATTTCTGCGACCGTCGATGCATCCGGCGAGCGGTTTCATCTGCGCTGGGCCGAGAAAGATGGCCCGGTTGTTTCACCGCCAACCCGCCGCAGCTTCGGATCGCGGCTGATCGAACACAGCTTTGTAAGCCAGCTTCAAGGCGAAGCACGGCTGACATTTGCTCCGTCGGGTGTGATTTGCGATCTCAACATACCGGTGGCCGCGCTCAAGCCACCGCCGTCAACATAAATAGAAGAGGAAAGCGAACTAGTCGTTCGGCGACCAGGCCTTGTAATCACCCGTGGCCTGCGGGCGCTTGCCGGAGGCGAGCGTCGAGCCGCGCGGACGCCATGCGCTCGGCGTACCGGTGTAGTTCGGGCGATGCGGCTTTTCCCAGTCGCGGGTTTTGTAGTTGTCATCAGTCGGCAGCGTATCGACGGTGTGATGCAGCCAGCCGTGCCAGTCGGGCCCGATGCGAGAGGGTTCGGCGAGGCCGTTATAGATCACCCAGCGGCGCTCGAACTGGAAGTCCTTCTCAACGCGCCCGCGGTCGGTGCGGTAATAGCGGTTGCCTTGGCTGTCGGTGCCGACGTGTTCGCCATAGAGCCATGTCCACCAGAACGTGCCCCAGGTCGCCGAATTCCACCACGTAAAGATGCCGAGGAAGAAGGTTTTCATGGCGCCCGTTTAGCACGGGGTCCCGTCTGCGCAAACGCGGCAATCGGGCTTATGCCGCGCCTTTGGCCGGGTTCGGGAATTTGTTCGCGACCCCAAGCTCCTTGAGGCGCGCCGCGACATGGACGACCACGCCGCGCACCACGCCGGACTTCAGATCGGGGTCTTCTTTCAGCACCAGATGGGCGATGTCGGAAAGATGCTGCTTGGGGTCGATCCCCCTGCCCAGCGCGCTCAGCGTGCTTTCGTCCAACAGGCGCTGCGCCTGCGCGATCGAGTTCACGTTTTCCTGCTGCTTCAATTCGCGGAAGCGCTCGAGCAATTCCTGATTGGTGCCGTCGAAGGGCCCGCGCGGCGCAGGCTTCGCGGCCGAGATATTGATGGTCTCGGCAATGGCGGGCTCCGGCTTCGCGACCGGCTCGGCGGCTTTTACTTCTGTTGCCGCCGGCTTTGCGTTCATCTCGGTATTCATGCCGGAGAGAATTGAGGCTGCGACCGCAGCCTCGGCGGCCGAAGGACCGGCTTGCACTTCGGCGGGTTTCGGCATCGGCGGCGGTGTTGCGGCGGCAGCCGCTGTAGGAGCCGGTGTCTCGGGAGCAGGAGTAGCTGCCGCAGGAGTTGCGACAGCGGGTGTCGCAGCGGCAGGGGTTGCGGGCGTTTGCGCGGGAAGCGCGGAAGGATGCGCGACCGGCGTCGCGCCCGCTTCCTTCTTCTCGGTTTCTGCAACGATCTGTTCGAACGTCTCGGCGGCGGACGGCTTCGCTTTTTCTTCCGCAGCTTTCTTTTCTTCCTCAGCTTTTTTCTTGCGGCCCGGCATCGCTGCTAACAGGCCGAAGAAAAATGCGATCCCGATCGAGCCGAAATAAAGCAGCACCGAACCCGAACGATTGAGATGAAGATCGGCGCCGCAGAGCGCTTTCGCATCCAGCGTCGGGATCATGATTCCGCCGCGGCAGAAAAACGGCGCGGCCACGTAATGCCCGAGCGCGAGCAGCCCTGCGAAAAAGAGAATGCCGACGAGACCGGCCCGCATCGAAAACCCCACCCGAACGCTACATTCACACCAGCGGACGGTAGTTTGGGCCATCGCACCCGCGAAGTCTAGAAATTGGCGTTGGCCGCAGCCGCCTACAGCGGTTCCCAAACCCCGCCCGATCAAAAATTTCTGCCCGCCTCGGCCTGCATTCCGGGGATAGCGGGCAAAGCCAGCAAAACAGGGCTGCCGACTCGCGGCCTAGCTCGTAGCGTGGCCCCGTCAACTCTTTACGGGCCTCGGGAATCGGCTCCGAATACCGCTTCAGGATCGGCGGGTCGGGGCAAGCAGCTATCCCCGATATTCAACCCTGACCTACCACTTTTAGTGTTTATTAGTAGGTGGCGTACTATTACTTGACGAAATGGGTAGAGTCACCGTAGCGTCATGTTTCGTCCGGAGCGGATGTATTTGGTCGCTCCAGACACCCCCTAAAGCGGGCTGAGATGAAGCGCCGGGCAAAAAAGCCTGCCCAGCGAACGGTCGTCCTGTCGCCGCGAAGGGGTCTACAATCCGGGACCGAACCTGCCCGAAAGTGGCGGGTTGGCCCCAACACAGTGAGGCTCGGCGGAGATCGAGCCGAAACATAAGAGTGCCGGACTGGCAGTTCCGGTGCCCGAATTTAAGGGGACGATGAAGATGCGTATTCCGCGCCGCTACACCAAAGAAGGCCAGTCGCCGTATTCCGCCATCACCTTCCGCAAGGCGACGAGCGAGATCCGCAATCCGGACGGTTCCGTCGTGTTCAAGCTCGACGCGATCGACGTGCCCGACCACTTCTCGCAGGTCGCGACCGACGTGCTCGCGCAGAAATATTTCCGCAAGGCCGGCGTCCCGAAGGCGTTGAAGCGATTCGAGGAAGAGACCGTCCCCTCTTTCCTCTGGCGCTCCGTCGCGGACGACAAGGCGCTCGCGAACGTTCCCGAAAAAGAACGCTTCGGCGGCGAAACGCAGGCCACCCAAGTATTCGATCGCCTCGCCGGCACCTGGACCTATTGGGGCTGGAAGGGCGGCTATTTCGACTCAGAAGCCGACGCCTCCGCGTTCTTCGATGAGCTTCGCTATATGCTCGCGATGCAGATGGCGGCACCGAATTCGC
>LNEZ01000012.1 GCA_001464215.1 Rhizobiales bacterium Ga0077548 | reverse complement strand
CGGCACCTGAGGCCATCCTATGGCCCGCAACAAAACCGATGGCGCAAATGCAAGCTCTAAACTAACATTCCAACCGGACCACTCAGTGGGGGCCGGTCACTGCTGTGGTCGCCAATAATTTCTATGAGTGAACATTCTAATTAGAAGTCATTCCGACAATCCGTTCCAACAAGGCTGTTCGCTGATTTCAAACTCGTTAGCTTTTTCTGATTAGCTAATAAGTACAGCGATTTTCCAGAAATGTAGGCTTCACTTCAATGAGATTGCTCGGCATCGATTTCTCGGACGAAGCAATGAAGTGGAGGCCGCAATGTCTCGCTCCAATGTGTGGATGGAAACCGCAACGCTTCGGCTCATCGCTTGCGCAGGGCCGATTGCCTAACGTTGATTCACTGGAACCTAGACACCTTTCCACACGCAGGCGACTGCCAGAACGACATAGGCAATAATCGCAATCCAAAATGCGTGTGGGCTTAAATTGGGAATACGTACAAGGAAGGAGATTAGAGCTAAGGCAGCGAGCGCCAACGAAATTAGAAAGAACAGCTGCGTCGGCGCCGAAAGCTTCATACCGCGTGCGCGTGCCATGTTATGGCTCCTATTGACCTTATTGAACTTAATGTTTGATCAGGCGAATTAGACACGCCCTAAAAGAACCAGGACGACAATAATAATCAAAACAAGGCCGATAACACCGATGCCGCGGTTGCCGAAGCCGAAACCACGGCCGCCAAAGCGCCCGCTGAAGCCCCCGAGCAAGAGTATGATGAGAAGAATGACAAGTATGGTTCCGAGCGTCATGGTCACATCTCCTTTCATAGAGTTTTGCAGCCCGTTCGATTTCGAGCGGGATAGCGAGACAGAGAACAACCGAGTGTATTTTGCTTGAAAGGCCGGAGTCTGTGCAAAATCGAACAGTTTCAGAATACCCGATCCGACAAGCGATGAACTGCGCTTATCCAGTAACTCCCAGAATCAACTGTTTTGGCGGAATAAGCGTTGAAATAATTGAGCTTTCATCTGCCTTCTAAGCTAGTTGTCGCAGGTTCGATTCTTGCCAGGGGCGCCAATATTTGAATGACTTAGCAGTATCGGAAATCGCCATTCCGACAAAAGCCCAAACAGTGCTGTTGCTCTCGAGTGAAGCAATTTTGGGTTACCTGCGCGGAAGCGGATATTCGCTGGCTTTGTATAAATTGATAATTTCGGAATAAAGATACCGGATTTCATCGACCTCGATCACAGCACTGCTGCCATTCGATTTAGGCAGATCCTCGTTTACGTGACGCACAGCGTCGGCCGCCCGGTCAAATTGTTTGCATGTCATCGAGCGCTGTTTTCGTCCGCCGTTATTCACAAACAACTCGGCTGGTGCATCGTAATTGAATGAAGACATTCGGAGCCTCTTAGGTGTGGAGTGTCGCGGTATTTTTACTCGCCATACTTTAAGTAACCCCGCTGGGTGTGAAGCCCAGCGGAGCTAAGTCAGTAGCACGTCCGAGTTTGTTGATTTAGATCAGTTTCCAAAGATACCGAACGGACCGAAGCCGTAGCTTCTTTGCTGTCGGTAATATCCGTTGTTGTAACCGTGATAACCATCGTTACCGTAGTAGCGATTACGATAGTGGCGATTACCATGGTGGCGGTTGCGTGTATTGTAGCAACGTCCCCATTGATCGCAAACTATGCGGGCATGCTGAGCGATGTTTTCACCTGCGGACGGCGCATTGCCGAGCGGCAAGGCTGAGGCACCGCCGATAGAGGCGAGGCCGATAACAGCCGAGGCAAGTAATGAGAGTTTGAAGTGAGTCATAAAAGCATCTTTCATGTGTGAGCAATGCCGGTATTGCGAAAGGGTTCGACCGCTGCCGACATGAGGGCGGACGAAGGAGAGGCAGAAAGGTGAGGGCTATCTCGACTCAACGTTCTGATGAGCCCGTTAGTTCCGGCTGCGGCGATTTATGTCGTTTCAGCCACGTAGTGAGCTAAAAAGACCACAAAGAGGATTTCGGAAATCGTTCATGCGAGGTGAGCATCGGGCCGGAAGGCCGCCAAGCCTGTCCCTGGTTGTTATGTTCTCAGATTGAAGCTTCGAAGCGCTTTGTGACAATGCCGATATCCTGGAGCGTCGGCAGTCCGGCTTCGTTGCCGAGATGCTGGATTTTGTGCGTGGATGCCGCCCGCGCAAAATGGAAATGTTCGTTCCAGAGCTTTTTGCTGTCAGCAAGGTACGAGTAGATGTACGCACCGTGGAAGACATCGCCCGCGCCGCTGGTGTCAACAATAAGGCCCGACGGGATGGCGAGAGGAGGCAGTGTGCGAACCGTGCCGCTTTCGTCATACCAGAGCATTCCGCGCGCGCCGAGCGTGACGCCGCCGATGCGGCAACCACGGCTCTTCAGGTAATCGAGCATCACGGGTGGCTCCAGGTTCATCTGTTCGCATAGCCGTTCGGCAACGACGGCTACATCGATGTAGCCAAGCAATTCGTCAGTGTTGGAACGCAGTCCGCCGCCATCGATCGAGGTCAGGATGCCGGCCTTCCGAAACAGCTTTGCGTAATGAATCGCGGCATCAGCCTGATGTCCGTCTAGGTGTAGCGCGCGGCAACCGGAGAGGTTCAGAACCGGAAATGGATGCGGATATTCGTCGTCTCGTCCGCGCAGGATTGCACGCCTTCCGTTGTTCGGCATCACAACCGACAAAGAAGATTTGCCCACCTTCCTTGCGTGAAGCGAGACGCCGTAGCGCGCAGCCATGTCCAGAAACATGCGGCCCAGCCAGTCGTCAGCAACGGGTGTAATCAGATCAGGTTTGATGCCTAGCTTTGCGCAACAGAAAGCGGCAGTAACGGCATTGCCGCCAAATGAAACGGCGTAATCCTTTGCTACGAGTTTCTCATCGCCGGTCGGCATACGGTCGGTGAGAAACGTAACGTCGATGTAAGTGTGTCCGATGAAGAGAGTTTGCATTCCTGGTCAGCCCGCAATGGCTTGCCTCAAGTCGGAAACCTTCATGGTCGCGAAATTGGAGAAGGTGTCGGAGACCGCGTAGGGGAGAATAATATGATCGCGATGACGCATCGCACCACAGGTATAGACTACGTTCGGCACATAGCCCTCCCGTTCGCCCGGTTCGGGGCGAAGCAACGGCTCGCGGGAACGCGCCAGAACATTCGACGGGTCGTTCTTGTCGAGCAGCACCGCACCAATTGAATATTTGCGAACGGGGCCGACGCCATGCGTGAGCAATAGCCAGCCTTCGTCAAGTTCGATGGGCGAGCCGCAATTGCCGATCTGTACGAACTCCCAAGGATATTCAGGCTGCAGAAACGCTTTGCCACCGTCCCACGTATAAAGGTCATGGGAGTAAATGAGATAGAGGTTCTCATTGTCCTGTCGTGCGATCATGGCGTAGCGGCCGTCGATCTTTCGCGGAAACAGTGCCATTCCCTTGTTGCGAGAAGCCGAGCCGCCAAGCGGTGTCAGCTTGAATGACAGAAAGTCTTTAGTCTCGATCAATTCCGAACGGATCGCGCGCCCGCTGTAAGCAGTGTAGGTCGCGTAAAATGTTCTTTCTCCATTGTCATTGAACTCAACAAAGCGGGCGTCTTCGATGCCGTTGATTTGCGAATCGGTGACCGGAAAAATGACGCGTTCGCTTAATTCTTCGCCGGGTTGAAATACCACTTCTACTTCCTCGCCGTAGCGTCCGCCGGTCCGGCTATTAATTTTAGGAACAGAAGCCAGCCGGGCAGTGGGGTCGATAGCAACGGCGCCGTCTGCAGAAATCGTGCCCGAGCGGAACGTAAGTGAGGAGATATGTCCTTCGCCGACCGCGCGAAGGCTCAAAATGAACCGGCAGCTACCTGCTGCGATCCCGCTTTGATCGGGATGCCGGACAATGCTCGGATTGAACAGCGCCGATGCCTCAAATGAGTACTCATTGAGAAAATACGCGCCGATGAGACGGCGCTGGGTGGCGTCGAGCTTGGCGTGAGGGTCGAGCGCATCTTCCATCTGATCCGCTCGAGACTCGAAAATGCTAAGTAGGTTTCTGTGCCGGCCTTCGAAATTGTCGAGCACATCGCGTAAATGCTGTTCGGCAGCTCCGCTGTCGAGCTTGAGTACCCGATCGACGATATGGTTTGCCCGGGTTTTATCGGTTGGATTGAGATCGCGCGGTTCAGTCGCCGGCTTGAACGGCTTGACGACTACTCTTGCTGGATCCGGGCGTAGATAGAGTGCTTGCCGGTTCAGGAATACGTGTTGAGTCAAAGGAACTTCCTTTTGGCACCAGCGAGGCTATGGGGGGCTCGGCAACGAGACTTACGAAATTTGATGCGGACTTGGATCGATTAATCGCAACGTCGCGGCTAAGTTGCCGGATGCCGATAAGACCGAGCAGGTAGGACAGTGTAGATTCTGCACCTGTGTTTTCGTTGGGCCGGTCCGGATGAAGTCCGTCCCAGCAGCGGCCAGTCTCAGAATCAACCAGCGTACTGCGAAGATCGTTCTCGCCCATAAACCAGGCGAATGCGAGGGTGGCGCCGGATTCCCACGCAGCGCTCCTATCATGGCGCCATGCAGCCGTGCAGGCTGCAACCGTGGCCCAGGCTTCGACGGGCTGTTGATCGAATGCGGATGGCTTCTGTCTGGATTTTCCGAAACTCGTACTTCCTACGGGCCTGAAGTGCCCATAGAAATTGGTCTGGACCTTCATCAGCCAGTGAAGCGACCGGACGCCAGCGTCGATGTAATGTTGCCGGTTTGTCGCAACGCCGGTCTCAATCATGGCCTGCGGCAAACGCGCGTTGTCATAGGCGAGATAGTTTTCGAACCAGCACCAATCTTCGGTCTGATTTGCTGCGAACAACGTCATGAGCCGATCTGCAAGCAGCTCGCGCACATGCTCTGCGCGATCGTTATTATTCGCGCGCGCGAAATAAGCATTGAGCCCGAGCAGAGTAAATGCCCAAGCGCGTGGCGATGAAAACTGCTCGACCGGATCAAGTGCGGTTTTAAAAAGTGCTGCCGCCCACCTGCGGCGTGAAAGGTTCGAATCTTCGTTCGCGCACTTGCCCAAAGCCCATAACGTCCTGCCGTGGCTGTCTTCCGAACCTTGTGGTTCGAGCCAGCGGCGGTCATAGCTCATGAAATTACGAAACCGCTTCGTGTCCGGGTTCCACGCGTGCTGGATGAAGGCGGCAAAGCGCGTGGTGATCTTGTCCGGCAACTCGTCTTCTCCGCTAGCGGATAACGCGCAGGACAGAAGCAACGCACGGGCATTATCGTCAACACAATAGCCATGCGCGCGGTCCGGGACTGAATGGACGGAGTGCTGAATGATGCCGGTGCTGTCACAGAGTGAGAGCAGATGTGCGGTACGCACCTCCGGCAAGATGTTTTGCTTGCTGCCGCGCAGAATTGCATTCGAAGGCAATTTGCTGGACCGGGAAATAGCGCGCGTCTCTTCGAACACCGAAAGGTAGCGTTTTGCCGTCTGCGCCCAGGTCATCGAGCGGCTTTCCGTGTAAGCGCGCTTGCGCATGGCATCGCGCCGCGCATCGTCGGTAAGCAACACGGAAATTTCCTTGGCCAGCGCTTGAACATCGCCAAACGGCACCAACACGCCACGGCCGTCGGCCAGTAATTCGTTGGCGTGCCAATACGGCGTAGAGACCACGGCTTTCCCCAACCCGAAGCTGCAGGACAACGTCCCCGAAGTCATCTGCGCTTCTTTCAGATAAGGCGTTACATAGACGTCGCACATGGAGATGAAGTCGAGGAGCGTCGGCTGGTCGACAAACTGGTTGAAGAAAACGACATGTTCTTCGATCTTCAGTTCGCGAACCCGCGCCATCAGGCTCTCACGATACGCCTCGCCTTGATTGCGAACGAGGTTCGGGTGGGTCGCACCGAGAATAACGTAAACCGCATTCGGGCAGGACTTTATGATTGCAGGCAGCGCATCGATGACGTTTTCAATGCCCTTACTTGGAGAAAGCAGGCCAAATGTGAGTATGACAGTCTTGCCTTGAAAGCCCAGCTTCGCTTTCGGCTGCTTGGGCTCCAGAAACGGAAAATCGACAATGCCGTGTGGGATTACTTCAATCTTATCTTGCGGAACGTCGTGCACGGACTGTAACAACTCGCGGCCTTTTTCCGCCATCACGATCATCTTGGAAGAGGCGTTGATAATCCGCCGCATGGTACCGCGTTGCGCGGGCGTGGGATCGGCCAAAACTGTATGTAGTGTTGTTACAACTGGCATTTTCAAGCGCGTAAGCAGTTCTACGATATCGCAGCCGCCGTCGCCGCCGAAGATTCCGTATTCATGCTGAAGTGAAACGACGTCGAAATCGGCGCTGTTCAGGAGATCGGCCGCGTCCGTATAATCGGAAAGCACTTCTTCGCGCACCTGAAAGCGGACGACTGCAGGATAATCATACATACAGCCAGGGTCGTTCATCGCGATGACACAGGTTTCTAAATCCTGTCGGGACGAGGCGATTGCCCGGTGAAGATCGTGTGTGAAGGTCGCGATACCGCAACGACGCGGCAAATGATTTCCAATAAACGCAACGCGCTGGAGCGGTTTCATTTGACTGTTTCCGAACGTGTTGTTGACGCGGGAACTGAGACGAACTCTATCCATGATGTTATTGAAGCAACGCTTTGATAGGCGCCGTATTGGGATAGGCGACGAGAATTTGCACACCGAGATCGCCCGCCCGGATCTCCACACTGTCGGATTTCGCGAAAATGGCGTCGCCCGTTGTGATGCTGGAAGTGCCCGCGCGAGCGGTACCCTTAACAACCAGCATCCACGTCTCTTGCGCGGCTTCGAGTGTCCAAACCGAATTCGGCGTGAGATCGATGCTCTCGAATACAAAATGCGGTCCGGAGACGAGAACCGTGCGTTGATCTGTAAGCCGCTTCGGCTGGGTGCGAATCCCGGCCGGCATAGTGTCGGCGACGGCTACGGCATTATCGATATGAAGCTCGCGCTGCCTTCCGTAGTCGAACATCCGGAACGTTGCGTCGCTGCGCTGCTGAATTTCCGCAATAACTAAACCCGCGCCGATCGCGTGGATCGTGCCTGCCGGCACCGAGATGGTCTCGCCTGTTACCACTGAACGCCAAAGCATGATGCCGGGAAGTTTGCCGCTCTCGATCGCGGTGCGGAGCTGTTGAGAAGTGATCTCTTCTTTGACGCCGAGTGCGATTTTCGCCCCGGGCGCCGCACTCAAGACGTACCAGGCTTCGGTCTTGCCATTCGGCAAGCCAATCGAATTCGCATAGCTGTCGTTGGGATGGACCTGGATGGAAAGGGGTTGGCTAGTGAAGAGGAGCTTTAGAAGCAACGACGAATCTTCAGCGGCCTTATTAGAGCGTTCGAACCAGATCTCACCAACTGCGCCCTCGGCCTTCGCGCTGCTCCACGGCGATAGGTCTGAAACGCCCCACGGCTTTTGCTGGGTGACTGCTCGCGCACGTTCAACGGTCAAATTGCTGGCCTCATGGTATTGGCAAACCGCGCTACAACGCTGCACGGCAACGCGATAGCAAGAAAGATCGCGGACAGCTTCGCCCCCGCGAGCGCTAACAATCAGCGATTTTTTTAGAAATGATCGTCGAGATCAGCGAAATGCTAACCTGATGACGTTCAAGCATATTGCGAGTGTGTCCGTCGTAGCACGCTACTAAGGCGGCAATCTGTTCAATACGGCTCATTCGCATGAATCATTAGATTTGCTGTTCATTTCCGACAGTTCTCGTCGCCAATACCTATATACAGATATGGACTTGGAGCATTCACCCAGTGGCACTCAACTTTCCTAACCAAAGCCGGAGCTACGACGCGCTTCGAAAAGTAGTTTTCTTTTGGGGATATGACGGCGTTATGGAGAAAGCGTTCTCGGTACCCGTGGATGCGTTGATGAAAATCCGAATGATCGTGCAATACGATGAAGCAAGTTTACTGAATATATTCGATGCTAATCGCGTTCTGATCTACCGGGCTGCCTCGAAAGCGTATTCGCGCAAAGGTAATGGGCCTTTCAATCTTACGGCAGCGAACTTCTAGCGCGTCAAATCCTATTTCGTCCGATTGGATGGAGTGTTTTTTTGCGTGATTTTTGGCATTCTTGTGAGAAAAATACGGAGTTAGTAATGACGGAAAGTGTGAAGACCCCAGCAAATCTGCGGGCGAACGTTAGACCGACGGATGGTTACGTTTTGTCGGTTGATGGCAAGTGGAAGCAGCGATACGAAACGTCAAAAGAAGCAGAAGCGGCCGGAAAAAAACTAAAAGAGAAATTCCCTGTAGTTCAAATTACCATCTACGACGCCGCTGAAGGAACCTACGGTGCAATAAGTTCAGTTCCCACGCCGGCAATTTAACCGGCCCTGAAGAGAAAAGAATGCCATTCCGTATTCCAAAGCCAAAACAAGCTCCGTTGGCGTGGTACGCATTTGGCGTTCTCCTGGGTATCGGTGTTCTTTACGTGATCGGTCATTTGCAAGCGGGGTCGTTAGGATATTAGACGCGGATGGAAAGCGTCGGCGAATGGCAACGCAAGAAGACTAATAGTCTGCATAGAACTTCGTTTCGCGAGTAATTGACAGAAAATATTCATACCAAGATGGAACGCAGGGTGCTGCCGCACGTTGCCGTGCGGGGCTAGTGTCAGGAGAACTACACAATGCGTTTTTTAATTATTGCTGCGGCGCTCGCAAGTGCGCTGACCGTTAGCGGCGCCTCCGCGCAAGTATCGAAAGTGACCGGATCGCAGGCATTCTGCTCGGTCAACTCCTCAAATGCGAATTGCAAATTCGATACCGCCGCAGCTTGCGAAGCAGGCATCAAGAACATGGGCACTGGCAGCAAGGACTACACCTGCTCCGAACGCTCGAAATTGAACGTCAAGCAGTAACGATCCGTTCGATCAAAAAGCGCGGGGGCAACTCCCGCGTTTTTTATGCCACTGGCGCAAACGAAACGGTGACACTGGTACCCCTGCCGTTCTTGCCTGGGCTGAACTGCAAGGTGCCGTTGATCTGCTTCACCAGCGAGCGCACGATATTCATGCCGAGTCCTTTACTGTGCGCGGGGTCGAAGCCATCCGGCAGTCCGAAGCCGTCGTCGCTGACCGTGAGCAAATGCACTCCGGCATCGTCGCCCACGCGGACACTAATATCGCCTTCGGTGTATTTCGTGGAGTTGGTCACAAGTTCGCTCACGATGAACCCGAGCGGAATGGCGGCCGCGACCGGTAGATAGCCGTCTTTACCCGATACCGTAATTCTGCGTTTCAGATTGTCATGCAGAAGCAGCGCGGAGAGATCGGCGCAGAGTTCTTGGACATAGACCCTGAAATCCACTTTCTCTTCGTGGTCGAGCACGTGCAGGCGGCGGTGGACGCGCGAGATCGCGGCAACGCGGATCGCCGCGTCCTTAAGCTGGGTTGCGGTTTCCGACGAGCCGGCATTCCGGCTCTGCAGCGTCAGCAAGCTCGCGACGACTTGCAAGCCGTTCACCAGCCGGTGTTCGAACTCCTCAGTCAGCAGCTTTTGCCGCTCTACTAGCTTCACTTTGTCGTGCAGCAGCTTATCTTCGCGGAAAAGTGCTGCCTGCAACTCGCCTTTTGTGTCTGCGTGGCTTGGCTCACACCTGCCGCGAGAAAAAAGGTTCCCGTTGGAGCGTTTGTTGGCTTTCTCGTCGATCTCGCGCGACGACATTGTCGATCGGGTATCGCGTTCAGCGATTGTCATGACGTTGTCCTTCGCCCTGTGAGGCGATTGGTTACCGAATGTGTGCCCGCCGGACAGGGGATGTGGGGGTCTTCCGGCGGGCACATCCGGATTGCGGAAGGGCGTTCTCCGCCGATCCGGAACGAAGCCTTGATCCGCCGATTTTTCCGGCTTTCTGTTCTTCCAAGTCTGGCGTGAGGATAGAGTTTTTTGGGGGGCTCACTGAGCGGTTTTGATCACAATCGCTGCCCTGCGAATTGGCCGCGGGAACTCTTAAATATCGAATGGAATCAGCGGCGTGTACGAAATCGCGCTTAACGCGGTTGCGCCGTCACGTTTTGCTGCGTGTCGCTAAGAACGACGCTCAAAAGCGAAGAGTGCACTTCGAGGTGGCCGTTATAGTCGATGAAGCCAAGCTGACGGAACTTATTCATGAAATGACTGACGCGCGAGCGCGTGGTGCCGATCATCTCCGCGAGCGTTTCCTGACTGATCTTCGCGATGATCGGCTCCGGGCGGCCTTCCTTGCCGAAGTTTGCAAGGAGCAAAAGCAGACGCGCGAGCCGCTTCTCGGTCGAGTTGAAAAGCTGGTCGGCCAGATCTTCCTCAACTCGAGCGTTCCGCGCGAGAATATGCGCGATAAACATCTGCGAAAACGTTGGTTCGTTCTGCAGAACGCGCAGTATTTCCGCCTTTTCGACGCGCATGGTCTGGCATTCGGTCATAGCAGTCGCGGTCGCAAGCCGTTTAGGCTGTCCAATCAGGCAGCCTTCGCCCAGAAATTCATCAATACCGAGCAGTGCAACGACAGCTTCCTTGCCGTGCCTCGAGACGACGGTGACTTTGACCTTGCCTTTTTTGATGTAGAAAACCGAATCTGCGGCGTCGCCTTGCGTGAAGAGAACTTCGCGCTTCGCATGCGTGGTCAGCGAGCGGCCCTTGGCGGCGGTTTCGAGAAATTCAGTTGGATCAAATTTTTCAAAACTTGGCAGTTTTGATGTGGCGGTCAACTTTTTAAGAATAGTTTTCCGTTTCGAAGGAGTCTTGCTCCGTTTACGCATTCCGGCTCCTTGCCCCTTGGGCAGACTAAGCCATTCGCGGCAGTCTTTATGTATAAAAGTGCTCACAACCGGCTGCTTGAATGTCGTTATATTAGCCGGATCAACGTGCGTGGCGAAGAACACTATCGCATATTAAGGACAGAAAACCGAGATAAAAACGGTTCGCACAGATCTGTCTACGGTCAGTAAAAAGCTTCTCGCGAGTGCTGTTGCCGGCTAGGAAAATGAGGGTGGGGCAGCGGCTCCGTCGGAACTCTCCCGGCCGTCGAGCCTTTCATATTAGCTCGGTAATTCGACGCGTCTCCTAGCGACCGCCGGGACGTGACGAGAAGGTAGCGAGCCGGCGCACCTCGTGCTCGCGTCTTCATCCCGACTTGTTGTTGGCGCAGACAAGCGCATAGCCAAGTCAAGGAGACAATCATGACCGACGATGACAATCCGATCGAAAGCAAGGAATTTGAAGCAGCGTTGAGCAAGCTTGAAGCAGGCTCGAGCGAAGAAATGAAGTCGATGGCAATGCTGATCGGCTCGCTTCGCGACTCTGTCGTTACTCTTCAGGAGCAGATGACTGATGGCGAGGACGAAGACGAAGACGATGATGAAGACACCAAAGACTGATTGAACTATTGGAGCGGATGAAGTCCGATGTGGCGGCCGATCATTCTCCGGGCCGTTAGTATCGGTGCGGCTCAATCGCCATTCCGACAAACTGAATTTTCGGCCTATAAGACAATTCCCCCGGAAGTGCAGTTTTGTCGGAATAGCCTTTGTAATTGTTGGCTTATCTAACAACTTCTAAGCTGTTGGTCGCAGCTTAGATTCCTGCCTGGGTCGCCAATTGTTCCAATGAGTTAGCTTTTTGGTCGAAGTTCTTTCCGACAAATCACTCCAACACGGCGGCGTAGGGCCGGTTTCGACACCACAGCATTGCGGTCGGAAGCCCAATCGGACAGCAGAGCTCTTTTATGTTTCACCGAAATTTTGGGGTCGCGGACTATTTCATCGGGGTGATGATAGAGCCGCCCTATGAAAAGTAGGGTGCGCGTATCGTAGGTATGAAGGCTCATAGGAGGAGCCCTCCCACGTCATGGAAATACGCGATCATTGCCCGTGTCGCCGTTAGCGTAGCGGTTGCAGGCATAAAATCAGTAAAACTCATGGTTGCCTCCTCAACTTCCTACTTTCCATTCCTTCGCCATAACTAAAAATCGAAATCGGGTTTCCAGGCCCCCAATTTTTTTAGCGCGGGGACTTGAAAGGGAAAAAGGGCCGACTAGCTCTTTTCCGCCGAGGCCTATCAGGCTCGGTTAACGCGCCGAAAGGCGTCCCATGTTGCTTCAAAGAGGATATGGAAATGAGAAACTTCGATCCAACACCGCTCTGGCGTTCCACCGTTGGCTTCGACCGCCTGTTCGATCTGCTTGACCAGTCGAACGCCTGGACCTCGGGCGAGAACTATCCGCCCTACAACATCCAGCGCACGGGCGAAAACCAATACGAAATCACGCTTGCGCTTGCGGGCTTTTCTTCCGCTGACGTAAATATTACTGCTGAGCAGAATGTGCTCACGGTAGAAGCGACGAAGAACGAACAGGCCAGCGCCGAATATCTCTATCAGGGGATCGCGACCCGCTCGTTCCGGCGAATCTTTAACCTTGCGGAGTACGTCGAAGTCAAAGATGCGAGGTTTGAAAACGGGCTCTTGAAGATCAAGCTGGAGCGCGAAATCCCTGAGGCGATGAAACCTCGTCGCATTCAGATCGCATCCAACGAGAACAAGCTTACTCACCAAAAAGCTGCCTAGGTGACCAAGCAGGACGGAGGCGGGTGACCAGCCTGCCTCCGTTCGAGACGTGAGTTTTTGCCATGAGCGAAAACACTCGACAGCCTGACAATGAAAAAATTGTGGTTCGCGAAGCCAGATGCTTCTGCGGCTGTAATCGCTTCCGTGCGGTCAACAAATTTCTTGATACCGATACCAAGGTGATCTCGACAAAATACGAATGTATTGAATGCGGGGAAAGCCGTCTCTCGCTTTATCATTCGCGTTGCTAGCCAGCCTTATCCGAAGGATTGTTGTCTCCCGGACCCGGCTCTGTGTATTCGCGCTGTCCTGCTTGCTCATCGTTTTCGTTGCCAGGTCGATGATTCTTGTCCTGCCTTCCCGACCAATTACCTGTTTCGCGTTCATTGACCTTTTGAGATTTGGGTTGTTTTGGCATGGGTTCCTACCGATTTGGGTTCAACGCTTAACTACGCTGATGGTTCGGAAAGGAAATGGCAGTGTGCTGTTCGAGTCTGCGTGAGATGCCGAAACGTTAATTTAGCAGAATGAGCAGAAGTCTAAGAAGCTGCAAATTCAGACTTGCCGTGCGTCGAGACGTAAGGATATTGGGCACGGGGGCTAAAATGATGAATCCACGCAGTGCATATTGTCACAACGCTCTGCGTTTATTCGGTCGCGAAACCGAATATCGCGACGGCCAGACTAATTATTTGAATTCTTTTTGTTTGTGATCAATGCGAGGTGTTTTCACCGTGTCAGGTGGTTGTCCGCCACAAAGGCAATCAGTCCCCTAGAAAACAAAAAACGCTGACCGTAAGAATCCATTAAACTGAAATGCGATGTCTTAAGTTCGGCTGTTTGTTCAGATCTGCAGTCAAAATATAATAATTTTCACTCGATGTTTTCTAACTGGATTGGAATAACGAGTTCGAACTCAGTTCCTTTTCCTCTGGATGTATTCGTCAATTCCGCCTTCAATTGAGATGCAAGCGCTTTTACAAGCCGCGCGCCAAGCCGCCTGCTTTTGGCGACAAAGAAATCTTTAGGCAGACCAATACCCTCGTCACGCACGGAAACAAGAATGTTGGCATCGCTATTCTTTGCGAGTCGTATCCATACAACGCCGTCTTTATTCTCAGGGTATGCATACTTAACTGCATTTGTAACAAGCTCATTTACAATTAGTGCGAGTGGGATTGCATGATCTGAAGCAATTGAGATTTTGTCAGATTCCTCGAATTGCAACTTGGCACCTCTATTCGACGCCGCAAGATCATTCACTACTTCACGAAGATAAGTTCCCAAGTCGATGTTTTTGTATTGGCCATCATAAGCGAGCCGGTCGTAAGCGCGGCCAACAGTCGCCACACGATTTGAGGCTTCTTCTAATCGAGCGCGTAAATTTTTGTCTTCTGCCGCGCTGGCTTGCAATTGTAACATACTGGAGACTACCTGGAGGCTATTTTTGACCCGATGATTGATCTCCGCGAGCAATATTTGCTGTGTCTCAAGGGCTGCCTGCAAATGGCTCTCGTATCGTTCGCGTTCAATTGCCATCCCAAGAATATTCGCGGCGCCTTGTAGAAAGGACAGGTCATGTTCCGAAAATTCCCCCTCGGAGCGGCTATCTACTTCGAGAACCCCAAAAGGCGATCCATCTCCTTGTAAAATAACATTCATAGCCCGACGGATGCCGTGCTCAAGCAAAAGCTCAGGCGTCCGAAAGCGCTGTTCATTCTCAAGATGGTTGGAAATAACTGGCTTGTGAGTGTGGAGAGCAAAACCGGCGGGCGATGCAAGATCGGCACCGATAGTGGTATTTCCTACGACACCTTGATCCCAACCCACTCCGGCACGCACCAAAAGACGGTTCTCTTTCGGAAGATATTGCAGCACTTTACTGAAGTCGGCTTCTAGACCCTCTGCAACGAGAAGCGCTGTTTGGTCGAGCAGTTTCTCAAACGATGCGCCTTGCAGCGCCAGCACTCCAAGCTCGGCGAGAATCTCTTGTTGGCGGATACGTAGCCGTAAAGAACGATGCGTTGGATCAGCGGACGACAGGTTCTTAGGGGCTTCTTCAACAACCGGCGTTTCCGAACCTGAGGGAACTTTTATTTCTTCAGCTGAGCGCCCGGAAATGCTTTGGCTTTTAACTAAACGCGACTTTGAATCTTTCTCTAAATCTCCCGCCAGTTCACGCAATTCGCGAGCAGCGCGGATATCCATCGTCTCTCGCGAGATGCGTAAGACACGCTTCGCAATCACATCCCACTTAGTATTTTCGGTCACCTAGCTTCCTTTTGCTTTATTTCAAAACGCGCTTTCAGCCGAAATTCGCAGACGCTAATGAAGAATGGAACTATCTGGTCGTGCATTGGGCCCGTCGAGGAGTCGATCGTCGCCAAAGCTTCCAATTGAACGCTCGCAGCATTATTCAGCAGAGCAGCCTCGGCTTTGATAAGCAAATCCATACTTAAACTGCTCGGTTCCCCCACCAGAAACCCTATCAGCACCCGTTCTAACTCGGCCTGCTGCCGGCCGTTTATGATCCTCTTAATAATGACTTGTATCAGAAGGGTAGCCAGTGTGGGGTCGCCTCTTGACTTAGCTCAACGGGGAAACAAGATATTAATTGCATTGAAATTTCGCGGGCATCGAATGGGCCGTTACAAAGACTACGACCGTGGACCTAAGCGCGGCGGATATGACGACGATCAAAAGTCTGATGACCAAGCGTCGGGAGTCCAGTCGAATCATTTTCGTCCGAGCGCTCCTCCGGTGCGAAGCCGCGCTGCGGCTTCGCAGGTCGTCGGCTCGACGATCGAAAGTGTTGGTACCGTTAAAATGTACAAGGCCGACAAAGGATTTGGCTTTGTCGGGCAGGATGGCGGAGGAAAGGATGTCTTTGTTCACGCCACGGCGCTTGCTCGCGCTGGGCTAAGCGGGTTGGCTGAAGGTCAACGTGTGCGGATGCAAGTCGGTGAGGGTCAAAAAGGGCTAGAGGCTCAGACAATAGAGCTCTTGGAATGAAACGCACGTATTAGTCGAAGATCTGATCGATACGCTCCGACCCGAAATATTTTCCGTCAATGTTTCGCCAATGATATCCGCGTAAGAACATCAAAAATCGCGATCAAACGAGCCAAATTCGTCTGTATTTTCAACGTCGTTCGGCATATCGTCTGCGCTCATAACGGTCTGGTTGCAGGTTCGAGTCCTGCCGGGCCCACCACTTTCTATGAGAATGACGAACACCATGTGGAGCGTTGCAGCTCTTTATCGTTTTCAGAACGTGCCCGACCCCAAAGGTCTGGCAGCAGTTATGCGCGCGGTATGCGACGAAAACGCGATCTGCGGCACGCTGATTGTAGCGCGTGAGGGCATCAACGGAACGATCGCCGCGGCTCAAGATGCGCAGATGGAAGATATCCTGAAGCGTGTCCGCGCGCACTTCGGCGAGCTTGAGCTAAAGATGTCAGGCGCGTCCGAAAAACCATTTCAGCGCATGAAGGTGAAAGTAAAGCGTGAGATCGTGACCATGCGAACGCCGCACATCGATCCGACAAAAAACGCCGGCACGTATGTGGATGCAAAAGACTGGAACGAGCTTATCGCCGATCCGGACGTTGTCATTATCGACACGCGCAATTCCTTCGAATTCGAGAAGGGCACGTTTGAACGCGCAATCGACCCCGGCACAAGCGCGTTCAAGGAATTTCCGGACTATGTGGAAAAAAAGCTAGACCCCAGGAAGCACAAGAAGATCGCGATGTTCTGCACCGGCGGCATTCGTTGCGAAAAAGCTTCGAGCTACATGGTCGCGAAGGGATTCGAGCAGGTCTATCACCTGAAAGGAGGCATCCTGAAATATCTCCAAGAGGTGCCGGAGGATCAAAGCAAGTGGTCAGGACGATGCTTCGTGTTCGATGAACGCGAGTCACTGGGGCACGGCTTGTCCGAATAACAAAGAGAGTGCTGTTAGGCGGATATACCTTCAACGCTCATAACGATCCGGAGCTATCGCTTGAATTTCCTGCGGCGGGCGGACAAATCTTTGCGCATCGTCGGTGTCGGCGAAGCCATGGTCGAGTTTGCGCCTGTTCGCGACGGTCTGTTCAAGCGCGGTTTTGCCGGAGACACACTGAATACGAGTTGGTATCTGCGGCGGCTGTTGCCTGATGCATTCAGTGTCTATTACGCAACGCGCGCCGGAACCGATGCAATCTCGAAAGAGTTTGTTGCGTTCGTCGAGGCTTCCGGTATCGAGGCAAATGCGATTGCGCTCGATCCGAACCGGACGCTTGGTCTCTATACGATCACCCTGGATGGCTCAGAGCGCAGATTTTCGTATTGGCGCGAAAACTCGGCCGCGCGTCAGCTTGCAGACAATCCCGCGATACTTGCCAATGCCATTGCCGATGCCGCGTTGATTTACCTGAGCGGGATTACGCTTGCAGTCATCGGCGCACAGGGGCGGGAAAATCTGTTGGAGGCGCTCAAACACGCCAAGGCCTCCGGTACGCGCGTGGCTTTCGATTCGAATATCCGGCTTCGGCTCTGGCCGAATGAAGCAGCGGCAAAGTCGTCCATCGAGATGTTCTTGCCTCTGACAGATGTAGCGCTGCCGAGCTTCGACGATGAAGCGAGTCTCTGGGGAGATAAGACAGCAGAAGCAATGCTGAAGCGCCTACGCGACGGTGGTGTTAAAGAGATCGTCGTGAAGAATGGTTCGAGCCCGGCGCTCTTGCTTTCCGAAGAAGTGGTCAATGCTGTGCAGGCAACGTCTGTGAAGGATGCGGCCGATACTACAGCGGCAGGGGACTCGTTTAATGCGGCTTATCTTGCCGCGCGCTGTGTCGGGCAAACTGCGCTCTCTGCGTGCGAGCTAGCGCATAAGCTTGCCGGTGAAGTCGTACGTCATCCAGGTGCATTGGCGCCGCTGGAAGCAATCCAGCCGATACGGAAAATCATTACTGCAGCTTACGAGTCCGGATCATGAATAAGTCAATCGCGCAGATCGTCAGCATC
The DNA here is from genome assembly GCA_001464215.1 of Rhizobiales bacterium Ga0077548. Lineage (GTDB taxonomy): Bacteria > Pseudomonadota > Alphaproteobacteria > Rhizobiales > Xanthobacteraceae. The sequence goes on along the minus strand of LNEZ01000012.1, from coordinate 32,307 downwards.
GCTCCGGTGATTCCGGTGCTTGTGCTTGAGGATATAGAGTCCGCGCTGATCACGGGCGAAGCGCTGATCGAAGGCGGGTTGCCGGTTCTCGAAATCACGTTGCGCACACCTGCCGCGCTCGAATGCATCCGCGTGCTGTCGAAGCTGAAAGGCGCGGTTGTCGGTGCGGGCACCGTGCTTTCGCCGGAGCAGCTCGCGGCGGCAATTGATGCCGGTGCATCCTTTGCCGTTTCTCCGGGTGTCACACCCCGCCTGATCGAGGCGGCGGTGCGCGCCCGCGTGCCTTATCTGCCGGGAGTGGCGACTGCCTCCGAAGCGATGGCGCTTACCGAGCTTGGGCTTACGCATTTCAAGTTCTTCCCGGCGGAAGCGCTCGGCGGTACCAAGCATCTCGCCTCGCTCGCTTCACCGTTGCCGCATATCCGCTTTTGTCCGACCGGGGGCATTACCAAGGAAAATGCGAAGAACTGGCTCGCGCTATCGAACGTCTGCTGCGTTGGCGGGTCGTGGGTTGCGCCAGCGGACGCCATTCGTGAGCGCGATGCTAGGCGCATTACTTCGCTCGCGCGCGAGGCCGCGGCACTAAAAAGAAGTGCTTCCTTCGGATAGCGCTAAAATGCCTTTCGCCTAGTTTCTAGGCACGAAATGGCGAATTGTATGCAATTCAGCAGAAGTACCGGGAAGGGCTGAATCTCGCTATCTATCTGTAATTCCTACCAGATTCGTTTTTAGGCGAGTTGGCACGTCCTTCGCAATCACCTGTCCGAATGCGGATTCGGAGGATGGGTAATGAAGCGTCGTGACTTTCTGAAATCTGCCAGTGCGCTGGCCGCGTCTACTGCGTTGACGGCTCCGGCCGTCTTTTCTCCTGCCAAGGCGCAATCGCGCGCCGAGACGTTGCTGATCGTCTCGGAAGGCGGGCCCAATAACATCGACATTCATGGCGTCGGCACCAACGTGCCCGGCTACGAGGTGGCGTGGAATTGCTACTCGCGCCTGATCAGCCATGAAATGAAGAAGCTGCCGAACGGCAGCGAGTATTACGACAAGGACAAGTTCAAGCCCGAACTCGCCGAGGACATGAAGATCGGCGATATGTCGGCGACCTTCAAGCTGCGCAAAGACGCGAAATTCCACGACGGCACGGCGATCACGGCGAAAGACGTCAAATGGTCGCTCGATCGCGCGGTCACCGTCGGCGGCTTCCCGACCTTCCAGATGCGCGCAGGCTCGCTGGAAAAGCCGGAGCAGTTCGTCGTCGTTGACGATCATACCGTGCGCGTCGATTTCCTGCGCAAGGACAAGATGACGATCCCGGATCTCGCGGTGGTCGTTCCGGTCGTGATGCATTCTGAGCTGATCAAGAAGAATGCGACCGAGAAAGACCCCTGGGGTCTCGAATATACGAAGCAGAACATCGCGGGTGGCGGGCCATACAACGTCGAGAAATGGACGCCGGGCACGGAAGTTATTTTTGCGCGTAACGAGGATTACAAACTAGGACCGCTGCCGAAAACGAAGCGCATCGTGTGGCGTATCGTTCCTTCAGCCGGTAACCGCCGCGCGCTCCTGGAGCGCGGTGACGCGGACATCTCCTACGATTTGCCGAACAAGGATTTCGTGGAGCTGAAAGAGAGCGGCAAACTCAGCATCGTGTCGACGCCGTTCTCGAACGGCGTGCAGTATCTCGGCATGAACGTGAGCAAGCCGCCGTTCGACAATCTTAAAGTCCGGCAGGCAGTCGCTTACGCCGTGCCGTACCAGAAGATCATCGATGCTGTGCTCTACGGGCTCGCCGGAAAGGTTTACGGCGCTCCGGCGAACAAGCAGACCGAAGTGGCCTGGCCGCAGGCGCACAAATACAACACCGACATCGCGAAGGCGAAGAAGCTGATGGAAGAGGCCGGCTACAAAGACGGCTTCGAGACGACGCTTTCCTTCGACCTCAACTTTGCGGGGGTGAACGAGCCGTGCTGCGTTCTTATTCAGGAGAGCCTTGCGCTGATCGGCATCAAGACCACGATCAACAAGGTGCCGGGCGCAAACTGGCGTACCGAACTGAACAAGAAGGTGATGCCGCTTTACGTGAACGTGTTCTCGGGTTGGCTCGATTATCCCGAGTACTTCTTCCGCTGGTGCTATCACGGCTCGAATTCGATCTTCAACACCATGAATTATCAATCGAAGCCGATGGATGCGTTCATCGACGGGGCACGCGATGCCGCGGCGATCAACGATCAGGCAAGCTACGACAAGAACGTCAAAGGCTTCGTCGATATCGCCTTCGCCGATATCCCGCGCATTCCCTTGTTCCAGCCTTACTCGAACGTCGCGATGCAGAAGAATGTCACGGGCTACCAGTATTGGTTCCACCGGCGGCTCGACTATCGCAACCTCGCAAAGGGCTGATGCGTAAAGCGGGCGGCAATCGCGCCGCCCGCTTCTTTATCTCCGGAGCCTTCCATGCTTCTTCGAATGAGCCGCCGTCTCGGCATTACGCTCTTCAGTATCGCTGCCGTGATCGTGATTACGTTCGCGCTGACGCGGGTTCTGCCGGGTGACACCGCGGCTTATTTCGCGGGGCCGGCGGCCACCGAAGATGCAATTCAGGAAGTGCGCGTGAAGCTCGGCCTCGACCGGCCGAAATACGAGCAATTTATCCGTTACGTACAGGATCTTGCGCGCGGCGACTTCGGTCAGTCGCTGACTACGGGCCAGCCCGTGATCCGCGACATCACGGCGCGGCTTCCGGCGTCCGCCGAACTTACACTGGTCGGGCTCATTCTTTCGATCCTGATTGCGATTCCGCTTGGGGTGTTAGCTGCCGTAAAAGAAGGCTCGATGATCGACCACGTTTCGCGGGTGATTGCGACCGCGGGTGTTTCTCTTCCCGTTTTCTTCACCGGGCTTCTGCTCGCTTATTTCTTCTACTTCATACTCGGCTGGGCGCCGGCCCCGCTCGGGCGGCTTGATATTATTTACTCGGCGCCACGGCACGTAACCGGATTCTATCTGATCGACAGCCTGATCGCGCGGGATATGGATGTGTTCTGGGCTGCCGCGAAGCAGCTTATTCTTCCGGCGGCGACGCTCGCGATCTTCTCGCTTGCGCCGATTACGCGCATGACACGCGCGTCCATGCTCGCGGTGCTTTCCTCCGATTTCGTGCGGACCGCAAAGGCGAGCGGGCTATCGACGCGCAAGGTCATCATTACCTATGCGTTCCGGAATGCGCTGCTTCCGGTGATCACCACGCTCGGCATGGTGTTCTCGTTCCTGCTGGGTGCAAACGTACTGGTCGAGAAAGTTTTCGCCTGGCCTGGCATCGGCTCCTATGCCGTGGAAGCGCTGATCGCGTCTGATTTTGCGCCGGTGCAGGGCTTCGTGCTGGTGATGGCGGTCCTGTACGTGTTGCTCAATTTGATGATCGATCTGCTCTACGGCGTGATCGACCCGCGTGTGAGGATGGCGGCATGAACTCGCATTCGCGCATTTCCTCCGTCAGCGCAGTGGCTCGCGCGCCGAAAGTCGCCATTGCCATGAAGCCGGTTGAAGCAGCGGGTTCCGCCCAGACTTCCGGCCTCAAAGCCGTGCTGCGGCAGACGAAATACGTGATTTCAGAAAACCCGATCACGGGTTTCGCCTTCGGGTTGTTCATACTTCTTGCAGTCGCCGCGATCTTCGGGCCGTGGATCGTTCCTTACGATCCACTTGCGAGCAATACGGCGCAGGCGCTGAAACCCCCGTCCTGGCAGTTCTGGTTTGGCACCGATCAACTGGGGCGTGACATTTTCAGTCGTGTCGTGGTCGCGACCAGATTGGATATGACGATTGCGGTCACTTCGGTTGCGCTTGTCTTCGCGCTCGGCGGAATCTCGGGGATTGCCGCCGGCTATTTTGGCGGCTGGATCGACATCGTCGTGAGCCGTCTCGCCGACATGATCATGGCGTTTCCGCTGTTCGTGCTTGCGATGGGTATTGTCGCTGCACTTGGCAACACCGTCACCAATATCGTGATCGCAACCGCGATCATCAATTATCCGCTTTATGCGCGCATCGCGCGTGCCGAAGCGAACGTGCGCCGCGAGGCCGGTTTCGTCATGGCAGCTAGGCTCTCGGGTAACAGCGAGTGGCGTATTCTGTTCACGCAGATACTGCCGAACGTGATGCCGATCATGGTGGTGCAGATGTCGCTCACCATGGGCTACGCGGTGTTGAACGCAGCGGGGCTTTCTTTCATCGGGCTTGGCGTGCGGCCGCCGACGCCGGAGTGGGGCATCATGGTTGCCGACGGCGCGGGCTATATCGTTTCCGGAGAATGGTGGATCGCGCTGTTTCCGGGACTCGCGCTGATGCTCGCGGTGTTCTGTTTCAATCTTTTGGGCGACGGTCTGCGCGATATCGTCGATCCGCAGCGTAGAACATAAGGAGCGGAAACATGAGCGACGCACCGCTTCTCGAAATCAAGGACGTCACGGTCGAATTTGCGACCCGCCGCGGCATTGTGCGCGCGGTCGAGCAGATCAATATCTCGCTCACCAAAGGCGAAACGCTCGGCATCGTCGGCGAATCCGGGTCCGGCAAGTCCGTTACGTCTTATGCTGTCATGCGCATTCTCGACCGCGCCGGAACGATTGCGAACGGATCGGTCGTGTTCTCCGGCATTGACGTCCGCGAAATGTCGATGATCTTCCAGAATCCGCGCGCGGCCCTGAACCCGATCCGGAAGGTCGGGAGACAGATCGAAGACGTGCTGAAGCAGCACGTGCTGGCCGATACGCGGGACATCAAGGAAAAAGCGGTCGAGATGCTGCGTCAGGTGAAGATCGCTCGGCCCGAAGAGCGCTACCACGCCTATCCGTTCGAGCTTTCCGGGGGTATGTGCCAGCGCATCGTGATCGCGCTTGCGCTCGCCTGTCAGCCGCGTTTGCTGATCGCGGACGAGCCCACCACGGGTCTCGACGTCACGACCCAGAAATCCGTGATGGACCTCGTGGTCGAGCTAACGCGTGCGCGCGGGATGTCCACGATCCTGATCACCCACGATCTCGGGCTGGCCGCAGCTTATTGCGACCGCGTAGTCGTGATGGAGAAGGGCAAGATCGTCGAGACGGCAATGTCTTCAGAAATCTTCAAGTCGCCGTCGCATCCCTATACCAAGCGGCTGATGAAGGCGACGCCGAAGGTCGGGGGTACGTTGCGCGGGTTGCTGCCGGATGGTGCCGAGTTGTCGCCCGCAGCCTCGATGCCGAAAATGTCGATCGACAAAACCGAGAAGCCTTTGCTCGAAGTGCGCAATCTTGTGAAGGAGTACCCGCGTCAGGGTGCGACCAAGACGCTGGGCGAGCTGTTAGGGAAGCCCGCGCCTGCGGAATCGATTTTCCGCGCGGTGGACGGAATCTCATTCACCGTTGGAAAGGGCGAAAGTGTCGGTCTGGTGGGCGAGTCCGGTTGCGGAAAATCCACGACCTCGATGATGGTGATGCGGCTCCTCGACAAGACTTCGGGTGACATCATTTTTAGCGGAGAGGATATCGGCTCGATACCGGCTTCGGAGTTCGCAGTACTGCCGCAGCGCAAGCGCATCCAGATGGTGTTTCAGGACCCGACCGACAGCTTGAATCCGCGCTTCACGGCGGTGCGCGCCATCGCCGATCCGATCATGCGGCTTGGCGGTATCTCCGGCCGCGATGCGTTGCGTGCGCGCTGCGAGGAGCTTGCGAAACTCGTCGGCCTTCCGGTTGAACTGCTCGACCGTTTTCCGCACCAGCTTTCCGGCGGCCAGAAAGCGCGTGTCGGCATCGCGCGCGCAATCGCGCTTAATCCCGAACTGGTCATTCTCGACGAGCCGACCGCGGCACTCGATGTTTCGGTGCAGGCGGTCGTCTTGAACCTCCTACAGGATCTGAAAGACTCGCTCGGCATGAGCTATCTCTTCGTCTCGCACGATCTCAATGTCGTGCGCCTGTTGTGCGATCGCGTGATCGTCATGCGCACGGGTAAGGTCGTGGAAGAGGGGACTGCCGAGGAAGTTCTGGGAAGTCTGAAGGCGGAGTATACTCGTGAACTTCTGACCGCGATCCCGCACCCGCCGCTTTGAAATCCGGAAAGTAATTTTCGTGGATACCAGGAAACCCGCTTTACCTTCGCTTCCCGCCGACCCGGCGGCGCTTGAAGCCTTTATCGACGCCGGGGCCGCGCTCAGCGGTCTCACGGTCGATCCGGCGTATCGCGCAGGCATCAAAATCCATATCAATGCGGTGACGAACGCCGCGAAAGCCGTTCTTGCTTTCGAGACCAAAGACGACGCCGAGCCCGGCCCGGTGTTCCGGCCATGAATATCGAATGGAAAACGGCGGCAGCACTCGCGGAAGCGGTGAACAAGAAACAGCTTTCCGCTGCCGAAGCAGTCTCGTCTGCGATCAAGCGGATCACCGCGTTCGACTCCAGAACGAACGCCTTCACGGATGTTCTTGCCGCGCGCGCGCATGAGACCGCCGCAAAGGTCGACAAGCGCGTTGCGCGCAGCGAGCGTATGCCGCTCGCGGGCGTTCCTTTCTCCGTAAAAAATCTCTTCGACGTCAAGGGAATCCCGACCCGTGCGGGCTCCAAGATCAACCGGGAGCGAAAGCCGGAGACGCACGATTCAGTGTTGATCGAGCGGCTGGAAGAGCAGGGCGCGGTGCTCGTCGGCGCGCTGAACATGGGCGAATACGCCTATGACTTCACCGGCGAAAACGTCCACGACGGCAATGCGTGCAATCCGCATAATGCCGAGCACATGACCGGCGGCTCTTCGAGCGGATCGGGTGCCGCGGTGGCCGCCGGCTATGTTCAGCTTGCGCTTGGCTCCGACACCAATGGCTCGATCCGCGTGCCGTCGTCGTTCTGCGGCTTGTTCGGGTTGAAGCCGACGTATGGAAGGCTGACACGCGCGCGGTCATTTCCATTCGTCGCGAGCCTCGATCACTTGGGTCCGCTTTCGCGCTCGGCGCTGGATCTCGCGCTCTCTTATGATGCGATGCAGGGTCCGGATCACGAAGATCCTGTCTGCGCGCAGCGTGAAGTCGAAGCAACGGTGCCGGAGATTGCGAAAGGTGCGAAGGGCTTGCGAATTGCGAAACTCGAAGGCTACTTCGCAAAAATGGGCGAGCCGGAGGCTTATGCAGCGACCGAACTTGTCGCAAAGGCGCTGAAAGTTTCCGAGACCGCTGAACTAGAAGACGCCGGGGTCGCGCGTGCATCGGCTTATCTCATCACCGCTTCGGAGGGTGCAGCACTTCACCTCAATCGCCTGCGCGAACGCGCTGGCGACTTCGATCCGGATGTTCGCGATCGCCTGATCGCGGGCGCGATGATTCCCGCCGCATGGACCATTCAGGCGCAGAAAATCCGCCGCTATTTTCAGGCGCAGGCGAAAAAACTGTTCGAGCGGTTCGATGTGCTGATCGCACCCGCGACGCCGACGCGCGCTCCGAAAATCGGACAGAAGACGTTCAAGCTCGATGGGCAGGAACTGCTGGTGCGGCCGAACATCGGAATCTACACACAACCGATCTCCTTCATCGGCCTTCCTGTGGTGGCGGTTCCGGTGTGGCTCGACAATGGTCTGCCTATCGGCGTGCAAGTAGTCGCGCCGGCGTGGCGCGAGGATTTGGCGCTTCGCGTTGCCTATCAACTCGAGCAGGAAGGCGTTTGCAAAAGCAAACCGGTATCATTTTGAGCACATTATGAAGATCAATGATCCCAAAGTCCTCGCCGAAGTCATGGCCGCGTTCGAGCGCTATGAGAAAGCGCTGGTCACAAACGATGTCGCCGTGCTCGACGAACTGTTCTTCGACGATCCGAACACCATCCGCTATGGCGTCGGCGAAAACCTCTATGGCTATGACGAGATCAAGGCGTTCCGCGCCGCGCGTTCGCCAGCGGGGCTTGTTCGCAAACTCGATCGCACCAGGATCACGACTTACGGAGATGACTTCGCGACGGCGAATACTCTTTTCGTGCGAGAAGGCGGCACCAAGCTCGGCCGGCAAAGCCAGACCTGGGTGCGCACCGCGGCAGGATGGCGCGTGGTGTCGGCGCACGTCAGCCTGATTGACAAGCCCGCGAGTTGAAGATGGCGAACATCCGCAAGCAGTTCGACGAAAGCGATCAGCCGATCCGGCTTACGCGCGCCGATGAGCTGCGGCAGATTCTCGCCGATGAAATCGTGCGCGGCAAAATTGCACCGGGCGACACGCTCGATGAAACCGCGATTGCAGCCCGCTTCAAGGTTTCCCGCACACCGGTTCGCGAGGCGATCCGGCAGCTTGCTGCAAGCGGGCTGGTCGATGCAAAGCCGCATCGCGCGGCCGTTGTCGCGCGGCCCAGTCACGACGATCTGATCGGTATGTTCGAGGCGATGGCGGAGCTTGAAGGTCTATGCGCGCATTATGCCGCGGAGCGTATGACGCCGCGCGAACGCGCGGGACTCGAGCAGGTTCACGACGATCTGCGGCTCATGATTCAGGACGGCGATCCGCAGAATTATCACGAGACGAACCAGCTGTTTCACGGCACCGTTTATGCAGGCGCACACAATGCATATCTCGCAGAGCTGACGCTTGCCACGCGCATTCGCGTGCAGCCGTTCAGGCGTGCGCAATTCCGAAATCTTGGGCGCCTCGCGAAGTCGCATGAAGAGCACAATCGTGTCGTGACCGCGATCATGCGCGCAGACGCTTCTGCGGCACAAAAGGCGATGCGCGATCACATCATGACGGTGTTCGACGAGTACGAAGCCTATCTCGCCTCGCTCGCCAGCAGCACAAAGTAAGCATTCGGGGAGTTTCAGTTGCGGCCAACGGTTCGTGAAATCGCGGAGGCGCATCGTACGGGCACTGTAAAGCCCGAGGACACGATCGCGGAATATATGCGCCGTATTCGCACGAGCGGCGATCCTGCGGTTTTCATATCGGTTGCGGACGAAGTCTCGGTTCTTGCCCAGGCGAAAGAAGTGGCGCGCAAGCCAGAGCTTCCGCTTTGCGGTGTTCCTATTGCAGTCAAAGATAATATCGACGCACTCGGGTTCCCGACCACCGCCGCGTGTCCAGCGTTCTCCTATGTGCCCGAGAAAGATGCGAGTGCGGTCGCGCGTTTGAAAGCCGCCGGTGCCATCGTTGTCGGCAAAACAAATCTCGACCAGTTCGCAACCGGACTTGTAGGTGTGCGCTCGCCCTATGGCGTGCCCCGCAATCCGTTCAATCCGGATTTGATTCCGGGCGGCTCCAGCTCTGGCTCCGCGGTAGCGGTCAGCTCAGGACTAGTGCCGCTTGCGCTCGGCACGGATACGGCAGGTTCGGGCCGTGTTCCGGCGGGTCTCAACAACATCGTCGGGCTGAAACCGAGCCTTGGTCTGATCTCGACGACGGGTGTCGTGCCGGCCTGCCGTTCGCTCGATTGCGTTTCGATTTTTTCGCTAGACGTGGACGATGCGTGGACCGCGCTTATTGCAGCTTCCGGGTTTGACGAGAGCGATGCCTATTCGCGTCCGCTTGCCATTGGAAACCCGGGAGCGCTTCCGCAAGGTGCGGTGATTGGCATCCCGCGCAGGGAGGACCGGCTCTTCTTCGGTGACAAGCGTTCGGAGTCTGCGTTCGAGCAGTCGATTGAAATCGCGAAGTCGATCGGTGCCAGGATCGTCGAGCTTGATTTCTCGCACCTCCTGGAAGCCGCGCGGATGCTGTACGGCGGACCGTGGGTTGCGGAGCGTACCGCCGCGGTGGGCGAGTTCATCGAGGCGCACCCTGCCGATATTTTTCCTGTGACGCGCGAGATCATTTCGACGGGGAGCACCGCCGGCGCGGCGGACGTATTCCGCGCGTTCTACAGAATGCAGGAGTTGAGAGCGAAGGCACGAAAGACGATGTCTCAAGCCGATGCGCTCATGGTGCCGACGGTGCCGTCTGCTTACACGCTTACGCAGTTAGAGGCAGATCCGATCCGTCTCAATGCGAATCTGGGGACCTATACGAACTTCGTAAATCTGATGGATCTTTGCGGGTTGGCAGTGCCGGCAATCATCTCGGATAACGCCACGCCTTATGGCGCGACTTTTCTGGCGAGAGCAGGCGAGGACGCAAAGCTCTTGCCGCTCGGACGCGCCATCCATGCGAAGTCCGGTTTGCCGCTCGGCGCACTGAATGTGCGGCAGGATCAATCCGTTCCGGCACCTTCGGCTGCTTCCGATGAAATCGAAATCGCGGTCGTCGGTGCGCATATGTCGGGTATGGCGCTCAATCATGAACTCACATCGCTCGGGGCGAGATTCCTGCGCGCGGTTCGCACCGCGACTGACTACAGATTGTTCCTTCTCGACGGGACGAAACCTGCACGCCCTGGGCTCTTGCGGATTGCGCAAGGCAAGGGGGCCGCGATCGAAACGGAAGTCTGGAGTATGAGCGCGGAAGCGTTCGGCACCTTCGTGTCGCGTATTCCTGCGCCGCTCTCCATCGGCACGGTCATTTTCGAGGATCGGAGCAAGGCGAAGTGTTTTCTGGTCGAAGCCGAAGCGATAAACGGAGCGAAAGATATTTCAGCTTCCGGCGGCTGGAGAAATTTTATCGAGAACGCCCGCGGCGCTGCCTAGTTGTGCGGCGGGCGCCTTTAACGGCGCCCGCCACTTACGTTTTACGAACTCACTTTGCCCGGCCAACGCGAGCACACGGCGCGGGCGATCGGCTCGCACATTTGCGAGACGCGGCGGCCGGTCGCATTACCGGAGATCGTCGCGACGGTCCCCGCCGGACAGTCGCCCGCGACAACCTTGGAGACATGGCCTCGCGTCACGAAGATTGAGCCGACCGAACCGACCGGCGCGGCTGAGCCGACACGGCACCAATGGCTTACCTGGTTGAATTCAGGGCCGGGATCGCCGTGTCCCTGCGAAACCATCTCGAGCCGCATCGCGTAACCGCACCAGGCACCTGGAGCACCGGATGGCCGCACTGCGCCCATGTTGGATGCAAGCCACGAGCCGCTAAGGCTGATGCCGGAAAGCGCGCTCGTTGCGTTGAGCGAAGCGTGCTGCGTTCGCTGGGGCGCGGGAACGCGCGCTTGCTGTGGGGGTATCTGAATGCGTTGCCGCTGCGGCGAAGAATATTCGCTGCGCGCTTCGGCTGCGAAAAATTCCTGCGCGGTCATCGCCAGCGCAGGATTAGATACAAGTGTTAGGGCCGTCGCTGCCATGATCGACAGCACGGCGAATGGATTCTTCTCCATGCAATACTCCTCTACCCCACCGCGGCAGAGAACTAACGCGTAATGAGTCTTGAGCGTGGGCCGAACAAGGAATTCTCGCGATATGGGAACTTTAGCGCGGATAATCCACGCGCAAATGCCGCAGCGTTAAACTCTTTGACGACAATCAGGCGCGCGTGTGTGCGAGCCAGTCACGAACGCGCCGATCGGGGTCGTGATTTTGCGTGACATCGCTCACGACTGCGATCGAATCGGCGCCGGCTGCGAAAATATCCTTCGCGTGCTCGAGCTTGATGCCGCCGATCGCGACCAGAGGGATCTTGCCGATCAACTTCTTCCAGCCGGTGATTCGCGCGTATCCTTGCGGAGCGAAAGGCATTTTCTTCAGTGTCGTTTCGTAAATCGGCCCGAGCGCGACATAATCCGGCTTGTGCCGGAGTGCGATCTCGAGTTCTTCGTGAGTGTGCGTTGAAATACCGAGCGTGATGCCGGACTTCTTGATGGTCGAAGTGTCGGCGGTTTCGATATCTTCCTGGCCGAGATGCACGTGGTCTGCGCCTTCGCTGATAGCCGCCTGCCAGTAGTCGTTAATTACGACTTCGCACTTCGTGCCATCGACGGTTTTCAGTGCGTCACGCACAAGTTCGCGCGCGGATGAAGCGTCTAGGCCTTTCGTGCGCAGTTGCAGCGTGCGCACGCCGAGCGAAGCTAACCGTTCGACCCACGCAACCGTATCGACGATCGGATAGAAGCGGTCAGGATGAGCGCGCATTCGCCGGATTCGTGAAAGGGGTGCCTGCGATCGGGGTAGAAGCCTGCGCGATCTCACGCGGCTTCATCATGCCGGCCTCGAAGGCCGCGCGGCCTGCTTCAAGCGCCTGCGCAAAAGCCTTCGCCATCTTCACTGGATTGCCGGAGCCCGCGACGGCTGTATTCAGCAGCACAGCGTCGTAGCCCATCTCGAGCGCCTTGGCGGCGTGCGACGGGGCGCCGAGGCCCGCATCGATGATGAGCGCAACGCCGGGAAGTTCGGCGCGCATACGCTTCAGCGCTTCTTCGTGGACGATCCCTTTGCCGCTGCCGATCTGCGAGCCCCATGGCATCACGACCTTGCAGCCTGCGTCCGCGAGGCGCTTTGCGACCGTGAGATCCTCGGTGCAATAAGGAAATACTTCAAAGCCGTCGGCGAGCAGAATCTTCGTGGCTTCCAGCGTGCCGACGACGTCGGGTTGCAGCGTTGCCTTGTCGCCGATCACTTCCAGCTTGATCCACTTCGTGTTGAAAAGCTCGCGCGCGAGCTGCGCCGTCGAAACCGCGTCCTCGACGGAATAACAACCCGCCGTGTTTGGCAGCACTTTGACGTTCAATTCGCGGATGATGTTCCAGAAGGTATCGCCGTCCTTGCCGCCTGCGTTTTCGCGCCGCACGGAAACGGTGACGATTTCCGCGCCGGAGGTTTTTACCGCTTCCTGCATCACTGTAAGCGAGGGATAGCGCGCGGTGCCGATCAGAAGCCGGGAAGAGAATCTTTGTCCATAGAGTTCGAGCATATTCAGCCGCCTTGCCGGGGAGTTACGATTTCAACGCTGTCGCCGTTCGCGAGCACGTGCTCGTTCCAGCGGGCTTTCGCGACGACGTGCCGGTTCACGGCAATCGCGAAAAACTCGCCCTTAAGTTCGAGTTCCGCGAGCAACTCGCGCGGCGTCGTGGCGCGCACGGATTTACGCTCGCCGTTCACGGTGAGCGTAATTGCGGTCTTTTCTTGCACAGCTGCTTTCTGCATCCACCGTCCCTCCGCCGATCTTAATCGGATCAGGTTCAAAGGGTTTGGCTTTCTCGCCATCTCAGCCCGGCTCGGGCACCCCTCGGATGCAGGGAACATAAGCGTTCGCCCCCCGGTCATGCAAGGCCGGGAGTGATAGTCTCGGCCACAATGAGAATCACGTTTCCCGCTGCATTCTTTCTGCTCCTCGTTTTGCTACTCCCCGCGGTGGAACACGCGATCGGGCAGGGTGCGCCCGCGGCTGCGGTGCAGACCAAGGCAAGAGAGTGTCTCCACCCGGATCAGGTGTTTGACGAGGACGGGGACGTTGCGCGCAACCGCAAGGCGCTCAGCTCCCGCGACCTTTGCCTGCGGCTCGAAGTTTTTTCCGAAGGCCGGCTGAACTGGGTGTTGCAGATCGTTCAGAACAGAAAGAACCCGAACGGGCCGCTCTGGGCGGTGCCGCACGACGACGAGGATGTCGCGTTCGATTCCGCGGTTTATGGCGTGCTCAAATACGGCGGCACGGTCGTGGCGGTCGAGCGCAATCACGACCGCTACAACAGGATCGGAAAGCGCAAGCAGGACCCGAACCGGAATTTTCAGATACGCGGGGAAAGCAAGTGCCGCTTGCAGCTTGCGCGCTCGCCGGAATTTACCCGGCGATTCATGCGCTGGCATAAAGCAGGGCAGCCGGTCATCGCGCTCCACACGAACAAGGAAGGTTACGATCTCGTGCCGGAGCTGGACGAAGAAAAGAGCAAAGGTAACGTATCCATCGGCATCGAGCGCAAGCCGGACTCGAACATCACCGAATTCCCCGCCGCCCGGCCGATCCGTGCCAAGTCGCCGAACGACACACTTATATATGTCGCGTCGGCGCTGCCCTCGGGTTCAGACGAGCGGCTGGTCCGCTTCGTCCGTGCCCTGAATGCGGAGGGCATTCATGTCCTATACGAGCACGTAGAACGGAACGACTGTTCGATGTCGAATTACGCGGTCCGGCAAAACCTGCCTTACGTGAATATCGAGGTTGTGGACGGCGACGATACCGGCGCGCAGGCCCGGATGATCGACGCCGTCATGAAGCTGATACGCGCGGGCCGGGGTCCGTCGGCACCCGCGCGTTAGCCCGTTTCCGATCACAAAGTTTCGACTGGCGAGGCGCGCTGGCCTGACGCAAACTGGCAGGCGTTGCCGGATGGGCTGGGGAGTGCATCGGACTATCGGCGGATAACCCTTCGGCGTCTGGCTTTTTCTGGCCCGGCGGGACTATTCTTTGTTCCAAGGCCACCCCCTAGCTCTTGCGCGCCACGGGCGAAGAAACCTGCCGGACGGGAATCGCCGTTCCTTCGGCCAACTTGAAGCGAATAGCATGGACGATTTCGTCGACGTCGAAATGATCAAGAACGGCGCCCGGACCCAGGGCCGCCACAAGCTGCCGCTCAAGATCGGCCGGGGCACCGGCAACAGCATCCGTATCGGCCACGAGCCGAACGACCAGACGGTTTCCCGCGTCCACACGACGATCGAGCTGAGCAACGGCCGTTTGCAGATCACCGACAAGAGCACCAACGGCACCTTCTATAACGGCCGCATGATGAAGACCGGCGAGGCGCTCGAATTCAACGACGGCGATCAGTTCGAAGTCCGCGGTCATCAATTCCGGGTTGCGCGCGCCAAGCGCGATCCGAACATACCGACCGCGTTTTACGCGGCGATCCGCCTCGGCGGCGAGCAGAAACTGTTTCCGATCGGCGAGACGCTCCTGCTTTGCGTGAAAAGCGCGAACGGTGTCCGCTTCGAGGAAGCCCCGATGACGCCCGGTACGAATTTCCAAGACATCATCGGACGCCAGCGGCTGGAAGGCGAGAATTTGCTGGCCGTCATTCATGCCGGCGGCAAGCTCGGCGTCGTAAAATCGGCGGCCGATGCCAAGGCTCCCGTGATCGTGAACAATCATACGAAGGTCAGCAACGGTATGCAGCTCGATCTGCGTCCTCTCGATGTGGTGAGCGTCGGCGGCGTGCCGGTGGATATTATGTTACCCGACATGAAGGCGAGCCGTTGCCATAACCATACCTGCCGACTTCTCAATCCCTACGATCCGCACGGAAATTGCCGGTGGTGCGGTCACCGGCTTACCGAAGGCATCACCGAAATCGCACGCAAGAAGCGCTGAGGCACGGCAAGCAACATGATCAGATTCCCGATCCTGCTCGATATCTACCAGCGCGGCGATGGCCCGCTGAAGCGCGTCGAACGAATCTCGCTGCCGGAAGTTGGCGACTATTCCATCGGCCGCGCGTCTGAAAACCAGATCGTGCTCGATACGCCGGAAGTATCGAAACGCCATGCGTGGCTCCTCTTGCGCGAGGACGGGATTGCAGTCGCCGATCGCGGCAGCACGAACCACACCTATATCGGCGACACCGAAGTCGATCAGTCGCCGTGGGATGGCGCGCTTCCGGTGCGGATCGCGCAATTCGAGATTCATCTCGTTGCGCAGTCGGCAATCGGTGAGACGCGCGTCAATGTCCCGCAGGACAATGCGACCCGCGCATTTGCGAGCGGATCGGCTGGCGCTCCCGCTGCGGTACCGCGCGGTCAATCGATCGAAGTTGCACTGAATGCGCCGAATGCGCCGGATGAAATGCGCTTCCCGCGCAATGTATTCAAAAGCGAGATCGTTTCTTCTGCTGAGATCAAGGCGAGTGAGTACTTCGCAGGCGAGTCAACGTATCTCTCGGTCGGCGCGGGTCTCGGCAGCTTCGTGTGGGCGGATCACCTGCGGATTTTTGGCGTGAGCAAGAGCGAAATTCGCGCGATCGGCGACGATGTTATTCCTTACGCGAACTACCAGCGCCTGTGCCGCAACTCGCAGATTCCTCCCCATGAACGACTGCGCTCCAACTCGCAGTCGACCCCTGACAATATCTGGGGTTTTCCCGGTTATGCGAGCCGGGAAACGTGGAAGGATTTGAAGGAATTCCGCTTCGGCGGTCTTAAGCATATCTTCCAGGTCTTCGGCGAAGCCTCGCTTGCACAGACTTTCACGCCACGTTCCGGCGAAGTGTTCAAGTCTATCGACAGCGAAGCGCAACGAATCGGCTGGCGCGAGATGTTCGTGTCCGGGCGCGTGCTCGGCATTCGCAAGACCAATGACGAGCGTTATGCGGTTGCCTACCGCGTGCCGGAAGACCAGGCGCGGGGCGGTGTTCGCGAACGCATCATGATCGGCAAGTTCATTCATATTTCGACCGGGTATCCGGCGACCCGCTTTACCGAAGACCTGCAAGCTTTCAAGGCGCGTTTTCCCGAGGAAGCGCGCGTCTTCAATGCTTACGAAAATCATGAGGTCGTCTATCGCTCGATCGAACAGAATCCGATGCCGGCGACCGTCGTTGTCCGCGGCCGCGGTATCGTTGCCTCGCGTATTATCCAGCGGCTTTACGAAGCGCGGAATAAGAACAAGAACATTACCATCGTTCATCAGATGCGCAATCCGATCGCGAAGAACGAAGGGTATCGCTACAAGCGCGCGCAACGCTACGTTTACAACCACATCGAAAATCAGGCCTTCAACTGGCCAAAAGCGTGTTGGGGTGGCCAGTTGCTGCGCGAAACCGAGCGTGCGACTCCCGAAGAACGCGTGAAGATTTACGAAGCGCTGGGTGGTACGACCACTGCCGACCGCCGCGACTGGCGCAACATCATTCAGCTTGGGATCGGCGACGGTTGGTACAAGCCAGTGTTTGGTCACTTCGAAACGCTGGAACTCGTGAAGACCGATCAGGGCCCAAAGATTCAGATGCGGCTGAAGCCACAGCGCAATCAGCCGCCAGTCGAAGTTGTCGCGGATTACGCGCTCGATTGCACGGGATTGATCGGCGATATCTCGCATTCGCCGCTCCTGCGCGATCTCGCGGAGACCTATAAATTGCTACGAACTTTGGGGGTTGGTGGCGGCAAGCCAGGCGGCATCAGCGTAACTCCCGATTTTGAAATCGCGGGGCTGCGAAACGGTAGCGGTCGCGCCTATGCTGCGGGGCAGATTACGCTTGGCGGTCCGCAGCCTGGAGTCGATACTTTTCTCGGTATGCAATATTCAGCGCTGCGCTCGGTCGATCATATGGCGGTGCTCGGTGCGCCGAATGTTTCGCTGTTCGGGCCGCTACGCTCGTTTTCGCAATGGATCAAATGGTGCACGAACACGAAGCCGTAAGTCTTCCTGTGTCGTCGCATCGAAATAAGAATCTTAGGGGGCTTTAATGGTACCGACGTTAAAAGGCCGCTGGTTGACCAGAATTCTGCTTTTTCTCTGGATCGGCGTGCCGATTACGTTTTTATTCTCGCTTTATGTCGCCGGACCGCGCAGTCCTATACTGCCGTACATCGGCTGGCACTATGACATCCTGCCGTTCCAGATTCTGTCGTTGATTCTGCTTGTCGGCCTCGTGATGGATCCGGTTTATTTTTATGCTCAGCAATACCGATGGGAGCGTGACTGGCCTTTCGCGTACTTCTTCTTCTTTTCCATCGTGGAATTCGTGATTGTGCTCGCGCTCGTGTGGTGGGGGGTCCTCGATTTCACGCGCCCGCGCTCGCAACTTCATACATCGGAGAATTATCTTCTCTTCACGTTTCACTTCGGCTGCGTTTTCCTTCTTTCATTCATCGCGGTCCTCGGACTCATTCAGATTTTCATGATCCGCTGGCGATTCAAGAGCGGCGAGTGGGGCAGAATGTGAGCGTTCGCTGCCTGAAGCTCCTGCTGGCACTCGTTCTGGGTGTCTGGCTCGGATTTCCGGAAGGTTCGCACTTCGCACTATCGCAGCCGGCGCCGTTCACGCCGGCAACCAATGTTCGCGATAACATCGCGACGGTGATCGAGAACATCCGCCTGTTGCGTGGCGTTCCCGACGGTACGGTTTCCTGCAAGGGCAATCGGTCCGGCCCTCGTCCGACGATCCGCTGCGACGTTCGCTATGTCGATAACATCGCGGTTACCGGAATTGAAATAACGGAACGGGACAATCCTGCGGGCGTCTGGAGCGCATCATTCCGTCCTTATATGCATGAAGAGGACGAGACCGCCTATTTCCTGCTTGTCGACCGGAGCAATACGGAGCGCGCCCAGAGCATCCGGCGTTCGACGCAGGATCTTGCGGAGTTGTTCTTTCAGGTAGCTCCCAAGCAGCGCGTGGCGGTTGCTGCGTTCGATTCCAAGCTCGATGTCCTTCAGGATTTTACGGGAGACGGAAAAGCGGTCGCGGCGGCGCTCGACAGAATTCGTCCCGGCAACGCAACCACGGAGCTTTACCGGTTGACGCTTGAAGCCGTGCAAAGGCTCGGTCAACTCGACGCGCCACGCAAAGTTCTCGTGATCGCCTCCGATGGAAAGTTCGACGACACCGCCTATCGGCATAACCAAGTCGCGCAGGAAGCAAATCGCCTGAATGTCCGCATTGTCACGATCGGTTATTACGAAAAGCAGGCCGACCAGCGCGATCTGCAATCGCTGCGGCGGTTGAGCGGCGATACGCGCGGCTTTTTCTTCGAGACGCCGGCCGCGCAACGTGCGCTTACACCGAGAAATCGCAATGAGTTTCTCGCGCGCCTCCATGCGGGTGTCATCATCGAAGCCGAAGCGCTGGCGCGTGGCGTGCCGCCGGCCTTGCAGATATCGCTTCGTCACCCACAGGGTGCGGTAACGTCATTCACGGCGCTCTTGCGCGCGGGGGTCGCCAATCCCGGCACCGGCAACGAACCGGTGACCCCGATGGGCGCCGAAGGCTACCTGAGCGCTGTGTTGGCGTGGCTCACGGAAGATATCACGCGCACCGCGGCGATCTTCGCCGGCGTCGCTATTCTCTTGTTCGGATTTCTGATCTCCGGGCTTGCATGGCGTTCTGCGCGAAGAGGCAGGTCCGCAAAAATTGCAGAGCCGCCGCGGCCGGGCCCCACACCGCAAATTATCGGTGAGGAGCCGCCGACCAAGGCCGAGCCCGAGGCCGCTTCCATTGCTGCGCAGGCACCGCCGACCGTCATCGGTCAGGCGGCGCCACTTGCTTGGCTGGAATTCAACGGGGAGCCGGGCACAGTCCCGATCTATAAGGCGCGGATTGCTATCGGCCGGGAGCGGGACAATGATATTGTGACGGATGTGCAGGAGCTTACGGTTTCCCGGCATCACGCACTTATCACCGTGGCGCTGGACGGTTCGTTTCATATCGTGAACCGCTCGAAAGACTATCGCGATCAACCGAATCCGATTTTGATCAACGGGGTGCCCCGGGATTCGGCAAAAATCGCTGACGGAGATGTGATTAAACTTGGGACCGGAAATTACGGATTCTTGTTTCGGGAAGCCCGAGTGGGCAGTCACTGGCGCAGCTAGCCGCCGGCAACACAGGTGAGATCGATGGCGAACGACAAAAAGGACGACAACTCTTCCGCGCCGACACGAATCCGGGAAGTGAAGCCGGCCGGCAAGCCGATGGCGCCGCACGAAGAGATGCGAAAGCCGGTGATGCAGCCGGAAATCGGCGGCGGCTCTTCCGCACCCACCATGATCAAGGGTTTCGGCGGCGGTGCCATGCACGAGCCCTCGGCGATGATGGAAAAGCAGATGGGCAGCTTCGACCCCGTGGTCGGATGGCTCGTCATTGTGGATGGACCTGGACGCGGCAAGGCCGTGAACATCTATGCCGGCATGAACAGCGTCGGGCGTTCTGCCGGGCAGCGCATCCGCGTGGATTTCGGCGATGCGTCGATTTCTGGCGAGGGGGCTGCGTTCATCACCTTCGAGCCGAAACGGCGGACGTTCCATATCAATCACGGCGGCAAAGCCAATATCGTTTATCTCAACGACGAGGCCGTGCTGACACCGATGCCGCTTGCGGGCAGCAGCCTGATCGCAATCGGCGAAACGAAATTCCGTTTCGTGCAACTCTGCGGTCCGGACTTCACTTGGGAAGACGAGAAATGAAATTCCAGGCCGCTGCGCGCGCAATTCGCGGCAGCAAAGATACCCAGGAAGATGCCTTCCGGGTTTATGACGCGAAAGGCGGAGACGCCGGAGAGATCGCGGCAAGCGATGCAGGCGTTGCGCTCTCTGGCGGCGGCCTGTTGCTTGTTGCCGACGGCATCGGCGGTCATTTCGGCGGCGACATCGCGAGCAAGATCACGGCGGATACTTTCGTAAAAACTTATTTCGCGGGCAGCCGCGGCGCGGAAGAGCGGTTGAAGAGTTCGCTCAATGCCGCCAATCAGGCGGTGGCGGACGCGCAGGCGAAAGAGCCGGGCTTGAAGGACATGGGCGCGACGCTGGTCGCGGGGTATGTCGATAGCGGCACCATGTCGTTCGTCAGTATCGGCGACTCGCTTATCCTGCGCTATCGGGACGGTGAGCTGCACCGCGTGAATGCCGATCATTCCTATATGGAGATCGCGGATCGCGAAGCGCTCGGTTCCGGCGATCCGGCGTTGTGGCGGGATGTGATGACGCGCAAGGGCAGGGATTCGATCACGATTGCCGTGCTTGGCCGCTCGCTCGAGGATTTCGGTCATTCTCCGCAGATCGACAGCCGCAAGATCCTGCCCGGCGACGTGATGATTTTTTCGAGCGACGGTCTCGAAACGCTCACCATGGTGCAAATCCAGAACTTCATCCGCACTCTCCTGCCGCAAGGCGTCGGAGCGGTCGCGGATGGCCTGATCAAGGCGGTCGACGGGATCGGCAGCAACCGCAATTATCAGGACAATGCCACGCTCGTAGTCGTGCAGGCCGACGGCGTGCAGCCGGTGCGTGCGGCTGTGACTTCCGAAAAAGAATTCGCGAAGACGGATACTTCTGTGCCGAAGACGGCGACTGCTCCAGTCAAGCAGTCGTCGGCGGCGATCAGCGAGTCCGCACGCGCGGGCCGCTGGGTACCCGCGAAGATTTTTCTCGGCATCGTGCTTTGTATTGTCGGTATCGCGGCGATTTTGTTTGCAAGCGGCAAGACAGATATGCTTCGCAGCGCGACCAAAGTTGTTCCCTTGCCGCAAGAGCAGGGGTTGCAGCAACGCCCTGCGCTGACGCCGGATAGCGACTTGCAGCCGCGCACGCAGCGGGCACCGACGGGTGCCGCGCCGAATTAAAACGAAAGACTTCATGCCTGCCGTATTTGCGGCAGCAACAGGGCGCTGCATAGTTGCGCGTCAGCCTTAGCCGATAGTTCAAGCAATTCTTTTCGGAACATTCGCGCGTTCGTTCTGTTGCCTTCATGCTGCATCGCAAACAGTATGAGGGAAATAAGACAGATGAAGATCGCACAGATCAGTCCGCTAATCGAAAGCACGCCGCCGAAACTCTATGGCGGAACCGAACGCATGGTATCCTGGCTCACGGAAGAACTCGTGCAGCAGGGACACGATGTCACGCTGTTTGCAAGCGGCGATTCTGTGACGGATGCGAAACTCGAAGCCATGTGCCCCGAGGCGCTGCGGCTCGACCCACGCGTGAAGGAAACCAATCCCTATTATTTCATCATGCTCGATGCGCTTCGCCGCCGCGCAGATGAATTCGATATTCTTCATTTCCATATCGACTATTTTCATTATCCGCTGTTTCGCGGCATCGCGAACAAGACGCTGACGACGTTGCACGGGCGGCAGGACACGCACGATCTGCAACCGCTGCATCGCGCGTTCCCAGATGTGCCGCTTGCCACGATTTCGGATTCGCAGGCGAGTTTCATCAAGGGCCGCAACATCGCGGGCACTGTGCTGCACGGATTGCCGGAAAATCTTTTCCAGCCGAACTGCAATCCGAAGGGCGGTTATCTCGCTTTCCTTGGCCGCATGGCACCCGACAAGCGGCCGGACCGCGCCATCGAAATCGCGCGCAAGCTGCGCGTGCCGCTCAAGATGGCGGCCAAGGTCGATGACGCGGATCGCGAGTATTTCGAGCAGAAGATCAAGCCGATGCTCGCGGGCGACGGCGTGGAATTCATCGGCGAGATCGGCGAGCGCGAGAAGCAGGAGTTTCTTGGCAACGCCGCGGCACTTCTTTTTCCGATCGACTGGCCCGAGCCGTTCGGCCTCGTGATGATCGAGGCGATGGCCTGCGGCACGCCGGTGCTCGCCTTCAAGGAAGGCTCGGTGCCCGAAGTGATCGATGACGGCGTATCCGGTGTGGTCGTAAACTCCGTGCCGGAAGCGGTGCAGGCCTTTCCCGAGTTGATGGCGCTCGACCGCAAGACCGTTCGCCGCACCTTCGAAGAGCGCTTCACCGTGAAGCGCATGGCCGAAGACTATGTCACGCTTTACCGCGGACTGCTTGCCAAGGAGGCCAACAACCGCACGAACGGCAAGCGCTCCTCGCGCAGCGCCGGAGCCAAGCCGGAGATCAGTGGCGTTCACGCGCGCCAGGATTAAACGGTTCGCCTAACCTTGCCGAAGAGGCCCGCGCTCGCTACATAGCCGCCGCACTTCCCTTGATCTCGAAACGGAGCGCGGCGGCGCATGGCCTCCTGGCAATATGTCTATCAGATGATCGGTTTGTCGAAGGCCTATCCCGGCGGGAAGAAGGTCCTCGACAATGTTCATCTCTCGTTTTTCCCGACCGCGAAGATCGGTGTGCTCGGCGTCAACGGCGCAGGTAAATCGACGCTCATGCGCATCATGGCGGGCACCGACAAGGATTTTACCGGCGAGGCCTTTGCTGCCGAAGGCGCAAAGGTCGGCTACCTGCCGCAGGAGCCGCAGTTAGACGCGTCCAGGAACGTGCGCCAGAACGTAATGATCGGCGTCGCGAACAAGCAGGCGCTGCTCGACAAATATAACGAGCTGGCCGCGAACTACTCCGACGAGACCGCCGATGAAATGGCGAAGTTGCAGGACGAGATCGAGGCCAAGAACCTGTGGGATCTCGACGCACAGGTCGATCTTGCGATGGATGCGCTGCGCTGTCCGGCGGACGATGCCGAAGTCGATAAACTTTCCGGCGGCGAAAAGCGCCGTGTAGCGCTCTGTCAGTTGTTGCTGGCGGAGCCCGACATTCTGTTGCTCGACGAACCGACCAACCACTTGGACGCCGAGACGGTATCGTGGCTCGAAGATTATCTCCGCAACTATAAAGGCGCGGTGCTGATCGTGACCCACGACCGCTACTTCCTCGACAACGTGACGGGCTGGATTCTCGAGCTCGACCGCGGCCGCGGCATTCCCTACGAGGGAAATTATTCTTCGTGGCTCGTGCAGAAGCAGAAGCGGCTCGAGCAGGAAGGCCGCGAAGAAGAAGCGCGCCAGCGCGCGATCGAGCGCGAGCGCGAATGGATTCAGTCCTCGCCGAAAGCCCGCCAAGCCAAGAGCAAGGCCCGCTTCCAGCGCTACGACGAACTCGTTGCCAAGCAGAACGACAAGGCGCCGCAGACCGCGCAGATCATTATTCCTGTGTCAGAACGGCTCGGCCAGAATGTTGTCGACGCGGAAGGTCTCACCAAAGGTTTCGGCGAGCAGTTGCTGATCGAGAACCTCAACTTCAAGCTTCCGCCCGGCGGCATTGTCGGTGTTATTGGGCCGAATGGTGCTGGCAAGACCACGCTGTTCCGGATGATCCCCGGCGCGGAAAAGCCGGACGGCGGCGAGCTGAAAATCGGCGACAGCGTAAAGCTCGGCTATGTCGACCAGAGCCGCGACTCGCTCGACGGCAGCAAGAACGTCTGGGAAGAAATTTCCGGCGGTGACGAGATCATCAAGCTCGGCCCGAAGGAAATGCACAGCCGGGCTTATGTCTCTGCGTTCAACTTCAAGGGCGGCGATCAGCAAAAAAAGGTCGGGTCGCTTTCGGGTGGCGAACGCAACCGCGTGCATCTGGCAAAGATGTTGCGCTCACACGCGAACGTTTTGCTGCTCGACGAACCGACCAACGATCTCGACGTCGATACGCTGCGCGCGCTCGAAGAGGCGCTGGAAGATTTCGCCGGTTGCGCCGTGATCATCAGCCACGACCGCTTCTTCCTCGACCGCATTGCGACCCATATTCTTGCCTTCGAAGGCGACAGCCATGTCGAATGGTTCGAGGGTAACTACCAGGATTATGAGGCGGACAAGAAACGCCGCCTGGGTGCCGCCGCGGATATCCCGCACCGGATCAAATACAAGAAGTTTGCGCGCTAATTCTTTTCTCGTCATGCCCGGCCTTGCGCCGGGCATCCACGTCTTAACAGCTTCGATTTAGATCAAGGCGTGGATGGCCGGGACAAGCCCGGCCATGACGAATTGAAACTTACTTCGCTCTCGGCGGCGCAGTTTCCGCGAAGCTCGGCCGGCTCTTGTACTTTTCGTAATAGGCGAGGAGCGAGGGCGCCTTCGCCATCGCTTCCTTGCCTTCCGGCGTCACGCGCGACTGGCCGATGATCGGCATGGCGTACATATCGGCAAGGCCGAAACTTTCTCCACTCAAAAATCCAGTCTTTTCGACCGCTTTCCCGAGCGTCAAAAACTGCCGTTCGATGCGCTTCGCCGCGCGATCGACGACATCCCGGTCGGGCGATTTATCGGGCTTCGTGGAAAAGAAATAGGCGTGTACGAGCTCGCGGATCACGGCCTTGTCGACGGAGGTTGCAACAAAGGCGAGCCACTGCTCGGCTTGCGCCGCCTTCCACGGATCGCGCGGCATCAGAGCGGGGCCGTCAAACGCCTCGTCTATGTAGCGGGTAATCGCGCGGCTCTCGAACAGCGTGCGGTCGCCGTGGCGCATTCCGGGGATCATGCCGCCGGGATGAAGCTCCCTGGCCTGATCGCTTCGCGGCATCACTTCGATCAATTCATACGGCACCCCTTTTTCGCGGGCGGCCATGCGCGCGGTGCGCACGAAGTTCGATAGCGACGTGCCGACGATCTGCAATGTACTCATGATTTCCCCCTTAGATTCTATTTTTCCGGATAGTCCGCTTTCACGACCTGCCGCAGCAGTTTCGAAAGCGCGATGGCGTTCTCCAATCCTACCGCCTTTTCGAAACTTGTCTGGGCATCGCCCCAACTGTCCATCGCTTTTAATGCAACGGAAGAGCCCTTCTTCGTCAGCACGAGCTTTTTCGTGCGTCGGTCGTCCTTGCCTGCTTCGATTGCAATGAAGCCTTCGCGCTGCAAGGGCCGCAAATTGCGGCCGAGCGTGGTGCGGTCGAGCACCATGACTTCCGCGAGTTCGTTGATGGTCTTGGGTCCGACATAACTCAGCGTGGTCAGCACCGAGAGCTGCGAAATACGAAGGCCGCTGGCAGCGAGCGCCTTGTCAAAATGCTGGGTCGCGACACGCGCCGCCTGCCGCAGAACGGTACAAGCGCAGCGATGGATGTCGGTCCGTTTCGGCATGGTTGTTTCTTCGGCTGCCTCCCTCTGGACAAAGGCGTATATGCGCGCATAATGAGTGCATATACGCATAAGTCAACTGGATTGCGGGAGGGCGGCATGAGCGAACGCACAAGGACTTTCACCTGGAAGGATCCGCGGGAAAGCGCCGGGCTCGTGCTCACGATGCCGGGATTGGAGTTTCTGCGCGGTATCCGCGACGGCACGATCCCAAACCCGCCGATCACCGATACCCTGGATTACGAACTCACCGTGGTCGAACCGGGCTTCGTCGTGTTCGAGGTCGATCCGAAAGAATTTCACTACAACCCCATCGGCACCGTGCATGGCGGCGTGGCGCTCACGCTGATGGATTCCGCGATGAGTTGTGCGGTGCAGACCATGCTGCCGGCGGGCACCGGCTACACGACGCTTGAGGTGAAACTGAATTTCGTTCGCGGCGTTACCGCCAAGACCGGCAAAATGCGCGCCGAGGGAAAAGTTATCCATTCCGGTGCGCGCACCGCGATTGCGGAAGGCCGCTTTGTCGATAAGGACGGCAAACTTTACGCGCACGCCACGACGACGTGCTTTATTCTGCAGCCGGAAAAGAAGTAGGCGCTATTTACGGACGGAAGACAGGCTGGCTTGCGAACTGGAAGCCACCCTGCATTGCCGCGGCCGAGATCGCGCCCGAGAGCGCTTCCGCCCAGCACGCGTAGCTCCAGTCGTTCATGTGAAAGAGGTCCGGCGAGAGGAATGCCTCGAACGGAATGTGGCGGCCCTCTTTCCACTCTTTCATCTGCGCCCAGCGGTGGAACACCGGAACGCCTTCCTCGCGTGCAATCACGCGGATCAGTTCGACCATCGGCTCTGCGTCCGGGTCTTTCAGGACTTTCGGCGCGTATTGCGGGTCGATCAGCACGACATCGGAGCCAATCGCGCGCAGACGGCGCAGGCCGTCGCGCATGACGTCGCCTTCTTTGGTGATGCCGTCGGAATGCAGGAGCGCGTTAGTGCCAACCTGCCATAGTACGAGATCGGGCTGCGCTGCCTGCACGTCTTCCTCGAAGCGGGCCAGCATCTGGCTATCGACCGCGCCGCTCATGCCGCGGTTGATCACGTGGAAGACGACATTCGGGAAGCGCGCATTCAGGCGCTTCTCGAGCTGGGTCGGATAGTTGTGGTCGATCGAGCTTGCGCCGACGCCGGCCGTGGACGACGAGCCGATGGCAACGATCGTCACCGGCTCGCGGTTCAAAATCCGTTCGGCGACACGCGGGAGCACGCCGCCAAGGCGCGTGTATTCCGCGCTGGGCGCACAGGCTGGCGGCACAGAGTCAGCGTGAGCCACGGGCGCGAGACAGAGCAGGGTGCCCGCCGCGATCAGGAGATTGCGTGTCTTCATTGGGGTAGCTTTGCAATCTCCGAGAAAGAGGCCGCGCGCGAAACGAAATCAGCGAGGATGCGGCCGAGGCAGCGGTGGACGGCTTCAAAGGTGCCGTCATTCTTCAGCGCAGTGAAATCGAAGGCTTCGTTCTCACTCCAGTGGCGCATGATGTCGTAGCGGTTGAACAGCGGAACGTCGGCATAGGCTGCGACGCGGCGGATGCGATCGTTCATCGCGCCGTAATTCGTCACGAACGAGGTACGCGGGCTGAACTGCGGGTTTACGAAGATCACGTCGGCGCCGGATGCGCGGACGATCTCGACGGCCTTCTCCAGCTTGCGCTCATACTTGTCGGGATCGACACCGACGATCGCTTCGACGGTGCCGGTCTGGATAATGACAAGGCCCGGCTTGTTCTTCTCAAGCGCCTGCGGGAGCGCGGCCAGGATTTCCTTGAGCGTCTTGCGCGCTTCGGTGTGCACGCCGACGCGGAATGCGTAATTCGGGAGGCGCTCTTTCAGCGCGGTCTCCATAAACATCGGGTAGGAGCGCAGCTTGTCGCCGATGCGGGTCTGCGAGGGCGCGCTCGATACGATGAGAATGTCGAGGGACTTCGTGGAGCGAAGCGTGAGGCCGGCTTTCACCGCCTTGTAATAGGGTTCGACATAAGCATCCGGGGCCTCGCAGCGTTGGTCCTGCGCGGCAGCCATTCCAGACATGAGCAAGAACGGCGCAAGCGCCGCCCCTATTGCCTTGGCCCACATACGGGACCCCCTAGAACGCCTAATACTTTAGTCTAAACTGCCAGATTCTTTGGTGCCCGGCTTTGCAGCTTCTTATACCACGTCATGATGCCCGCAAGGGCAATCATCGCGAAGATGCCCCCAAAGCTCACGAAGACCTGAAACAGTATCCGGGAGGACACTTCGATCATCAGAATATGTGCGGTGAACGACAAAAATACCCCTAAGCAGAAGACTTCTAGGGAGTGTTCACCGCACAGGATTAACGGTTTGGCCCAGTCGCTGCGTAGAAATTGGGCATCGGCAGGGACAAAGCGGACCACGATGGCGGTCAAAATCAGGAAGTGAGCGAGCCGGAGCGGGTCCAGCCCGGTCTTGTCGAGCGGGAAGATCAGGAGCCAGTTCGGAAAGTCGATTGGCAGCGGAATGTTGGTGGCGAGGGTCATAAAGGCGGCGAAGGCGAGATAGGCCCCGCCGAGAATCAGCAGCGCTTTTGACCGGATCAGCCACCCGATTTGCCTGGCTCCGCCGGTCCCGCACCAGGCGCCGATCACGAACAAAAACTGCCAGGCAAAGGGACTGAAGTACCAGACCTTGTCCGCCGGATAGGCCTGCAAATTCCAGCCAAAATAGCGGGCCGCGAGATACAGCACGAAAGAGGCGGCGAGCGCGATGTTGGGCGCACGCAGGATGAACCACAGCATCAGGGGAAAGAACGCCATCAGCACGATGTAGAGCGGCAGCACGTCCACGTTTGCCGGCAGGAAGCGCAACAGGAGCGCCTCGACGATCACGATTTCAGGCCGCTGCAGAAAGTGCAGCAGGTTCATTTCCTCGATGTAGAGCGGGTTTTCGAAGCGCGCGGCGACCCAGGAAATCTGGGCGAGATAAATCATGAAGAGGAAGATGAAGGCGACGTAGATCTGCCAGACGCGCTTCAGAATCCGCATACTCGCGACCGTAAAACCCCGCTCGATCATCACGCGGCCATAGACGAAGGCCGCGGTGTAGCCGGAGATGAAGACGAACATCTCGGCCGCGTCCGAGAAGCCGAAATTGCGGGTAGTGAACCAGCCGACGAAGTTCGACGGTATGTGATTGAGGAAGATCAGCCACAGCGCGGCCCCCCGAAAAAAATCGAGGCGCAGATCGCGCTCCTTCGGCGGAAGGGTCACCGCGCCGACGGGAATCGAAAGCCCTAAAGCCATACTCATGGGCGGACCTTATGGGACCGGTTGGGGCCTGAAAATACAGGCTTTGCCGATATTTACGCGCCTTTGACTGGACCGCCTTGCTTACCCATATTTAATGACATAAAGATATCCTTATGTGATGGGCAATGGGCTTCAGCCCATGCCTAGAAGAGGTTTTCTGTCGTGGTTCGCAAGAAGGCGCCTTCCAATTTCGACGCGTTGCTAGGAGGTCTGAAGGCCGCCGCGGAAGACACGCGTCTGCGTCTGCTCGCACTGCTCGATCAGGCGGAACTCACGGTCTCCGATCTCACCGATATTCTCGGCCAGTCGCAGCCGCGCATCTCGCGGCATCTGCGGTTGCTTGCGGAGGCCGGCATCGTCGAGCGCTTCCGCGAAGCAAGCTGGGCGTTTTATCGCCGGGCTTCAGAGGGCGCAGGCGCGCCGCTCGCGGACGCAATTTTAGCGCTGGCCGATCCGTCCGATCCGATTTTCGAGCGCGACCGCGAACGGCTCGCGCAGGTACGCGCCAGCCGCCAATCCGCGGCGCAAAGTTATTTCCGTAAACACGCCGGCCGCTGGGACGAGCTTCGCAAGCTCCATGTTTCCGATGTCGCGGTGGAAACGGCGGTGCGCGACGCGCTTGCCGGGAAGCGGGTCGATACGCTGCTTGATCTCGGCACCGGCACGGGGCGCATTCTCGAACTCTTCGGCGCTGAGATTTCGCGCGGCGTCGGCATCGATCTCAATCCTGAGATGCTGCAATTCGCCCGCGCCAATCTTGACAAGGCCGGTTTGAAGAACTGCTCGGTGCGGCAGGGCGATCTGTATAATCTCCCGTTCCCGCGCGATTCATTCGATGCGATCGTGATGCACCAGGTGCTGCATTATCTCGATGACGGCGCGCGTGCGTTGCGTGAGGCGGCCCGCGTGCTGCGCCCGTCGGGGCGTCTTGTCGTCGTCGATTTCGCCCCGCACCAGCTTGAGTTTCTCCGCGACGAGCACGCGCATCGCCGTCTCGGCTTTGCGCCCGATGTCGTCGAGCAGTGGCTGAAAGAGTCGGGTCTTGAGTTCGACCGTCACCGCGCGCTCGCGCCGGAGAAGAAAAATGAAAATGCGCTCACCGTTTCGATCTGGGTTGCGCGCGACCCGCGCATTTTGCTTGCGGGCGAGGGGAGGGAAGTTGCGTGATGAGTAACGATATTCAGGTCTCGTTCGAATTTTTTCCGCCGAAAACGCCGGAGATGGAAAAAACGCTGTGGACTTCCATCGCCCGCCTTGCGCCGCTCAAACCCCGCTTCGTTTCCGTGACCTATGGCGCGGGCGGCTCCACGCGCGAACGCACACACGGCACCATCACGCGGATGCTGCGCGAAACTTCGCTGACGCCGGCGGCGCATCTGACTTGCGTTGGCGCGACCAAAGCCGAGACCGACGAAGTCGTGCAGGAATACTGGAATGCAGGCGTGCGCCATATCGTGGCGCTGCGCGGCGATCCGGTGACCGGCGCGGGCACGAAATACGAGCCGCACCCCGGCGGCTATGAAGGCAGCCCTGAACTGATCGCGGGCATCAAGAAGATCGGCAATTTCGAGATTTCGGTTTCGGCCTATCCGGAGAAGCATCCGGATAGCGCAAGCGCGGATGCCGAGATCGAGCTTTTGAAACGGAAGGTCGATGCGGGTGCGACCCGTGCGATCACGCAATTCTTCTTCGGCAACGATCTCTACTTCCGTTTTCTCGACCGTGTGCGTTCGAGCGGCATCGATATTCCGATCGTGCCGGGCATCATTCCGGTCTTGAATTTCGCGCAGGTGAAGAAGTTTGCCGACCCGTGCGGCGCCCATGTCCCGCAATCGCTCGCGGATCGTTTCGCGGGCTTGGAGAACGATCCGGAAACGCGGAAGCTCGTGGCAGCAACGGTCGCCGCCGAGCAGGTCAACGACCTCAGGCAGCGCGGCGTGAACGAGTTTCACTTCTATACACTGAACCGCTCGGAACTCGTGTTTGCGATCTGTCATCTGCTCGGTATTCGCCCAGATACGAACGCCGCTGCCGCGTAATTGGAATCAAGTAATGAGTGACAAGAAGTTCGAAATCTCGGCCGTCGAAAAGCAGCTTCGCGAACTTGCGAAAGAGCGCATCCTTGTGCTCGACGGTGCCTGGGGCACGATGATCCAGGCGCTCAACCTGGATGAAGCCGGTTATCGCGGGGCGCGGTTCGATGCGTGGAATCGCGAAGTGCGCGGCAATAACGATCTACTCAATTTGTCGAAGCCGGATGCGATCCGCGACATCTCGCTAAAGTATTTCCGTGCGGGCGCGGATATCTGCTCGACCAATACATTCTCGTCCACGCGCATCGCGCAGGCCGATTACGGCATGGAAGAGATCGTCTACGATCTGAACTTAGATGGCGCGCGCCTTGCGAAAGAAGCAGCAGAGCTTGCCGAGAAGGAAGACGGCCGCAAGCGCTATGTCGCAGGTGCCTTAGGCCCGACGAACCGCACTGCCTCTATCTCGCCGGACGTTTCCAATCCGGGCTATCGCGCGACTTCGTTCGACGAACTTGCCGAGGCTTACTACGAGCAGACCAAAGCCCTGATCGAGGGCGGCGCGGACATCATCCTGATCGAAACGATCTTCGATACGTTGAACGCGAAGGCCGCGATTTTCGGCGTCGAGAAGATTTTCGACGAGCGCGGCGAACGCCTCCCGGTGATGATCTCCGGTACGATCACGGACCGCTCCGGCCGCACGCTCTCCGGCCAGACGCCGACCGCATTCTGGAATTCGATCTCGCACGCACGGCCGTTTTCAGTCGGCTTGAACTGTGCGCTCGGTGCCAAGGAAATGCGCGCGCACATCGCGGAAATTTCCAAGGTCGCGGACACGCTGGTCTGCGCCTATCCGAACGCAGGCCTACCGAACGAATTCGGTCTCTACGATGAGAGCCCGGAATTCATGGCCGGGATGCTCGAAGAATTCGCGAGCGCGGGCCTCGTCAATATCGTTGGCGGATGCTGCGGCACTACGCCGGACCATATCCGTGCGATCTGCGCTGTGACTTCGAACAAGAAGCCGCGTGCAATTCCGGAATTGCCTGCGCGCTTGCGCTTGTCCGGTCTCGAACCGTTCGAACTGACGCCGGAAATCCCGTTCGTGAACGTCGGCGAGCGCACCAACGTCACCGGCTCCGGCAAATATGACGAAGCGCTCGCGGTCGCGCGCGAGCAGGTCGAGAGTGGCGCGCAGGTCATCGACGTCAACATGGACGAGGGCCTGCTCGATTCCGAAAAGGCGATGGTGACGTTCCTCAATCTCATCGCGTCGGAGCCGGACATCGCCAAAGTGCCGGTCATGGTCGATAGCTCGAAGTGGTCGGTGATCGAGGCGGGCCTGAAATGCGTGCAGGGCAAGGGCATCGTCAATTCGATTTCGATGAAGGAAGGCGAAGACGCTTTCCGGCATCACGCACATCTCGTGCGCCGCTATGGCGCGGCGGTGGTCGTGATGGCGTTCGACGAACAAGGGCAGGCCGACACGGTCGAGCGCAAAGTTGAAATCTGTGCGCGCGCTTACAAGATTCTGGTCGATGAAGTCGGCTTCCCGCCGGAAGACATCATCTTCGATCCGAATATC
>LNEZ01000011.1 GCA_001464215.1 Rhizobiales bacterium Ga0077548 | reverse complement strand
GTCGGTTGTGGCAAGACCACGATCGGCCGCCTGATGGTGCAGTTCTACACGCCGGAATCGGGCCTCGTGCTGTTCGGCGGTATCGACGTAAAACAGTTCACACCGCACAACCTTCGCAAGCAGGTCGGCTTCGTCAGCCAGGATTCGATCCTGTTTCACGGCACCGTGCGCGATAACATTCGCTTCGGCCTGCATAACGTGACCGAAGATGCGTTGATCGAGCCCGCGCGGATCGCTGGCGTACTCGACTTTACGAATCTGCATCCCCGCGGTCTCGATATGCCGGTTGGTGAGGGCGGGCGTCTGCTTTCGAGCGGGCAGCGCAAAGCAGTAATCATGGCGCGTGCGCTGCTGGTGAAGCCGCGCGTGTTGTTCCTCGACGAGCCTACGAGCGACATGGATCAGCTCTCCGAGCGCATTTTCGTGCAGAACCTCCAGAACAGTCTCGGCAGCAAGCAGACGCTAATCGTGACCACGCACCGGAACGAAATCCTGAAAATCGTAAACCGCCTGATCGTCGTAGAGCGCGGCCGGGTCGTCATGGACGGCCCGCGCGATGCTGTGCTCGCGAAGCTCACCGGCAAACCGGCTTAAGTGGTGCGCAGATGAATATGCCCCTTCTTGGAAAGCGGAACGATCCGAACGAGTTCGACCCGGAAGAATTCCGCAGGCCGCAGCAGCCGGACCCGAACGCGCCGCCGCAAGAAAGAACGCGCTTTGAAGAATTGAAGGACGAAGCCTCGCGCAAATTCGACCGATTCTTCATCGGCGCCGACAAGCTCGAAGATTATTACGACGATAAATTCCGGGTTCATTCCCATATCGGCGTGGCGCTGCTCGGCCTGTTGTTGGCCGCCATCGTGTGGGCCTTCATCGCGAAGATCGACGAAGTGTCGCGCGGCGAGGGCAAAGTGGTGCCGTCGTCGAAGATGCAGGTGATCCAGAGTCTCGAAGGCGGCATCGCGAAGGAAATCTTCATCCGCCAGGGACAGTCGGTGGTGAAGGGTCAGCTTCTGGTCCGCCTCGACGATACCGGCTTTTCCTCGAGCATGGGCGAGCTCGACGCCAAGCGGCACACGCTTCGCGCACAGGTTATCCGGCTTCAGTTCGAAGTCGGGGCAACCGATGCCCGCGTGCTCGAATTCCCGGAAGATCTCACGAAGGCGGCAGCCGAGGTGGTCAGCAGCGAATTGCGGCTGCATCAGGTTCGCAAAACGAATTTCGACAACCAGGCCGGGATTCTGAACGAAAGATTGCAGCAGCGCCGCATCGAGTTGAATGAACTCAAGGCGAATGTCGACCGCTACACGGAGAATCTCAGCATCGCCAAGCGTGAATACGATATCAAAGCGCCGCTCGCGGTGCAGAAGGTCGTGCCGGAAACCGACATCCTGCGCCTGCAGCGCGAAATGTCCGATCTCAACGGCCAGTTGAAATCTGGGAACCTCGCCATTCCGCGTCTCGAGGCGGCTATCCAGGAAGCCGAGCGCCAGCTTGAAGATCACAAATTGAATTTCCGCCAGACCGCACAACAGGATCTCAATGCGCGGCTCGGCGAATTGAACGTGGTCGATCAGTCGCTCAAGGGCGCAAAAGACCGCGTGGTGCGGACCGACGTCCGCTCGCCGGTGGATGGAATCGTCAATCGCATCAATTTCACGACAGTCGGCGGCGTTGTGCGCGCCGGCGAAGTCATTGCCGAAATCGTGCCGCTGGAAGATGCGCTCCTGATCGAAGTAAAGGTGAAGCCGAGCGATATCGCTTTCATTCATGTCGGGCAGCCGGCGATCGTGCGTCTGACAGCCTACGATTTTTCGATCTACGGCTCGCTGAACGGCTCTGTTACCAACGTTTCGCCAGACAGCATCACCGATCCGAATACCAAGGAAACCTATTATACCGTCATGGTGCAGACCAAAGAGTCCGCTCTCCGCAGCCGTGGCGAGTTGCTGCCGATCCTGCCGGGCATGATCGCAACCGTCGACGTCATCACCGGCTCGAAGAGCGTGCTTCAATACATCCTGAAGCCGATCGTCAAAGCCAAAGAGACCGCGCTCCGCGAACGTTGACGACTTGCCGGCTCGGTAAAAGCTGGCCTTTCCAAATCCTGAAAAGTCTAACGACTTGCGCGCAAGAATTCGCGCGTGAGCGAGCATTTCCAAGCCTTGCTATGGTTAGCAAAGTGTTAGCGCCGCACGGTAAAGCGCCGCTTCCGACATAGATTCAATTCGAGCATTTGCCGAAGCCGCCCCTGAACAGCTCGCCGCTACTCGTTTCCCGAGAACAAGAAAAAACGGGATCGGGCGATGGTTCTTGGGCAATCCAAGTTCGGGCAATCCAAGTTCTGGTGGATCAGGGAGCATCGGGCGGCGTTTATCGCAGCCGGTGCATCGCTGTCTCTCACGATTGCAGTCATGGGCACGGCGCTCGCGTTTCGCGCGCCGCCGAGTACGCCGCTTGCCGACAGCGCACAGGAAGCTGTTGCGCCATCGCCGCAGGTTCCGCTTCCGATCCACCGCGATCAGTTTCCAGTAGCTGATGATGCAAAGCCCGTTGAGGCAACGGTAGGCAAGCTCGCAGCAGCGTATCCGGTAACACAGGAGCTAAAACCTCAAGAATCCAAGCCACGCGCGATGCTCGATACGCGACCGGACTCTTTGCGCGAGATTTTTGGCACCGCGAGCATCGAAGTCAGCAACGCCCGCATCACGGCTCGCTGGGAGAAGGTGATTTCCGAGGCTGCTGACAGCTTACTCACAGGCCGCTGTACTGCTGGCGAGATCTGCAAGCACCCCTTGTTTGTTCGTCTGCGCGAAGAAGTGAAAACGCTACGTGCGCTCAATGCCGAAGCCAGGATTGCGGCGGTCAATGTCCTCGTTAACAGGTCTTTCCGCTTCGCTTCGGATGCCGCGGTCTATGGCGTTCCCGATCATTGGGCCACGCTTGCGCAGTTTATCAGTCACGGCGAAGGCGATTGCGAGGATTTCGCGATTGCGAAGATGTGGCTGCTAGCGGCGGCAGGCGTCCCGAAGTCCATCATGCGTTTGGTCGTGCTTCGAGACACCATCGGCCGCGTAGACCATGCCGTTCTGGTGGT
Organism: Rhizobiales bacterium Ga0077548; assembly: GCA_001464215.1. Taxonomy (GTDB): domain Bacteria; phylum Pseudomonadota; class Alphaproteobacteria; order Rhizobiales; family Xanthobacteraceae. The sequence continues at coordinate 31,140 of LNEZ01000011.1, read as the reverse complement.
TTCGATCGATGGAAAGAACTTCGTTCTCGACAACCGTATTGGCGCGGTTCTGCGGGACGCCGAGATGAAACACTACCGGCCGTTCTATTCGCTGTCCGCCTTGGGCACGGCTTGGGTCCATTCGATCCCGCAGGCACCTCAGCCGGCCACGGTAGCTTCGATGGTATCCCAGTAAGCACCGAAAAGCAGGCTCAGACAACCCCGTAAAGTGTTGAAATATATATAGAAATTATCCGTAGCAAGATACCTCTGTGGTATTCATGCAACACAGGGTACAATAAAATAATGAGCAAATCCCCGGACGAGTTCCCGCTCTGGACAGCCCTGAAAACCTATTGGAGAGTACTATTTGCTGGCATTTGGCAGTAGCTAGAGTCGCGTAATTTATACGGAATATGGATTTTTCGCCGACGGATGCGGCGAGTAGCTGGTTGCTGGGGGACGTAAGGGGCTATGAGACCGAATTTGAAAGCAGCGGTTGCCATTGCCGGCATCGCTGCTGCTCTATTGTCTACTCCAGCTAAAGCACTCACGCTTGAAGAAGCGATTGCTGCTGCTGTCGCGAGCAATCCGCAGATCAGCGAAGCAATCTACAATCGCCAGGCAATCGGCTTCGAGTTGAGGCAGGGCAAGGGTTTGTTCCTGCCGCGCGTCGATCTTGAAGTTCGCGGCGGCATCGCGCGCTACAGAACGCCTGCGACGATCCCGAACGGTTTGGAAGACGACTTCAACACGCGTGAGGTCAGGCTAGCCGTCACCCAGCGGCTGTTCGACGGCTTTGCGGCGCTCTCCGAAGTGCAGCGGCAGGCAGCGCGTCTCGACAGCGCCTCGCACCGCGTATTCGAGCGCTCGGAATTCATCGCGCTCGCAGTTGCGCGCGAATATATCGACATCGTGCGGCTTCGGGTCTTGATCCAGAAAGCGCAAGAGAATCTCGCCTTCCACACGCAGGTTTCAGGTGACGTGAACAAGGCGACGCAGGGCGGCGCTACTTCGATCGCCGACCAGCAGCAGGCGCAGGAACGCGTGCTCGCCGCGCGCGCACGCGTCGATCAAATTCGCGACGATCTTTCCCAGTCGGAGTCGCGCTTTATTCAGCTCGTAGGCTTGCCGATCGGCAAGGCGACGAGCGTGCCGCGTCTGACCCGGCACATTCCGGCGTCGCTCGATAAAGTCGTCGGCGTGGCACGCACCGAAAATCCGCTGCTCAAGATTCGCGCCGCCGATCTCGATGCGGCGCTTGCGCTGGTTCGTGGCGCCGAAGCGAATTTCTATCCACGCGTGACTGCCGAGCTCAGCACACGCAAAGGCAAGAACGTCGATAACGTCAACGGCAATATCGAAGATCACCGCGCCGAGATTATTGGACGCTGGAATCTTTACAGCGGCGGCATCGATACCGCGAATCGCGAAGAGCAGGTGCGCCGCGCCAGCGAAGCGCGCATGGTGATCCATACCGCGCACCGCGAAGTCGAGCATGAATGCCGCTCGTCGTGGGATCGCAGAATCTGGCTGCGTAGCCAGATGAACTGGTTGACGCAGCAGTCGGCCGTCAGCCGCCAGTTGCTCGGCTCCTATCAGGAGCAGTTCCGCATCGGCGCTCGTTCGCTGCTCGATCTTCTGGACACGCAGAACACGGCTTATGCCACGCAGGCAGCGTTGCTCACGGCGCAGTACGCGGAAGTTTTCACCGAATATCGGCTGCTCGCTTCTATGGGTATGCTGGTGAAGACCTTCAAGGTGCCACTGTCGAAGGATGCAAAAGCGGAGGCTCGCCCCGAGCACGCCGTTCCGCCGACGCCTGAATCCGACACGCTGTGGCGCCTTCAGACGAACGATCCCTGGTGGGACCTGCGCTTCCGCTAAGGCTCTCCAACACCCTCGACAACAAATCTTTTCTTCTCCGTCGCTATGCGGCGGAGATTGCGTTTGATGGCTACCGCCTGCCGAGTTTCGTGCGAAAGAACATCACGAGCCCGGTGATGACCGCGATTGCCAGTAGCAGCGGAATCCAGATCAGCACCGCGCTCGCAACAACCAAAAACACAATCACGCCGATGAGAACGGCTCCTGCGAGCCATATTGCGCCTAGCAGCAGACGCTTGTGCAGCGGAAGGTCTTTGAAAGCCTTGGCCCTGTCGTCGAGAGACACATAGACCCATTCCGTTCTGCCGTCGCGTTGCGACCGCTCGGGCGGAATGATCTCGATGTCCTTGTCGTCGCGCCTAGAAGCCATGCGTGTGCTCGTGTGAAGCCGCCTCTTGCCCCTCGGTTTGTCGCCGAAGCCCCGGCGATAGGCAAACGCCTTCCTGCGACGCCGTGGCAGCAAGGCTGGCCTGCGGATTGCATAAAACGATGGCAGTTCGGTGTTTTCTTAGGCTTGGCCGGTGTTGAGCGACAGCAATCTAAAGATCGTCATTGTCGACGATAGTCCGGTACGTGCCGCGATCCTCGAAGAGGGGCTGCGCGAGGCCGGCCATCGGCAGGTCATCCGTATCGAGGGCACAGAGAACCTGCTGGAGCGCATTTACGCGATCGACCCGGACGTAATCCTGATCGACCTCGAAAACCCGAGCCGCGATGTGCTGGAGCAGATGTTCCGCGTGAGCCGGGCGGTGAAGCGCCCGATTGCGATGTTCGTGGACCAAAGCGACAGCGCGTCGATAGCAGCCGCGGTCGATGCCGGGGTGTCGAGCTACATCGTCGATGGGCTCAAGAAAGACCGCATCAAGCATATCCTCGATATTTCGATTTCGCGCTTCAACGCCTTCTCGCGCGTCAGCAACGAGCTTGAGCAGACCAAATCCGCGCTGGAAGAACGTAAGGTCATTGACCGCGCCAAAGGTATTCTGATGAAACGCAAGGGCCTTTCGGAAGAACAGGCCTATGCGTTGCTGCGCACGAGCGCACAGAACGAAAAGAAAAAGATCGCCGATATTGCCCAATCCATCATCACCGCGGCGGAGCTTTTGAAATGACGATGAAGCAAAAACTCCGGATCGGCTTTATTCCGCTGGTCGATGCCGCGGCTCTGATCGTGGCCGCCGATAGAGGCTTCATGGCGGAGGAGGGGTTAGATGTGGAACTCGTCCGCGAAGTGTCGTGGTCGAATGTCCGAGACAAGCTCAATATTGGTATGTTCGACGCGGCGCATTTGCTTGCGCCGGTGGCAATCGCCTCCAATCTTGGCCTAGGCCATGTGCGCGTTCCTATCGTGGCACCATTCAATCTGGGCCTGAACGGCAACGCGATTACGGTGACGAATGCCCTGAAAAGCGCGCTGGAGGAGAAGGCCGAAGGCGATCTCGTCGATCCGAAGGTGTCGGCCAAAGCGCTGGCGGCTATCGTGGCCGAGCGTAAGCGCAAAGGCGAACCGCCGCTCAATTTCGGCATGACCTTTCCGTTCTCGACCCACAATTATCAGCTTCGCTTCTGGATGGCCTCGGCCGGCGTCGATCCCGATGAAGATGTGCAGATGGTGGTGCTGCCGCCACCGTTCATGGTCGAGAGCATCAAGAACGGTCATGTCGATGCATTCTGCGTCGGCGCGCCATGGAATTCGGTCGCGGTCGATCTTGGCGTAGCGCATATTCTGCACTTCGTCTCCGAGATCTTGCAGCGCGCGGCGGAGAAAGTGCTGGCAACACGGGCCGCCTGGGCCAACGACAATCCGGAAAGTCTTCGCGCGCTGGTTCGCGCACACAAGAAGGCTGCGGATTTCATCGAGGACGAAGCTAATCGCGAAGAGGCGTGCGAAATCCTGTCGGCGCCGAACCGGCTGAATGTCGCGCCTGAATTTACACGCCGCACGCTCGATGGCAGGCTGAAGATCTCGCCTGACGGAAAATATAGAGAAAGTGACCGTTATCTGATGGTCGGCAGGCGAGGTGCTGCGCGGCCTGATCGCGCGCAGGCATCATGGCTCTATGCGCAGATGGTCCGTTGGGGTCAGGCGCCGCTCTCGCGCGATCTGCTGCTTGCTGCGCGCGAGACATTCCGTCCCGATATTTATGATGCGGTTGTTGGTGCCGGCGATCTTCCGCCGGAAGGCGAGCCGAAAGACGGCGTCGGCGCGTTCGATGGACCGGAATTCGATGCGCTTAATCCTGAGAAACATCTCGCGACCTGGAAAATCCGCCGTTAGGCCCACCGCGTGCAATGCACAATAAACGCGCAGATGACTCCTTGGCAGGCAGAAAAGCCAGCCGGTGCGCCATTTCAGGCGGCGCATTTATCGGCATTAACTCACTGATTTTGCCGCACATATCGCCTTGCGGCAAAGGCTGGCACGACGTTTGAATTAGAGAAATTCGAATCGTGCCGCCGATGATGACGGCATGGGTCCTACGAAGGGCCGGAAACAGCGACGCCGCTGAACTCACCGCGTGAAATCGCGCGGGAAAGTTCGCGGCGTTTTTCGTTTTCGGCCTGGCGCAGCAAAACAGAGGGGAATGAGATGAAGAAAACAGGAAAGACGATCGCACGCGGTAGCGTAGACCGGCGTGAATTTCTGAAGAAGAGCGCGAGCACAGCCGCGCTTTTCGCAGCGGCGAAATTTGCGCTGCCCGCGGGTGCCGCCTTCGCGCAATCGGGGCCGGAAGTGAAGGGCACCAAGCTCGGCTACATCGCGCTGACAGATGCGTCACCGCTCATCATCGCGCAGGAGAAGGGCTTCTACGCAAAGCACGGCCTGCCCGAGATGGAAATTCTCAAGCAGGCTTCATGGGGTGCCACGCGCGACAACATGGCGCTCGGCACCAAGGCGAACGGCATCGACGGCGGTCACATCCTGCGCCCGAAAGTGCATCTCTATTCCACCGGCGCGGTGATGCAGAACAAACAGCCGCTGCCGATGTACACGATGCTCAATCTGAACGAAGACGGGCAGGCGATCTCGGTCGCGGCTGAATACAAGGACACCAACGTCAAGCTGGATGCGAGCGCGCTGAAAGCGGCCTTTGCGAAGAAGAAAGCAGAAGGCAAAGAAGTGAAGGTCGCGATGACCTTCCCAGGCGGTACGCACGACCTTTGGATTCGTTACTGGCTCGCCGCGGGCGGCATCGACCCCGACAAGGATGTTTCAACGATCGTCGTTCCGCCGCCGACGCCTTCTGTGTCGGCGAGCCTTGGAACGAGCAACTCGTCAATCAGGACATCGGTTTCACCGCGCTCACCACCGGCGAGCTCTGGTTCAAGCATCCCGAAAAAATCCTCGGTATGCGCGCCGACTTCGTCGATGCCAATCCGAAAGCCACGCAAGCGATCCTGATGGCGGTGATGGAAGCGCAGCAGTGGTGTGAGAAGATAGAGAACAAGCAAGAGATGGCGGAGATCGTTGGCAAGCGGCAATGGTTCAACGTGCCGGTGCCGGACATCATCGGCCGCATCAAAGGCGACATCAATTACGGCAATGGCCGCAAAGTCGCTGGCAGTAATCTCAGGATGAAATTCTGGGGTGAGGGCGGCGCGGTTTCCTATCCGTGGAAGAGCCTCGATAGCTGGTTCGTCACAGAGAATGTCCGCTGGGGCAAGTTCGAAGCGGGCTTCGACATCAAGGGTCATGTCAACAAAACCAACCGCTCGGATCTGTGGGTGCAGGCCGCGAAAGCGCTCGGTGTCAGCGGAATCCCGACCGGCGAGTCCCGTGGCGTCGAGAAGTTCTTCGACGGCAAAACCTTCGATCCCGCGAATCCGCAGGCATATCTCAAGAGCCTGTCGATCAAGCGCGTGGAAGTCTGAGCAGAACAAACGAACGGGCTGCGGGACGCCGCAGCCCCAACTCTTTGGGAGATTTCACGATGAATATGCCAGTCCGAAATACCGATAACGTCGTGGCGCTGCCGCAGGCGACAGCCGGAGTGCTGCCGATGCCGCCGGCGCCGGGTAAGCCGCTTCTGTCGCGTGTGGTACCGGTTTTGGGCGAGATTGCAGTGCGCGTAGTGCCGCCGCTACTCGTGCTCGTGTTGATCCTCGTCGTCTGGCAGTTCATGACGAACAGCCCGAAGGCTTCGTTGCCATCACCCTTGAAAATCTGGCAGGACTCCAAGGATCTCATCGTCGATCCGTTCTTCGTCGCGGGCCCGCAGGATATCGGCCTCGGGTGGCGAGTGCTGACCTCGCTGACGCGTGTGGCTTACGGCTTCGGTTTGGCTGCGGTCGTCGGCATTCTGCTCGGCGCGATTGTCGGGCAATCGACCTGGGCCATGCGCGGGCTGGACCCGATCTTTCAGGTGCTTCGCACCGTACCGCCGCTCGCTTGGTTGCCGCTTTCGCTCGCGGCTTTCCGTGACGCCAATCCGTCGGCGATCTTCGTGATCTTCATCACTGCGATCTGGCCGGTCATCATCAATACTGCGGTCGGCATCAGAAACATCCCGCAGGACTACCGCAACGTGGCGCTCGTCCTGCAACTGAACCCGATAGAATATTTCTACAAGATCATGGTGCCGTCGGCAGCGCCCTACATCTTCACCGGACTTCGCATCGGTGTCGGTCTGTCGTGGCTTGCGATTGTCGCTGCCGAAATGCTGACCGGCGGCGTCGGCATCGGCTTCTTCATCTGGGACGCGTGGAATTCCTCGCGGCTGTCCGACATCGTTGTTGCGCTCATTTATATCGGCGTCGTCGGCTTCGTACTCGATCGTCTCGTTGCCGGCGTTTCCACTATCGTCACCCGCGGCACTGCGAAGTCATAAGGAGCAAGCGATGTATCTCAAGATCGATCACGTCGACAAAACCTTCCAGCGCGGTTCGCAATCGACCGAAGTTCTGCGTGGCATCACGCTGGATGTTGCGAAGGGCGAGTATGTTTCCATCATCGGTCATTCCGGTTGCGGCAAGTCGACCTTGCTCAATATTGTCGCCGGATTGACGGATACAACCAACGGCGGCGTAATCCTCGAGGGCAGGCAGGTGGATACGCCAGGGCCCGACCGTGCGGTCGTGTTTCAGAACCATTCGCTGCTGCCGTGGCTCACGGTCTATGACAACGTGAGGCTCGCAGTCGACAAGGTGTTTCGTAAAACCAAATCGCGCGCCGAGCGCGATGCCTGGACGCTGCATAATCTCGATCTTGTGCAGATGGTGCACGCGAAAGACAAACGCCCTTCGGAAATCTCCGGCGGCATGAAGCAACGTGTCGGCATCGCTCGCGCGCTAGCGATGGAGCCGAAGGTGCTGCTGTTGGACGAGCCGTTCGGCGCGCTCGATGCGCTGACGCGCGCGAACTTACAGGAAACGGTGATGGCGTTGCATCAGAAGCTAGGTAACACCGTCATGATGATTACGCACGATGTCGATGAGGCCGTGCTGCTTTCGGATCGCATCGTCATGATGACGAACGGTCCGGCGGCAAAGATCGGCGAAGTACTCGAAGTGCCGCTTGCACACCCGCGCAAGCGCCTCGATCTGGTCTCCGACCCGGCTTACATCAAATGCCGTACCGCGGTGTTGAAGTTCCTCTACGAGCGGCACCGCTACGTCGAAGCGGCGTAATTCGGAAGGTCGGCGCAAGATGAAGCAGCGTCTTGTCATCGTAGGAAGCGGGATGGCGTCAGGCAGAATGCTTGAGCGTCTGCTCGATGCTGCTCCCGGCCGATACGATGTCACGCTCTTCGGTGCCGAGCCGCACGGGAACTATAACCGCATCATGCTTTCGCCCGTGCTCGCAGGCGAAGAGACTATTGATGGAATCCTTACCCACAACAAAGAATGGTACGCGGAGCGAAAAATTGTCTGCCGTTTCGGCGAAGCAGTCACGAAGATCGATCGCAGCCGGAAGGTAGTGAGCTCACGGCTTGGTGAGACGCCTTACGACAAGCTGGTAATCGCGACCGGCTCCGCGCCTTTTATTCTTCCAGTCGTCGGCAAGGATCTCCGTGGCGTCGTGACGTTTCGAGATCTCGACGATGTCGAAGTCATGCTTGCCGCTGCTTCGCGGCCAAATGCGAAGGCGGTTGTGATCGGAGGTGGCTTGCTTGGCCTTGAGGCCGCGGCAGCGCTCCAGAAGCGGGGCATGGAAGTCGTTGTGCTTCATCTCATGGGGCACCTGATGGAGTTGCAACTAGATCCGGCGGCTGGCCTGCTTTTGCAGAATGAGCTTGAGCGCCGCGGCATCAAAGTGCATTGCCGTGCGCAGACGAAAGCAATTCTCGGTCATAAGCGCGCCGAGGCCGTGCTGCTTGACGACGGTACGATCTACTCGGCCGATCTTGTCGTCATGGCCGCCGGCATTCGTCCGGAAACCCGTATCGCAGTCGACGCCGGACTTCATGTCGAACGCGGGATCGTTGTCGATAATCGGATGCAGACCTCCGATCCGGATATTCTCGCGGTCGGGGAATGTGCGGAACATGACAGTCGTTGCTACGGGTTCGTCGAGCCGCTTTACGAAATGGCTGCGACCGTTGCGCTTACCTTGTCTGATGAAGTGGCAGCGTTTGCTCCGAAGAAATTTTCGACCAATCTGAAGGTAACCGGAATCTCCTTATTCTCGGCTGGCGAAATCACCGGCGGGGCCGATTGTGAACCGATCCTGCTTCGCGATCCGTCGATGGGGATTTACCGGAAGCTCCTGCTGCGCGGCGACAAGCTCGCAGGCGCGGTATTATTTGGCGATACCAGCGACGGGCACTGGTATCTGGATTTGATCCGCTCCGGCGAATCCGTGAGCGCGTTTCGCAACGGATTGGCATTCGGCCGCGCGCTTGCGACGCAGGAGGCCGCCTAGATGTCCTCCGATTTCAATCCCGAGCAAAAGCGATTTCTCGAAGGCTTCGCTTCCGGCCTGCAAACCGCGCGTGCAGCGCGCGGCGTCAATTCGTACGGGGCGGCCGCACCCTCCGGTCCCGATGCCGCGCACTTTGCCGCACAGGCACGCTTTGAAGGAGAGGGAAAGAAGCTCGCGGCGGAAGAAAAGGGCAAGCGTGAGGAAAATGCTTTCGATGCCTATGCGCGGCTCAAGGATCAAGCCGAGGGCGGCAGCTATCCGAAGGGGCAGGACATCTTCCGCTGGAAGTATCATGGCTTGTTCTATGTCGCGCCGGCACAGGACTTCTTCATGTGCCGCTTGCGCATCGCAAACGGAATTCTGAAAGCGTGGCAGTTCGCGGGCCTTGCCGGTATCGCCGAGCGCCGTGGCGGCGGTTACTCGCACGTGACGACGCGCGCAAACTTGCAGATCCGCGAGATCGCGGCCGCGCACGGCCCGGCGCTGATCGAGGAGATCGTCGATCTCGGTTTAGCCACCAAAGGCTCGGGTGCCGACAACATCCGCAATGTCACCGGTACGCCGACCGCTGGGATCGATCCGCAGGAGTTGCTTGATACGCGGCCTTATGCACGCGAATGGCATCACCGCATTCTGAACGACCGCGGTCTGTATGGCCTGCCGCGCAAGTTCAATGTTGCCTTCGATGGCGCTGGGATCATCCCGGTACTCGAAGATACCAACGACATCGGCTTTCAGGCGGTCGAAGTGCAGGATGGTTTCGGCATCGAAGCGGGTGTGTGGTTTCGTCTCGCGCTTGGCGGTATCACCGGCCATAGAGACTTCGCGCGCGACACCGGCGTGATCGTGAAGCCCGCGGACGCGGGGAAGGTTGCCGACGCCATCGTGCGTGTGTTCATCGATCACGGCGACCGCACCAATCGTCTCAAGGCGCGGTTGAAATATGTTCTGGACGCTTGGGGTTTCGAGAAATACCTCGCGGTGGTCGAGGAAAAACTCGGCGCGAAGCTGGTTCGCGCGCCAGTAGGCGCGATCAAGCCACGGATACCGTTCGACCGCCTCGCACATATCGGGGTGCATGAACAGAAGCAGAAAGGGTTGCATTGGATTGGTGTCGTTCTGCCAGTCGGGAAAATTACCGCTGATCAGATGCGCGGCCTGGCCAGGCTTTCGAATGAAATCGGCGACGGCGATATTCGCCTGACGGTTTGGCAGAACCTGCTCATCTCCGGCGTGCCGCATGAGAAGGTGGCCGTCGTGGAAGCGGAGATCGAGAAGCTCGGCCTGACCACGAAGGCGGCCTCGGTGCGCGCGGGTCTTGTTGCCTGTACCGGCAACACCGGTTGCCGCTTTGCCGCCTCCGACACCAAGGGCCACGCTGCCGCGATTGCCGATTATTGCGAAGCGCGCGTGCTGCTCGACGGTCCGGTGAACATCCATCTCACCGGATGTCATCACTCCTGCGCGCAGCATTACATCGGCGACATCGGTTTGCTTGGCGCGCGGGTCGAAACCGGCAGCGAAGGCGAGACTGTCGAGGGGTATCACATCTATGTCGGCGGCGGCTTCGGAGAGGAAGCCGCCATTGGCCGTGAAATCTATCGTGACGTGAAAGCAGACGAAGCGCCGCGCATGGTTGAGAAGATGCTCAAAGGCTTCGTCGCGAAGCGAAATAGCAAGGAGGAAACTTTCCTTGCATTCTCCAAGCGTCATGAAGTCGAGGTGTTACAGCAAATCTTCGATGCGGAGACCGCGGAATGACGGTCAACGCGCAACCCATCCTGCCGATGATTGTGCCGGAGAGCGCGCCGTTCTCCGACGAGCAGCGCTCCTGGCTGAACGGTTTTTTCGCGGGACTCGTTTCGCTGGATCAGGTGACCGCGCTTACCCAGGATCAGACCAAAGGTCTGATGGTGGATGTGCCGAAAGGTCCGCTCGACGACGGCGATGACGGGGAAGCACCGTGGCACGACCAGACCATGCCGATTTCCGAGCGCATGAAGCTCGCGGAAGCAAAGCCGCTTCGCCGCAAGATGATGGCGGCCATGGCGCAGCAGGATTGCGGGCAGTGCGGCTATAACTGTGAAGACTATTCCAACGCGCTATTTCTGAGAAAAGAGGAACGGCTCAACCTTTGCGTTCCGGGCGGCAAAGAAACTAACCGGATGCTGAAGAAGCTGTTCGAAGAATTCGGCGATGCCGCGCCTGTCGCCCCATTGGCGGAAACGCCAACGAAAGAAGTGGCGCTCGGCGTACCCGGCCGTTCGCGCGACAATCCAATGACCGCGAAGCTTTCGGTACGTTATCTCTTGAACGGCGCAAAGTCTGAGAAGCGGACCCATCACGTTGAATTCGATCTCGGCGGCACCGGGCTCGATTATATAGCCGGTGACTCGTTCGGTATCTTCCCGGAAAATCATCCCGGTCTTGTGGACGCCGTGATCGCACTGATCGGCGCGCGGCCTGACGCGAAGATAGGCGGCAAGACCCTGCGTGAAGTCTTGTGCAAGGATATTTCGCTTTCTCCCGCACCGGACTCGCTGTTCCAGTTGATTTCGCTACTTGTCGGCGGCGAACGCCGGAAAAAATCCAAAGCGCTTGCCGCAGGAGAAGACCCCGACGGCGACGCGGCAACGCTCGACGTATTGGCTGCGGTCAAAAAGTTCGAGGGCATACGGCCTGATCCGGAAGTTTTTATCGAGGCGCTTGAACCACTCCAGCCTCGGCTCTACTCGATCTCCTCAAGCCCGAAAGCCGACCCCGGCAAGATATCGCTAACCGTCGATCTCGTGCGTTATGTCATTGGTGAGCGTGAGCGGCGCGGCACCGCCTCGGATTATCTTGCGAACGGTATCGAGCCCGGCGGGGCGCTGAAGGTTTATGTCCAGCGCGCCCATAATTTCGGTCTCCCGCAGAATCCCGATACGCCGATCATCATGGTCGGCCCCGGCACCGGCGTCGCGCCATTCCGTGCCTTTCTGCAGGAGCGCATGGCAACAAACGCGAAAGGCAACAACTGGCTCTTCTTCGGTCATCAGCGCAGCGATTGCGATTTCTTCTATCAGGATGAGTTATCGGCCATGCAGTCGAGCGGCCTGCTAACTAGGCTCACGCTCGCGTGGTCACGCGACGGCAACGAGAAAATCTATGTACAGGATCGTATGCGCGAGGAAGGTGCCGAGCTGTTCGCCTGGTTAGAAGCCGGCGCGCATTTCTATATCTGCGGTGACGCCAAGCGCATGGCGAAGGATGTCGAGCGCGTGCTGGTTGAAACTTTTTCCAAGCACGGCAATCGCTCAGCAGAGGATGCTGTCGCCTATTTGAATGCGCTAAAGAAAGCGGGCCGTTATCAGTCGGATGTGTACTGATGAATATGCGGGCACCGCTTCAGGCGTCGGTACGGACGACTTGCCCGTATTGCGGCGTGGGTTGTGGAGTGCTGGCACTCCCCGACGGGTTAGGCGGTGCGGAGATTTCCGGCGATCCGGATCATCCCGCAAATTTCGGCAAGCTTTGCTCCAAAGGGTCTGCACTAGGCGAAACGCTGGGGCTCTCGACGCGTCTTCTGCATCCAATGGTGCGAGACACGGAAGGCGTATTACAGCGTGCGAGTTGGGATGCCGCGCTCGATAAGGTCGCGAACGGTTTACAAGCGACGATCGAACAACACGGCCCTGACGCGGTCGCGTTCTATCTTTCCGGCCAGTTGCTCACGGAAGACTATTACGTCGCGAACAAGTTGATGAAAGGGTTCATCGGTTCCGCGAATGTCGATACGAATTCGCGGCTCTGCATGGCGTCTTCGGTCGCGGCACACCGGCGTGCTTTCGGCGCGGATACGGTGCCCGGCTCATACGAGGACTTTGACGAAGCCGATCTGATCGTGCTCGTTGGTTCGAACGCCGCCTGGTGTCATCCGGTTCTATTCCGCCGCATGATGGAGAGCAGAGCGCGCCGCGGCACCAAACTCGTTGTCATCGACCCGAGACGCACCGCCACTGCGGAAGAGGCCGATCTTTTTCTTGCCGTCGCTCCCGGCATGGATACCGTACTGTTTTCCGGGCTGCTGGCAGAGCTTGCCGACCGTCACACGCTCGACTTCGCATATATATCGGCGCACACGGAGGGGTTCGAGCAGGCGCTGGCACGCGCGAGAGAGATCGCGCCCTCACTTGAATCGGTCGCAGACCAAACCGGATTGCTGCGCAAGGATATTCTCTCTTTCTACGAGCTGTTCAGGGCAACCAAGCGCACGGTCACCGCGTTCTCGCAAGGCGTCAATCAGTCCGCGCAAGGCACCGACAAGGCAAACGCTATCATCAACTGTCATCTCGCAACCGGACGTATTGGCCGCGTAGGGATGGGGCCATTCTCGCTGACCGGCCAGCCTAATGCGATGGGCGGGCGCGAGGTTGGAGGTCTTGCAAACCAGCTAGCGGCGCACATGAACTTTGTCCCGGCCGACATCGATCGCGTCGGCCGTTTCTGGAATGCAAGCGCGATGGCAAAGCGCGAGGGCCTCAAAGCCGTACAGATGTTCGAGGCGATCGAGCGTGGCGAGGTGAAGGCGCTTTGGGTGATGGCGACGAACCCGGCGGCGTCGCTGCCGCGCGCGGCTTTCGTTGCCGATGCGTTGCGCAAACTCGATCTCTTCGTGGTCTCCGAGAATGTGCTCACGAACGACACGGTGGCAAGCGGCGCGCACATCCTGCTGCCTGCAGCTGCGTGGGGAGAGAAGGACGGAACAGTTACAAATTCCGAACGCCGCATTTCGCGGCAGCGTGCATTTCTTGTCGCGCCGGGCGAGGCAAAGCCGGACTGGAAAATTGTGAGTGACGTTGCCTGCCGTATGGGGTTCGAGCAGGCGTTCTCCTATTCATCCGCTGCGGACATATTCCGCGAGCACGCCGCACTATCTGCATTCGAGAACGAAGGAACGCGCGATTTCGACATCGGCGCGTTGAAGAAGGTCGATGACGAGGCCTATGATGCACTGGAGCCGGTAATCTGGCCCCGCCGCCAGAAGGATACGCAGTCGAAAGTAAGGTTCTTCGAGAATGGTGGTTTTTACACCACTAGCGGCCGGGCCAAGTTCGTAGCGCCGGAAATCCCGAAACTTCAAGGTGCAACGTCGGAAGAGTTTCCGCTGCGCCTCAACACCGGACGTATTCGCGACCAGTGGCATACCATGACGCGGACCGGATTGAGCCCTCGTCTTGGACAGCACCTGCCGGAACCGTTCGTCGAGGTAAGTCCCGATGACGCGCGTCGTTTCTCTTTGACAGACAGCAGCTTCGCACGCGTGCGAAGCGCGCATGGGTCTGCTGTTTTTCGTGTGAAGATCGACGAAGGCCAAAGACGCGGTTCGCTTTTCGTGCCGATTCATTGGAGCAGGACGAATACTTCGATGACCCGGACAGGCGACCTCGTTGCCGCCGCGACGGACCCGTTCTCAGGGCAACCGGAAGCGAAAGCGACTGCTGCTGCGATAGAAGCGGTAACGTTCGCAGCGTTCGGATTCGTGATTGCTTCCACGCCGTTCGGTCTGCCGAAAAGTGCATACTGGACGCGCGTGACGCTTGATGGCGGCGAGGGTGTGCTCTTCGCAGGAAACGAAAGTTTGGCAGCATGGCGCGATTACGCGGCGCGAAACCGTGAATCCAGTACAGAGGTTATCGAGTATGCCGATGAAAAGCGCGGCGTCTATCGCGTTGCCCATATGGTAGGAACGCGCCTGACGTTCTCGCTTTTTGTAGGTTCCGCCGAAAGTCATGTGACTTGGGATGCAGTGAAGCAGATGCTGTCCCGGCAGCGCATCGAAACTAACGAACGAAAACTATTTCTCTCAGGAAGAAATGCGAATGGCTTGCCGGATACTGGCCCCCTGATCTGCGCCTGTTTCGGCGTTGGCTTGAATGCAATCCGCAACGCGGTCGAAACAAAGAGCGCCCATAACGTAGAGCAAATTGGCCTGCTGCTGCGTGCCGGAACGAATTGCGGCTCGTGTAAGCCGGAACTGAAGAGGATTTTGCAAGATGTCAGAGCTCCGCAAACCGTCTGAAGAAAAGCCCACTCGCATGGGCAAGCTCGCCCGGTTGCCGGTGTTCTTCGCACTCGATGGCAAGCGGGTATTAGTCGCGGCTAACGGCATAGGCGCGGTATGGAAAATCGAGCTTCTCGCCGCGGCCGGTGCAAAGGTAGATGTCTATGCACCGAAGCCAGGTGGCGACCTGCGCGAACTTGTGCAGGATTCTGACTTCGCAAACAACATTGCTGTTCACGAGCGCGACTGGCGCAGCGAAGACTTGTTTGGTGCTGCCATTGCCGTCGGCACATTCAAAACTGACCAAGAGTCGGCCGCTTTTACTGCAGCCGCGCGGGCAGCCGGTGTTCCGGTCAATGTGATCGACAAGCCTGCTTTTTGCGATTTCGCGTTCGGCTCGATCGTAAATCGCTCGCCGCTTGTGATTGGAATTTCGACGGATGGTGCGGCACCCGTATTCGGGCAGGCCATCCGCGCGAAGCTCGAAGCAATGCTACCGATGGGCTTTGCGAGCTGGGCGGAAGCGGCCCGCCGCTGGCGCGGTGTTCTGCAAGCGGCAACCGGTTTGAGTTTCGCGGCCCGCCGCCGCTTCTGGCAGCTGTTCACGGCACGCGCGCTCGCTGAGCCTGATCATCAGCCGGAAGAGTCCGACTATCGCAAGCTGCTTGCGGAATTGCATGGCGAAGGAGCGAAAGTGGAGCAGGGATCGGTCACGCTGGTAGGAGCCGGGCCGGGTGACCCCGAGCTTTTGACATTGCGTGCCGTTCGCGCGCTGCAATCCGCCGATGTCATTCTAATCGACGATCTGGTCTCGGCAGGCGTGCTCGATTTCGCGCGGCGGGAAGCGAAGAAAATGCTGGTCGGAAAAACCGGCGGCGGCCCGGCCTGCAAACAGAGCGAGATCAACGGCCTCATGATTTCGCTGGCAAAGAAAGGAAAACGGGTCGTGCGGCTCAAAGGTGGCGATCCGATGATCTTCGGACGGGCCGGCGAAGAACTCGAAGCCTGCCGCTTGGCCGGAATCCATACCGAAGTCGTGCCGGGGATTACGGCGGCGCAAGGCGCTGCAAGCCGGCTTCAGATTTCGCTGACGCACCGGCTCCACGCGCGCCGCCTGCAATATGTCACCGGTCATGGCGCTGACGGAAAGCTGCCGGACAACATCGATTGGATGAGTATTGCCGACAAGGCTGCGGTGACCGCGATTTATATGCCTTCCCGGACCTATGCGGAGTTCTCGATACGCGCGGAAGCGGCGGGCCTCGACCGGCGTACACCCGCCATTGCCATCCGAAATGCGACCCGGCCTGAGCAACTTGTGCTGCACTCGACGCTCGGTGAACTTTCTAAAAACCTGCCGGAAATTGAAGGGCAAGGCCCGCTCCTCATCCTGCTGGGGCAAGTGCTGGAGAGTGACTCGAAAGCTGAGATTTCTACTGCTCGGGCGAGTGCCTAAACCGCGAGTAACGAATTGCGGTCTCATCGGGTCAGCGCTCGCGCGGAGTACCGAGCGGTACTGCCGGCACACAGCAGCTTTAATGGCCCGTTAGGCCTTACCTCATAACAATACGTAACTAATAAGCCTGTTCTCGCTTATTGCGCGAGACGGCCAAAACAAATTTATGCCTATCGTATTACCGTCGATGGTGTTCGGCTATGAACAACTCATGGTCCTTAATTGCAGAATTGGAATCCGCCGTCAGTAACGGCAACTCGGAGAAGCGGGTTGATATCCTTCGCCGTGTTACTTCCCTTTTTCTGGACGATGCCGACCGTCTGAACGACGAGCAGGTCAGCGTATTCGACGATGTCCTTGTCCATCTCGTCGGCAGAATCGAAGCGAGAGCGCTGGCCCAGCTCAGCAACTCGCTCGCGCCGGTTCAGAATGCGCCAATCGAGACCGTCCGCACGCTTGCGTTTGACGACCGGATCGCGATTGCAGGGCCTGTGATCACGCAGTCTCCGCGTTTGACCGAGGCCGATCTCCTCGAAATCGCAAGCACCAAAAGCGATGATCATCTGCTTGCGATGTCAGGACGCGCCAGGCTGTCAGTGGCGATCACCGACGCGTTGGTGGATCGCGGCAGCGCGAGAGTGATGCATCGTCTCGCGGAGAATGTCGGCGCACAGTTCTCGAACTCCGCTTTCACGATGCTTGTGACCAAAGGTGAGCGGGATTCGCAGCTTGCAGTGAAACTCGGCTTCCGTCTCGATCTTCCGATCCAGCTGCTGCGGCAGCTTTTGCAGCGGGCAACCGAGCTTGTCCGCACCAAGCTTCTGTCTGGCGCTCCACCGGAGCGACGCACCCAGATCGAGGATGCGTTGGTCGGCATCGCTGCCGAGATCAGCCGTGAGGTCACGAAAACCTACAACTTCTCTTCCGCGGAAGATCTGGTCAAAAGGCTGAACCGGGACGGAAAGCTGAACGAGCAAATTCTCTTGGGCTTTGTCAGCGAACGCCGGCACGAAGAGACTATTGCAACGCTCGCACTATTCTGCGGCGCCGCGCCGAGCATGATCAATAGAGTGATGAAGAACCAGAACTTCGACGGCCTGTTGGTTGCCTGTAAAGCCGCGAAACTGAGCTGGTCGACCGTAAGCACTATTCTGCGAACCCGCTTTGCGCACTACTCGATATCCGAGAATGAGCTTGATGAGGCGCGAAGGGCCTACATTGCACTCTCGCAGACGTCCGCGCAGCGAACGATGCGGTTCATGCTTATTCAGGAACACGGAAAGGAAGCGAGCTGATCTTCAGCGCGTTTGAATTGCAGCATGGCTTGGTCGAAACGCGGTAGCGAACGAAAACGCCTTTCCTATCCCGCGACGATTTATCGGCGGGATCGCTCGGTGTTGTGCGGCTGCACTGTGCTAGATATGTCTGATACCGGCGCGCGCCTGAAGATCGAAAGGAAAGAGGCCGAGGCGGGTATCGAAATCCCGCTCGAATTCTATCTCTCTTTCACGGAACGCGAGGAAGTGCTTCGCGAAGAGCTTAGTGTGGTCCGCCGCTGTCAGGCAGTCTGGCAGAAAGAGGATGAAGTCGGCGTCCGTTTCTTCAGGAAGCGCCCTGCGCCGTAAGCGGTCAATCGGTTAACAAAAACTTAAGGCGCGCTGGCCGGCCGGTTCCCATTTGAAACTCATTGCCAATAATTGGGCGCTACACCTGATACCCTCGTAGTACGGGTTGAGGGGATTCCGTGCCTGCTTCAGTTAGCGTTCCAGCCGTAAATGATCGCGTGCCCTATTCCACGCTCGCAGGGCCGCTGCCGGCATCACTTGCGCCTGTCTTGAAGGCCCTGATGGACATCAGCGAGGGAACGCTTCCTGTTGAGGCGCTCTTCAGCACGCTCAAGAGCATATTCCCGTATCAACGCGCTGTTCTGCTGGCGAACGGCGAGGGCTCGCTCAAGGCGGTTGCGTCCGACCCGCCATCGGAAAACTTGCCCTTAGTTTCAAAATGCAGGCTTGTTGACCTGCTCCAGGTATCTCTGTTCCGTGCCGGCGAAACCAAACACGCCATCGGAAACGCAGCCGCGCTGGATGAGAATGTCCTGACGATACCGGTCGGCATTGGCGGCCGCACTGCCGTTCTCGTGCTTTGCCTGCCGCAACACTTGGTGGCACCGGAACTGCTTTCAATAGCGCGCGCCTGCTCGGTCGTTAGCCTGGCAAGCATACTTACCCATGGCACGGTTACAGGTAACTCAAAAGTAAATCAGGAACCAGCCCAGCCCCGATTGCCTGTTGCCCAGCTTGCGTTGCAGGACACGCAGCTTTTGAAGGTGATCCTCGACCACTTACCGATCAGCCTGACCGTGCAGGACAGCGACGGCCGTTTCGTGCTTGCCAATGCCATGGCCGCGGCCGATCTCGCGGTCTCCGTGGAAAAGCTGCTTGGCAGTTCGCCGGCGAATTTTCTGTCCGAACAGGAAGCGATCAGCCGCCGCAACTGGGAGCGCAGCGTTGTATCGGGCGGCAAGACCATCATGGCCGAAACCCGCGTGCCGGACCTAGATGGCGAGCGAATTTTGCTGACCTCTCACACGCCGGTGAACATAACCAACAACCAGCTTCTGATTTCGAGTTCGGTGGATATCACCGAGCACAAGGAAGTGGAGCGCTGGCTTGCAGAGCGCGCGCATATCGACAAGCTGACGGGTCTGCCGGACCGCGTGCGGATCGCGGAGTATGCCGACGCGATTATCCAGAGTGCGAACGCGCGGCCTTTTGCAGTCGCGTTCATCGACCTCGACAATTTCAAGCACGTCAACGATTACTACAGCCACGCAACCGGCGATGCGCTGCTTATCAAGATCAGCGAGCGCATAAAATCGAAGCTGCAATCGGGCGATATGCTGGCACGCATCAGCGGTGACGAGTTTGTACTGCTCCTCGACGGTTATGCGGGCAAGGAAGCCGTCGAGTTGGTCGTCGAGCAGGTGCTGGCCGAGATCAAGAAGCCATTTTATCTTGAGGGCTTCGAGATTTTCAGCTCTTGCTCGATCGGCGTGAGCTTCTACCCGGCGCACGGTAAGAACTATGAGACGCTGCGGCGTAACGCGGATGGCGCGATGTATGGCGCGAAGACTCGCAGCAAGGGACAGGCGGTCTATTTCGACGATGGTTTAGGCAAGTCGATCGCTGCGCGCATGGAAGCAGAGCAGCGGTTGCGTCTGGCAATCCGCGATCATCGCTTCGTCTGCGCCTTCCAGCCCAAAGTGGATATTCATACCCAGGACGTCGTAGGCTTCGAGACGCTGATCCGCTGGCGCGACAGCGACGGCGAAATCCATCCGCCCGGACAGTTCATTAGCCTTGCCATCGAGCTCGGCCTGATCAATCCGATCACGAACTTCGTGCTGAATGAGACAATCATGTCGCTGGAACGCCTCGATGCGGCGTTTGGCGGCGGTACCAGCGTCAGCATCAATGTCGGAGCCAAGCAGGCAAGCGACCGGACATTCATGTCCGCGCTTGCGGGCACGATTAAGGATAGCGGTTGCGGCGAGCGGCTTATTGTTGAACTGACCGAAGACGCAATCGTCGATAACGGGACATTCCAATCCGAAGTGCTACCGGCTTTGCGTCAATGTGGAGTTCGGATCTCGATTGACGATTTCGGCACCGGTTACTCGTCATTGAGCGCACTCGCAGATATCACAGCCGACGAGATAAAGATCGATCGTTCATTCATTTCTAGAATTCATGAACGGCCCCGCAATCAGAGCGTGCTGAAAGCGATCGAGTCGCTCGCACACTCCTTAGAGATGAGCATGGTCGCGGAGGGCGTCGAGACCAAAGAAGAATTGATTTACCTGCAAACCGCGAGCCGCATCCGTCTCGCGCAGGGTTTCTACTTTTCGAAACCGATTTATCTCGACGAACTTCGCACCAGCGGGAAGTTCGGAGAGCGCATGACTGAAGCCCGCGTTCGTGCGCCGGAGCGGACAACCGGCAGGCTGATGGCACCTGCACGCGGCAGCTGACGCAAGCAGCTCTCAAAACGCTAGGCAATTCCTGGCGCAAGTTAGCGGCGAAGGAATGCTGAATCCTCGGCCGGCGCCGTAATTGGCTTCTTCAGGAGGCTTAGCCGGGTTGCATCAATCGGCGTAGCAACAGGCTGTAACGACGGCGCATCTACCACATTCGTGACGGTAGCCGAGTTTGCCTGCACCGGCTCGTCTTGTAGCGAGTGCTGGCTCATCGTGGCGCGGCGCCAGCGGTCGATCACCGCGCTAATGAAATCCTGCTCGATTGCTTCGGCGTTGATGCCCTGGTTGCTCGCGAAGGATTCGCTCTTCGGAATTGCCGTTGCCGGCAATGCGGGAAACGTCAGGCGCGTAGGCAACGGAACGCCGGCCCCGAACGCGAGCGCTTCGCGAGTGCCGAGCGAGGGTACGAAATCGAAGAGGTCGGCGCCGTGGTCTGCGACCGCAGAGCGTAGCAGCGCCTGATCGCGATCGTTCGACATCCGCATCGCGAACAGCGTGCCGCATTGGGAGATGATGGTTGGGTCCAGTTCCGCCGGGCGCTGGGTCACGAGGCCAAGATAGACGCCGTGCTTGCGGCCTTCCTTGGCGATACGCGCGAGGGCGCGCCGCGTCGGCGCGAAGCCGGCGGTGCGATCGGCGGAAGCATATTTATGAGCTTCCTCGCAGACAAAAAGTAGCGGCACCGCGCCGTCGCTCCAGAGGCCGAAGTCGAAGGCAAGGCGGGTCAGCACCGATACCACCGGCTCGACGACTTCCGAGGGGAAGCTGGCAAGCTGCATGATGGTCATGGTCTTGCCGTCCGGCTGAAGCCGGAACAACTGGGTGATCGATTCCGCCATGGTATCGCCGCCGACATTCGCGCGCTCGAACATGAAGGCGTAGCGCGGGTCGTTGCTCACGGTTTCGATCCGCGTAATCAGGCGCTGGTAGATCATGCGCGACGAACGGTTCTCCAGCTTGCCCATGCGGTCGTCGATGATCGCGAGCAGGTCGGCAAGGCGATAGGGCACCGGCGTATCGACCGTGTAGCCGATATTCTTTGCTTCCGCGCGCTTGATGCCGGGGCGGTCGGCGACATTGCGATACTGGTTATAGTTTGCCTTCGCGACCGGGATCAGTTCGGCAAGAATATCGGTCTCTTCCTGCAGGCCAGGACGGCCCGCGAAGAACACGTCCACGATCTCTTCGAAATTGAAAAGCCAGAACGGCAGGCGGAGATTGCCGGGGTTCATCACGTCGGATTTGTTGCCGAAGGAACGGTGATACTCGTTATGCGCATCGAGCAGGAAGATGCGCAGGTTCGGTCGAATCTTCATAGTCTGGTCGAGGATATGTGCAACGCCTGAGGATTTTCCGACGCCGGTCGAGCCCAGCACCGCGAAATGCTTGTTCAGCATTTCATCGACATTGGTTCGCGCGTTGACGCTCGTATCTTGCTGGAGGCTGCCGATACTGATCGTGTTGTTGCCGGCTTCATCAAAAATAATGCGAAGCTCGCGGTTCGTGAGCGGCAAGGCCACGTCGCGAATGGTCGGATAAGCGGCGACACCACGGCGGAAAGCGGAGGAGCCACCCGCTGCGACGATCTCGCCCATGAGGTCGACGCGCGCAATCGCGCAGTAGTTCGCGGCAAGCGAATTCTGGATCGAGACTTCGGTGATGACACCGACGAGCTGAGATTTGGCGGTCTGAATCTTCAAAAAACGGCCGACCGTGATGTCGGCGCGGCTCGGGCCGCTCATTGCGGCCTCCAGCAGCCCTACGGTTGCCTGGGAGCCACTTACCGAATGCACATGACCGAGAGTTATTGCAACGCCCGCCGCCATAGAAGGCGAGGGCATACCCACCGCAAGCTGTTCCGACACAGGTATTGTCTCCACCACGAATTGTTGGAGACCGTACCGAAGAGAAATCTAGATCGGCTTAATAACGGCGATTCAAGTTTCTGAGCGATTGGCAGGAAGCTGTTAACCAATTTCACCCCTTACAAACCGGGAGAAATAGCGCCGCTAAACTCTTAAAGCCCCTTCGCGAGAAACCCGCCATCGACCGCTATGTCTGCGCCCGTGACGTAGCTTGCTTCCTTTGAAGCGAGAAAGATGGCGGCGCCTGCGATCTCGGGGAGGTCGCCGAAGCGGCCCATAGGGGTCCGGGACGTAGCCAGAGCCGCGCGTTCCGGCTTGAGCGTACTTGTCAGTTCAGTGTGGAAATATCCCGGCGAAATGGAGTTCACGCGGATATTGTCGGCTGCCCATTCCGCAGCCAGCGTTCTCGTAATGGCAATCACACCATGTTTGCTTGCCGCGTAATGCACGGCGAGCGGCCAGCCACGATGTCCGGCCAATGACGAGATGCTTATAATCGAGCCGCCGTTCTTCCGTATATGGGGGTAAGCTGCCTGGCAGCAGAAGAAGACACTGTTGAGATTAGTGTCGATGACACTCAGATACTCGTCTTCGCTGAGTTCAGCCGAGGGCTTTACGATCGTGATGCCCTGGCTGTTTACGAGAATGTCGAGACCGCCTAATTCATCTGCGACCGCATCAACCGCAGTGATACAGGCTTGCCTGCGTCTCATGTCCGCGGCGCGGCCGATAGCACCGGAATTGTACTTGTTGATCTTGCCAAGCACGGCATCGATTTTTTCCTGCCGCCGCCCGATGATGCCGACCTTTGCGCCTTCGCGGACAAAGCCTTCGGCGATGCTTGCGCCGATCCCGCTAGAGCCGCCTACGATGATGGCATTCATTGCAGCAAGGCGCATCTGACTGGCCTTAGTAAGTCGCGCGGCCACCGGAAATATCGAACACAGCGCCGGTAGTGAACGAATTGTCCTCGGAAGCCATCCATGCGACCAGCGCCGCGAGCTCTTCGACGAGCACGAAACGCGCGCGGGGGATTTTCGACAGCATAAAGTCGATATGCTGCTGCGTGATCTGGTCGAAGATCGCGGTTTTCGCAGCCGCGGGTGTCACCGCATTGACTGCGATGTCGTAAGCAGCCAACTCCTTGCCGAGCGATTTCGTAAGCGCAATAACGCCCGCCTTGGAGGCGGAGTAATGCGCGGCGTTCGGATTGCCCTCCTTGCCGGCGATGGACGCGATATTCACGATACGCCCGTATTTCTGCTTGATCATGTGCGGTACGACGGCCTTCGAGCAGACGAACGGTCCATCGAGATTGATCCGCATCACGCGGCGCCATTCATCGACCGACGTTTCCCAAACGGTTGCGTTCACCCCGGCGATCCCTGCGTTGTTCACCAGAATATCGATCTTGCCGAAGTCCTTGATGGTCGCGTCGCGCGCTTTTTCGACGGCGGTAAAATCGGATACGTCGAGACCATAGGATTTCGTTCCGGAACCCAGTTCGTTCGCGGTGCGCTGCGCGTAAACCTGATCCATATCCCAGATGGCAACACGCCCGCCGGAAGCGACGAAGCGCTCGGATATTGCGCGCCCAAAACCCTGCGCGCCTCCGGTGACGACCGCGACACGGCCGGAAAGATCGATCTTGTTCATGGCATTTCCTTATAGGGTCCAGCCGCCGTCCGCGACGTGCGCACCGCCGGTGGTGAAAGAACTTTCGTCGCTTGCGAGATAGACCGCAAGAGAAGCGATTTCGTCCGCGGTGCCGAGCCTGCCGAGCGGCTGCCGCGCAACGAAATTCTTCATGCCGTCCGGCCCTTGCGCCGCCGCGCGGCCAAGCATCGAGGGGGTTTCGATAGTACCGGGGCAGATGCAGTTGCAGCGAATGCCTTTGGCGATGAAATCGACCGCGACCGCACGAGTAAGAGCGGCGACCGCCGCTTTGGTCGCCGCATAGACATAGCGGTTGGGTGCTGCTTTCAGCACACCCGCCGCTGACGCAATGTTTACGATCGAGCCGCCCCCGGAAGCTACCATTGCAGGCAGGAACGCTTTGATCGTGCGGTGCATGGATTTGACGTTCAGGTCGAACGAGAAATCCCAGTCCTTGTCCGAGCACTCCAGTACGGTGCCGTGATGCACGAAGCCAGCAGCGTTGAGCAAAACGTCGACCTTGCCGGTACGCTTCGCGGCTTCATTGACGGAATCGGTATTCAGGACATCGAGTTTGAAAGTCTCCGCGACACCGGCCTTTTTGAGATCGATCAAAGAACCTTCGTCAATGTCACTGGCAAAAACATACGCGCCTTCGCGTGCGAAGGCGATCGCGCAGGCGCGGCCGATACCGGCTGCCGCCGCGGTCACGAAGGCGCGCTTACCTTGCAGTCTTCCGGCCATGATTGCTGCTCTTAGTGAGAGTGACGCGGAGTACCGAACTTGGCTGCGATGTCCTGATAACGGGTCGCAAGCTCGAGACACGCGCCGCTCGCGTGCTGGCCGACCGTATTGCGGTAAAGCTCTTGCCACGGCGTGTGATGCTCGGGAAAGGGAAAGCCGCCTTTGGCTTTCAGGTCCGCGTGACGCTTCGCCACTTCTTCCGCCGGGATCAGGATGTTCGCTTCGCCTTTTTTAAGGTCTATCCGCACCATATCTCCGGTTTTCAGAATTGCGAGGCCGCCGCCAGCTGCCGCTTCCGGCGAAGCATTGAGAATGGAAGGAGACCCCGAAGTGCCGGACTGTCTGCCGTCGCCGATGCAGGGCAAGGATTTGATCCCGCGCTTAATGAGTGCTGCTGGCGGTTGCATATTCACGACCTCCGCGCCGCCGGGATAACCGATGGGACCGGTGCCGCGAACGAACAGAATGCAGTGCTCATCGATATTGAGAGAAGGATCGTCGATGCGCGTGTGATACTCCTCCGGTCCGTCGAACACGATGGCGCGGCCTTCGAACGCTTCCGGGTCTTTCGTGTTCGAAAGATAACGGTCGCGGAATTCTTTCGAGATCACGGAAGTCTTCATGATCGCGCTGTCGAAGAGGTTGCCCGACAACACAATGAAGCCCGCATCTTTGACGAATGGTTTGTCGTAGGACCAGATCACGTCATTGTCTGGCGTGGGTGCATTCCTGCAGTTCTCGCCTATGGTCTTGCCGTTCACGGTGATTGCATCTTCGTGGATTTTCTTCTTCGTCATCAATTCCCGGACGACCGCTGGCACGCCGCCCGCGCGATGATATTCCTCGCCGAGGTAAGCGCCGGCTGGCTGCAGGTTGACGAGCAACGGTATTTTGTGGCCGACGCTCTGCCAGTCTTGCACAGTCAATTCCACGCCGCAGTGCCGCGCGAGCGCGTTGAGATGGATCGGCGCGTTGTCGAGCCGCCGATTGCGGAGTTGACGACAATCGCGTTCTCGAATGCCTTCTTGGTCATGATGTCGGTCGGGCGCAAATCCTCCCACACCATTTCGACGATGCGTTTTCCGGTGAGATACGAAATCTGTCCGCGCTCGCGGTAAGGCGCGGGGATCGCAGCGCATCCCGGCAGCGACATACCGAGCGCTTCCGCGAGCGAATTCATGGTCGAAGCCGTGCCCATCGTGTTGCAATGGCCGATGGAAGGTGCCGACGAAGCGACAATATCCATGAACTCGTCGTAGTTGATCTCGCCGGTCGCTAACCGCTCGCGCGACTTCCACACGATGGTGCCGGAGCCGGTGCGCTCGCCGTTGAACCAGCCGTTCAGCATCGGCCCGCCGGAGAGCACGATCGCGGGAATGTTCACGGTGGCGGCAGCCATCAGGCAGGCCGGCGTGGTCTTGTCGCAGCCTGTGGTGAGCACCACGCCATCCAGCGGATAGCCGAACAACACTTCAACGAGCGAAAGGTAAGCAAGGTTGCGGTCGAGCGCGGCCGTGGGACGTTTTCCGGTCTCCTGAATCGGATGACACGGAAATTCCATCGCGACACCGCCGGCTTCGCGAATACCTTCGCGGACGCGATGCGCGAGCTCTAAGTGATGCCGGTTGCATGGGGAAAGGTCGCTGCCGGTTTGCGCGATTCCGATGATCGGCTTGCCGGACTGCAATTCCTCGCGTGTAAGCCCATAATTCAGGTAGCGCTCGAGATAGAGCGCGGTCATCGCGGGGTCCGATGAATCGTCGAACCACAGGCGGGAGCGGAGCTTCGGCTTTTTATCGGCGCCGTTTCCGGACTTGCTCATGAATTTACTCCCGTAGTAGGCATGAAAGCGAGCCATAGCGTAAACCTCGCCAAAAGACAGCGCTACCATTTTCTTGCAAGGCTGCTTCGCCGGTTTGATTAGTTGTTCTGTGCACCGTGCGGGGCTGAGCTTTGCCGGATCATCAGTTCAAAACCGAGATCGACGACGCGTTTATCCGGCCGCCTGCCTTCGACCGCGTCGATCAGCATGGTCACCGCGTCGCGGCCCATTTCGTAGCGGTTGGTGCGGACGCTGGAGAGCGAAGGGAACGAGGACGCCATGAATTCCATGTCGTTGAAGCCGATAATGGCGAGCTTCTCAGGCACCGGAATTGACCGGCGCTGGCATTCGAACAGTACGCCAAGCGCGAGGTCGTCGTTGATGCAGAAAACAGCGTCCAGATCAGGCACTTTTGCCAGAAGATCGGCCAACAGGGTGCCGCCTAGCGTCATTGCGGTGGGCGTGGGCGTCGTCAAAACGAGGTTCGGGTCGAACAGCGCGGCCCCCTTCATTGCATCGCGATAACCGTCGAGGCGGCGCTGCACACGAGGGTCCATCCGCGCGCCGATAAACCCGATGCGCTTTCGCCCATGAGAAATTAGATGAGAAACTGCAGCAAATGCAGCGTCATAGTGAGAGAATCCGACCATCATATCGACCGGGTCTGGACCCGTCTCCATGATCTGCACGATCGGACAGCTCATCGCTTTCATTACGGCGCGCGAGTCTTCGGTCTGGTTGATGCCGGTGACGATAAGACCCGCGGGCTTTTGCGCTTGGAATAGTCGCAACAACCTCTCTTCCTGCAAGATGCTGTAGCGGGTGTTCACGAACTGTATCGTGTAGGGGCTGCCTTCCGAGGCGTCGTAGATGCCGCGCAACACATCATTGAATACATTATTCGTGAGCGACGGGATTAGGACGCCGATGACTTCGGTGCGTTGCGAAGCGAGCGCACGCGCTGCGAGATTAGGCACATAGCCAAGTTCTCTCGCTGCGCTTTCGACTCTTACGCGCTTGCTAACGGATAGCGCCTCGGGGTTACGGAAGAAGCGCGAAGCCGTGATCGGGCTCACACCGGCGAGCTTCGCAACTTCGGTGAGGCGGATCGGTCCTAACTTTCTGCCTTTACGCGGCATTTTAGGTTCCTACCACGTGGCGCTGCTGATTGACAGCGCTACCAACAGCAGCCACACTCTTTGCAATAAGAAAAAGAGCAGAGAGGCGAAACGCCCGTAACTGCCTGGGGAATTCAGGGAGAGCGAGAATGGCGTCCGTGCAAATACGGGACGTTCGGAAATCTTTTGGCGACGTAGAAATCCTGCATGGCGTATCCGTTCCGATCGAGGATGGGCAGTTCGTCGTGCTCGTCGGCCCGTCCGGCTGCGGAAAGTCCACGCTGCTCCGGATGCTGGCGGGCCTTGAAAACATAACTGCCGGCACAATTTCCATCGGCGGCCGCGTGGTGAACAACGTTCACCCCAAAGAGCGCGACATCGCGATGGTGTTCCAGAATTACGCGCTCTATCCGCACATGACGGTCGCGAAAAACATGGGCTTCTCGCTCATGCTGCGCGGCGAAAGCAAAAGCGAAATCGATACGCGCGTGAAAAAAGCGGCACAGATTCTCGGTCTGATGCCGCTCTTGGAGCGCTATCCGCGGCAGCTCTCCGGCGGCCAGCGCCAACGCGTCGCCATGGGTCGCGCCATCGTGCGCGAGCCGCAGGTATTCCTGTTTGACGAGCCGCTATCAAACTTAGATGCAAAATTGCGCGTCGCGATGCGCACGGAAATGAAGGAGCTGCATCAGCGGCTGAAGACCACAACTGTTTACGTCACGCATGACCAGATCGAAGCCATGACCCTTGGCGACAAAATCGTTGTGATGCACGACGGTGTGATTGAGCAGGTTGGCGCGCCGCTCGAACTTTACGACAAGCCGGCCAATCAGTTCGTGGCTGGCTTCATCGGCTCGCCGGCGATGAATTTCCTCAACGGCAAATTGAAAGCGAACGGTTCGGCCTATGTCGAGACCGAGCAGGGTCACAAGCTGCCGCTGAAATCCATGCCGCAAGGCGAAAGCGGTCGCGATGTCGTTTACGGAATTCGCCCGGAGCATTTCGAACTAGGCGAGGGCGGCTTGCCGGCGGAAGTCGTCGTCGTCGAGCCGACCGGATCGGAAACCCAGGTTGTCGCGCGGATCGGCAATCAGGAAGTAATTGCAGTTTTCCGCGAACGCCAAAACTTAAAGCCTGGCGACAAGATTTCGCTGCGTCCGCGCGCGGACACGGCTCACCTCTTCGCCAAAGATAGCGGAAAAAGAATCTAGCGAAGTCCGAAGATCAAGAACGTCCACGGGAGGAAATCATGGACAAGAAGTTTGAAATGGACCGCCGCTCGCTGCTGAAAGGTTCAGCCGCGGCTGCAACGATTGCCACTGTAGGTGCCGACCAGTTGTTTAACTACGCGACCGCCTGGGCACAGACCGCGCCCTTCAAGGCGGAACCGAATGCGAAGATCTCGGTGCTGCGTTGGCGCCGCTTCGTCGAAGCCGAAGACAAAGCCTTCATGGCGATGGTCGATGCCTTCCAGAAGGCGACGGGGGTTTCGGTCACGATCACGAACGAGTCGTTCGAAGACGTACAGCCCAAGGCTTCGGTCGCCGCGAACACGGGCTCCGGTCTCGACATGGTGTGGGGTCTTTATTCGCTTCCACATCTCTTCCCCGAGAAGTG
Source organism: Rhizobiales bacterium Ga0077548 (assembly GCA_001464215.1). Classification (GTDB taxonomy): domain Bacteria; phylum Pseudomonadota; class Alphaproteobacteria; order Rhizobiales; family Xanthobacteraceae. The sequence goes on along the minus strand of LNEZ01000011.1, from coordinate 2,052 downwards.
CCTCGATATGTCCCAGGTCGCGGATTACCTCGGCAAGAAATACGGCGGCTGGACGCCGTCGGCCGAGCTTTACGGCAAGGCGAAAGGCAAATGGATCTGCCTGCCGGTGGCGACCACGGGCGGTTTGATGAATTACCGCATCAGTTCGATGGAGAAGGCGGGCTTCAAGGAATTCCCGAAAGACACCGCAAGCTTCCTCGAACTTGTCAAAGCGCTTAAGAAAAACAACACGCCGGCCGGTTTTGCGCTCGGCCATGCCTCGGGCGACGCTAACACCTGGCTGCACTGGGCGCTGTGGGCGCACGGCGGCAACCTCGTCGATAAGGACGACAAGGTCGTCATCAACTCGCCGGAAACCGCGAAGTCCCTGCAGTTCGTGAAGGATCTTTACGACAACTTCATTCCGGGTACCGCGTCCTGGAACGACTCGTCGAACAACAAGGCCTTCGTTGCAGGCGAACTCCATCTCACCTCGAACGGCATTTCGGTCTATGTCACCGCGAACCGTGAAAACAAGGCGGTCGCTGAAGACATGAACCACGCCTATATGCCGGTCGGTCCGGTCGGACGCCCGACCGAACTGCATCTCGCATTCCCGATCCTGACCTTCTCGTTCACGAAGTTCCCGAATGCGTGCAAAGCCTTCGCGGCCTTCATGCAGGAAGCGGAAAACTTCAATCCGTGGATCGAGGCGGCGCAGGGCTATCTCTCGCACTTCCTCAATGCCTACGACAAGAACCCGGTGTGGACTGCCGATCCGAAGCGGACCGTTTATCGCGACGTTTCCAAGCGCACGCTGACGCCTGCGGGCCTCGGTACGCTGGGCGAAAAAGCGGCGGCGGCGATTGCCGACTTCGTGGTAGTCGATATGTACGCGAACTACTGCACCGGCCGCGAAGACATCAAGGGTGCGATGGCGATTGCCGAGCGGCAGACGCGGCGTATCTATCGCTAAGCGAAATCCGGCGGCGCGGGAAACTGCGCCGCCATTTTCATTCTCTAGTACAAAGCGGCCTACATGAGCACGGTTGAAGAAGCCGAACGCAATGCTTCGCGGATGAAAGAGTTGTCCGCGTGGGGGCGGCTGAAGGTCAATCGCAACTGGTTGGCGATCTGGTTCATGCTGCCGGCGGCGGCCTTTCTTTTGCTTTTTCTCGCCTGGCCGTTGCTCCTAGGCGTTTGGCTCTCGTTCACCGACACGCGGCTTGCGCGCCCCGGAAAATTCATCGGCTTTGAAAACTACGAGTGGCTTTGGGACGACAGCGTATTCTGGCTCTCCGTCTTCAACACGCTGCTCTATACGATCGTCGCGAGCATTATCAAATTCGTGGTCGGTCTCTATTTGGCGCTGCTTTTGAACCGGCATATGCCATTCAAGGCGATGATCCGCTCGATCGTGCTGATCCCTTTCATCGTGCCGACCGTGCTGTCTGCAATCGCGTTCTGGTGGATTTACGACTCGCAGTTCTCGATCATTTCCTGGTCGCTGAAGCAGATGGGCCTGATCAACCAGAACATCGATTTTCTCGGCGACGGCAATCTCGCGCGCGCGAGCTTGATCTTCGCGAATGTCTGGCGCGGCGTGCCGTTCGTCGCCATCACTTTGCTCGCGGGTCTGCAAACTGTTTCGCCGTCGCTTTATGAAGCGGCGACCCTCGATGGTGCATCGGCCTGGCAGCGCTTCCGCTTTGTGACCTATCCGCTGCTGACGCCGATCATCGCCGTGGTGATGACGTTCTCGGTGCTTTTCACTTTCACCGACTTCCAGTTGATCTGGGCGATGACGCGCGGCGGCCCTGCGAATGCGACGCACTTGATGGCAACGCTTTCCTATTCGCGCGGCATTCTGAGCGGGCAGCTAGGCGAGGGCTCGGCAATCGCGACTGCGATGATTCCGTTCCTGTTGGCTGCGATCATGTTCTCGTGGTTCGGGTTACAGCGCCGTAAATGGCAGCAGGGTGAAAACAATGACTGAGGCCTCTGCAAAAGTCGTCGCAACCGAGATGCGGAGCGATTCACGCGAGGGCATGACCTATCTCGAAACCGTGCCGA
>LNEZ01000010.1 GCA_001464215.1 Rhizobiales bacterium Ga0077548 | reverse complement strand
TTCCCGTTCTACTGGATGGTACTGACATCGGTGAAGCCGAACGCGCAACTCGTCGATATGAATACCCACAATCCGTTCTGGGTGGTCAACCCGACGCTGGAACACATCAAGCGGCTGTTGTTCGAGACGGCGTATCCGCGCTGGCTATGGAATACGATGTACGTCGCGTTCGCCGCGACGATGTTGTCGATCTTCGCGAGCGTGCTTGCCGCCTACGCGATTGTGCGGCTTCGGTTTCGTGGCGCGCAGATGATCGGCGCCTCGATCTTCATGGCGTATCTGATCCCGCCGTCGATCCTGTTCATTCCGCTGGCCTCGGTCATTCATTTCTATGGACTGTTCGACTCGCCGCTCGCGCTCATCCTCGTCTATCCGACAATCCTGATCCCGTTCTCGACCTGGCTCCTGATGGGTTACTTCAAGACCATTCCGTTCGAGCTTGAGGAGTGTGCGCTGATCGACGGAGCGAGCCGCTGGCAAATTTTGACGAAGATCGTTCTGCCGCTGGCCATTCCGGGGCTGATCTCCGCGTTCATCTTCTCGTTCACGCTGTGCTGGAACGAATTTATTTACGCGCTCACCTTGATCCAGTCCGTGCAGAATCGGACCGTTCCGGTCGCTATTGTGAGCGAACTCGTCGATGGCGATGTCTATCGTTGGGGTTCGCTGATGGCAGGCGCGATGCTGGGTTCGCTGCCGCTCGTGATCCTTTACGCATTTTTCGTCGAACATTACGTTTCGGCGATGACGGGCGCGGTCAAGGAATAAGCCATGCAAGTGTTGATACTCGGCGCGGCCGGTATGATCGGGCGCAAGCTCACCGGGCGTTTGTTGAAAGAACAGCGCATCGGCTCGCGCGAGATTTCGAAACTCACGCTGCATGATGTGGTAGCGCCGGAAACGCCGGCAAACGCGCCGTTTCCGGTCAGCGCGTCGGCATCCGACTTTTCGATGCCGGGTGAGGCGGAAAAACTGATCGCTTCGAAGCCCGATATGATCTTTCACTTGGCTGCCATCGTGTCCGGTGAGGCGGAGGCCGATCTCGATAAGGGCTATCGTATTAATCTCGACGGCACGCGCTTTCTCTTGGATGCAATCAAGAAAGTTGGCGGCGGTTACAAGCCGCGCGTCGTCTTCACGTCTTCTATTGCCGTATTCGGCGCGCCGTTTCCGGACGCGATCAGTGACGAATTCTTCGAAACCCCACTGACGAGCTATGGCACGCAAAAGGCGATGGGCGAATTGATGCTCGCCGATTATTCGCGCCGCGGCCTTCTCGAAGGCGTCGGCATTCGCCTGCCGACAATCTGTGTGCGTCCCGGAAAGCCCAATAAGGCGGCGTCAGGCTTTTTCTCGAACATTATCCGCGAGCCGTTGAGCGGCGAGGAGGCGGTGCTGCCGGTTTCGGAGGATGTGCGCCACTGGCACGCGTCGCCGCGCTCGGCGATCGGTTTTCTGATGCACGCCGCAACCATAGAGATCGCGAAGCTCAATAATCGCGTAAATCTCTCGATGCCGGGTCTATCGGTCACCGTCGGCGAGCAGATTGCGGGGCTTGAGCGCGTTGCGGGTAAGGGCGTGACCAAGCGCATCAAGCGCGAGCCGGATCAGACCATCATGCGGATCGTTTCCGGCTGGCCGCGCAACTTCGATACCTCACGCGCGAAGTCTCTCGGTTTCACAACCGCAGAGCGAACCTTCGACGACATCGTGAAGCTGCATATCGACGATGAGCTTGGCGGGATATTCGTCGCGTAGGAATGCTCAGTTCGCGCGCTTCTTGCTCTCTTCGCCGATGTAATCCATCGCCGCTTGCACACCGCCTTTTTTGTGCGGAATGCCGGCAACGCCGAGCGCCATTTCGGTGAGCGCCAACGCGCCAATGATGGTGCCGTCGTTGGTGTCGCCGAGATGGCCGATGCGGAAGACCTTGCCAGCGATTTTGCCGAGGCCCGCGCCGTAAGCGATGTCGAAGTTCTCGAGCGCAGCCGTGCGGAACTGATCCGCATTATGGCCTTCCGGCAGCAGGATCGCCGTGATCGTGGAGGAATAATACTTCGGGTCCTTGCAAAGAATTTCTAGGCCCCAGCTGCGCACCGCGCGCCGGGTCGCTTCCGCGAGCCGGTCGTGACGCGAAAATACGTTCTCAAGGCCTTCCTCGTGCAGCATATCGATCGCTTCGGCGAGACCGTAGAGAATATTCGTGGCCGGCGTGTAAGGGAAATAGTTGGTCTTGTTCATCGCGATCATTTCTTCCCAGCCCCAGAAGGACTTCGGAAGCGCTGACGACTTCGATGCGACGAGTGCCTTATCGCTGACTGCGTTGAAGGAGACGCCGGGCGGCAGCATCAAACCCTTCTGCGCGCCGCCGACGGTGACATCGACACCCCATTCGTCGTGGCGATAGTCGATCGAGGCAAGCGAGGAGATGGTATCGACGAGCAGAAGTGCCGGGTGCCCGGCGGCGTCGATTGCTTTGCGGACTTCCGCGGGATGCGAGACGCAGCCGGTGGAGGTTTCGTTGTGCAAAACGGCGACTGCCTTGATCTTCTTTTCTTTGTCTTCGCGCAGCTTCGCTTCGATCGCTTTCGGGTCGGCGCCGCTGCGCCAGTCGGTTTCGATGAAGATCGGTACCAGTCCTAGCTTCTCGGCCATCTTCTTCCAGAGCGTGCCGAACTGGCCGGTCTCGTACATGAGCACGTGATCGCCCGGCGAAAGCGTATTGACGAGGGCCGCTTCCCACGCGCCGGTGCCGGACGAGGGATAGATGATGACGGGATTCGTGGTCTTGAAAATCGTCTTCACGCCATCGAGCACGCGACGGGCCAGCTTGCCGAATTCGGGCCCGCGATGATCGATGATCGGCATATCCATCGCCCGCAACACGCGGTCGGGAATGGGGCTCGGGCCGGGGATCTGGAGAAAATGTCTGCCTGCGGTGCGCGAACGATTAGACGCCACTGTGATCCCCCGGTAGTCTTGAATGCGCGAGCGATGCGCGTGATTGAAATAAGAGCTGGCCAGTCCTGTGAATTATACACGCATCCCGGTCAAGCAGCGCGCACGCCTTAGCCGCCATGCAGCGATAAAGGGGCGCACCCGATGAACGTCCTGATGCCGGGACTGGAGCGGAAGCTGCGCCGCGAAATCACGGGCGGCGTGTTGTTCGACGGCTTCAGCCGCGGGCGCTACGCAACGGACGCTTCGCATTATCAAATGATGCCGGTCGGTGTCGTTGTGCCTCGCACAATAGAGGAGGCGAAGGCAGCGATTGAATTGGCCGATCAAGAGGGCGCGACGGTACTCGCGCGCGGCGGCGGCACCTCCCAATGTGGGCAGACCATCAACCACTCGCTCGTGATCGACTGCTCCAAGCACCTGAATAAAATCCTCGAACTGGATGTCGAGAACAAACGCTGCGTGGTCGAACCCGGCATCGTGCTCGACGATCTGAACCGTGCGCTACGCAAGCACGGGCTTTGGTATCCGGTCGATGTTTCGACCGCGTCGCGCGCAACCATCGGCGGCATGGCCGGAAACAACTCCTGCGGTGGACGTTCGCTCCGCTACGGCACCATGCGCGACAACGTAATTTCGATGGACGCTGTATTCGCGAGCGGCCACTCCGCGCATTTTGGACGCGCCAATCGCGACCTTTCGGATATTCCGGATGCTTCGGCATTGAAGCCGCTCGCGAAAGATTTGCTCGAGCTTGGTGCGCGCGAAGCGGCGGAGGTCGAAGCGCGTTTTCCGAAAGTGCAACGCCGCGTCGGCGGCTACAATCTCGATGCGCTAACGCCCGGCAAGAACGATCTCAATCTCGCGCACATATTAATAGGTTCGGAAGGCACGCTCGCTTTCACCACCAAGGTGGAGCTGAAGCTCTGGCCCGTGCTCGGCAAGCGCATTGTCGCGGCGTGTCATTTCGGCAGTTTTTATGAGGCGATGAGCGCGGCGCAGCATCTGGTGAAGACGGGACCGATTGCGGTCGAACTCGTCGATCGCACCATGATCGAGCTTGCGCGTGAAATCGCGATGTTCAGGCCGACATTGGAAAAATTCGTGCGCGGTGTGCCTGACGCAGTCCTGCTGGTCGAGTTTGATGCCGGCGAGGAGGAGAACAGAAAGCGTTTATCGCACCTTCATGACGTGATGAGCGATCTCGGCTTTGGTTGGGATAAGCAAGGCGTAAAGTGGGGCGGCGTGGTCGATGTGACCGAACCCGCGTTGCAGACGGCGATCGCGGAATTGCGCGCATCCGGCCTTAACGTGATGATGTCTATGAAGGAGCAGGGCAAGCCGATCTCCTTCGTCGAAGACTGCGCCGTGCCGCTCGAACATCTCGCGGATTACACCGCGCGTCTGACGAAAATATTCGAGAAGAACGGCACGCGCGGCACCTGGTACGCGCACGCATCCGTCGGCTGTCTTCATGTGCGCCCCGTGCTCAATCTCCGGCAGGAGAAAGACGTAAAGACCATGCGCGCGATTGCGGAGGAGGCCTTCGCGATCGTGCGAGAGTATAAAGGCTCGCATTCCGGCGAGCATGGCGACGGGCTGGTCCGGTCCGAATTTCACGAACAGATGTTCGGGTCGAAACTCGTGCGTGCCTTCGAGGAAGTAAAAGACCGCTTCGATCCGAAGCCGCTGTTCAATCGCGGCAAGATCGTCCGCACGCCGAAATTCGATGATCGCGATAATTTTCGCTACGGTCCGCATTACGGTCTGGAAGAATTCACACCAGCACTGAACTGGTCTGAATACACCGGCGGCGCGAAGGGTTTTCAGGGCGCCGTCGAGATGTGCAACAACAACGGCGCTTGCAGGAACAGCGCCGGCAACGTGATGTGCCCGAGCTATCGCGTGACAAGGGACGAGCGCGATGTCACGCGCGGCCGCGCGAATTCGCTGCGGCTCGCGATAGCGGGACAACTCGGCGAAGACGCGCTGACTTCGGAAGCGATGGCCGAGACCATGAAGCTTTGCGTCTCTTGCAAAGGCTGCCGCCGCGAATGCCCGACGGGCGTTGACATGGCACGCATGAAAATAGAAGTGCTCGCGGCCCGTGCGGCGAAGCACGGCTATTCGCTGCGCGACCGTCTGGTCGGCTGGCTACCTCGCTATGCGCGTTTTGCGAAACATATCGGTTGGTTTCTCAATCTGCGCGACATAGTGCCGGGTGCCGCGAAGGTTTCGGAATGGCTTACCGGGTTTAGCGCAAAACGAAAGCTACCGAAGTGGCGGAGCGATGTATTTGATGAGTATGCTGCGAGTCCAGGAGACGGCGAAAAGGAAGTTGTCCTCTTCGCGGACACCTTCAACCGTTACTTCGACCGCGAGAATCTTGAGGCCGCGCGCGATGTACTGATGGCCGGAGGCTATCGCGTTTATTTCGCAGACGATGGTCAAGGGCGTCCACTTTGCTGTGGCAGGACATTTCTGTCCGTCGGCGCCGTTAAACAAGCGAAACAAGAAGCAGAGCGCACATTGAAGGTGCTGATGTCCTATGTGCGAAGGGGCGTGCCGGTCGTAGGTCTAGAGCCAAGCTGCGTGTTTGGCTTTCGCGATGAGATCCCGTCATTACTGAATGATAACCGGGATGCCGCGGCACTTTCAGGCAATGTCATGCTGTTCGAGGAATTTATCGCTGCTGAGACAGCAGCAGGCCGCATGAAACTCGATCTGAAGCCGATTGGAAAAAAGGCATTACTGCACGGGCATTGTCATCAGAAGGCATTTGGGGCGCTTACACCTGTGCAGCAGACCCTTAAACTTATTCCGGAACTTGAAGTCGAAACGATCGACTCAAGCTGCTGCGGCATGGCCGGCAGTTTCGGCTACGGTAAAGAAACAATCGATGTTTCGCTTGCTATGGGCGAGCTAAGCTTGTTGCCTGCGGTACGTAAGGCGGATGCGCGTACCATCGTCGTTGCCGACGGCACCTCATGCCGCGAACAGATTAGTCACGGTGCGGGCCGGGAGGCAGTCCATGTTGCGCGCGTCCTTGCGCGCAGCCTCGGCGTCGAGCGAATACAATAAGCAGAAAACACAGTCGGGAGATAAATCATGTCGGAACTGACACTCGAAAAAGCGCAGATCATCGTTAGCACGTGCCTTAAATTCTCGCGGGATTCAAAATTCAAGCCCATGGGCATCGTCGTACTCGATGCACGCAGCACGGTTGTTGCCTGCGCGATCGAAGACAATTCCGCGTTGCGCCGCTTTGACATCGCGCATGGCAAGGCACATGGCTGCCTTGGCATGGGTATCGGCGGACGCTCGGTCGAGAAGCGCATTCTGGAGCGCCCGCACTTCGGCGCGGCGCTCGCGCACGTTTTTGACGGTGATTTTATCCCGGTACCCGGCGGCGTGTTGATCAAGAACGCTAACGGCGCAATCATCGGCGCGGTCGGTGTTTCCGGCGATACGTCTGACAACGACGAAGCGGCTGGCATCGCGGGTATCAAGGCGGCGGGGCTTGTTGCCGACGCGGGGTAGGGCGAACCGAAAAGGAGAGCGCTATGAGCGGAACCGTCACGTATAAAACGGACGGCGCAATCGCGACCGTCGTAATCGAAAATGCAGGCCGCCTGAATGCGCTGTCGTTGCTGATGTGGCGTCAGCTAAGGCAAGCGTTCGAGGAACTGGCTCACGACCGCGACACGATACGCTGCATCGTACTGCGCGGCGCGGGCGAAGCCTTCGCTTCCGGCGCCGATATCGCCGAGTTTGAGCGTGAGCGCTACGACATTGTCTCTGCCCGTGCCTACGGCAAGGCAATTCATCCCGCGCTGGTTTCGATCTCGGAGTGTCCGCATCCGGTGATTTCGATGATCCATGGTCCCTGCGTCGGCGGCGGGCTCGAAATCGCGGGACGCACCGATATTCGTATCTGCGACGAGAGCGCCCGTTTCGGCATTCCCGTGAACCGTCTCGGTCTGGTCGTCGCATATGCGGAATTAAAAGCGCTGCTGGATATCGTCGGCCCATCGGTTGCGATGGAGATGCTGCTTGAAGGGAAAGTGTTTGGCGCTGCCGATGCCTTGCGCGCGGGCCTCGTGAACCGGGTGGTACCTGACGCCAAACTCGAAACCGAAGTCTATGAAACGGCAAAGCGCATCGCCGACGGCGCGCCGCTTGCCGCGCGCTGGCACAAGAAATTCGTGCGCCGCCTCTTGGAGCCGAAGCCGCTCCGCGAAGACGAACTCGACGAGAGCTTTGACTGCTTCGGGACCGAAGATTTTCAGATCGGCTACCGTGCGTTTCTGGAAAAGAAGAAGCCTCAATTCAAAGGCCGCTGATGAAAGAGAACAAAGGTCCACTTACTGGCGTCAAGGTAATCGAGCTTAGTCATGTTATGGCTGGCCCCGTTTGCGGCTTGATGCTTGCGGACATGGGTGCCGAAGTCATCAAGGTCGAGAAAATTCCAGGCGGCGACGACACGCGGCGCACCGTGCCGCCGAAGATCGGTGACGAAGCGGCATCTTTCATGATGTTGAACCGCAACAAGCGCGGCATCGCGGTCAATCTGAAAACCGATGATGGCAAGAAAATCCTGCGCCGCCTGCTCGAAGACGCAGATGTCGTGACCGAAAACTATCGCCGCGGTGCGATGGAACGCATGGGGTTCGGCTTCGACGAACTTCAGAAGCTGAACCCGCGTCTTATTTATTGTGCGATCTCCGGCTTCGGCCGCACCGGACCTTACGCCGACCGCGGCGGTTTCGATCTGATCGCGCAGGGCATGAGCGGACTGATGTCGATTACCGGCGAAGGGCCGGGCCGTCCGCCGGTGAAAGTCGGTGCACCCGTGACTGACATCACCGCTGGCATTCTCGCGGCGATGGGTATTCTTGCGGCACTTCACGCGCGCACGCAGACCGGCAAGGGCCAGATGGTCGATACTTCGCTGTTTGAAGCGGGCATCGTTCACACCTATTGGCAGTCTTCGATTGCGCTCGCATCAGGCGTAGCTCCTGGACCGATGGGGTCGGCACATCCGTTGAACGCACCTTATGAGGCGTTTGCCACGAAAGACGGCTGGATCAATCTGGGTGCAGCAAACCAGACCACCTGGCTGCGCACCATCGAACTCTTGCAGCGGCCCGATCTTGCAGACGATGCGCGCTTCAAGGATGCATCGGGGCGTCTCGTGAACCGCGCGGTGCTTGCAGAAACGCTCGCACCTGAATTCAAGAAACGCACGAGTGCGGAGTGGCTGAACGCGCTCGAGCAGGCGAAGGTCCCGGCCGGTCCCGTATTCAATGTTCTTCAGATGCACGCCGACCCCCAGACGGTCGCGCGCGACATGGTGGTGGAGGTCAATCACTCCGCGGTCGGGCCGGTAAAAACGCTCGGTGCACCGGTGAAATTTTCAGCAACGCCGGGCGGCGTACATCGCAGCGCACCAATTTTCGGAGAACACACCGGGGAAGTTTTACGCGAATACGGCTTCACCGACGCTGAGATCGAAAGAATGGCCGAGTCTGGGGCAATTTCCCGGTTATGAGACGCATTCGCAAACGCGACTGAAATTGTTACTGCAGAGTCAGATTTCGCAGCGCAATATCGAAGCGCGGCAATGTGGCACTCGCAGTGTAGAATTGTAGTCATTGCAGAATCGATTGGTTATAAAACCAATAGGGCCAAAGAAGAACGAAATAACAATCGAGTCCGGGGTGGAAGCAGTAGTTCAGTCTCATTCGCGAGCGGCTCAGTCATCGGTGCCGTTGCTCGCTGTAGAAGATTTACACGTTCAGTTTGAAACGTCGCGCGGGATCGTGCGCGCGGTGCAGGGCGTGTCCTATACCGTCAACCGCGGCGAAGTGGTTGCGATCGTCGGCGAGTCCGGTTGCGGCAAATCCGTTTCCGCGCTGACCATGATGCGCCTGCTCGCAAAGACCGGGCGCGTCACGAAGGGCCGCATTCTGCTCGAAGGCCGCAATCTGCTCGATCTCTCCGACGAAGAGATGCGCGCCGTGCGCGGCCACGAAATCTCGATGATCTTCCAGGAGCCGATGACTTCGCTCAATCCGGTCCTTTCGATCGGAATGCAGATCATGGAGCCGTTGCTCATCCATCTGAAAATGACGGAAGAGCAGGCGCAAGTCCGCGCGCTTGAGTTGATGCAACAGGTCGGTATCACCGACGGCAAGCGCCGCCTTTCGCAATATCCGCATCAGCTTTCCGGCGGGATGCGCCAGCGCGTGATGATCGCGATCGGCCTTGCCTGCAAACCGAAGCTGATCATTGCCGACGAACCGACGACCGCGCTCGATGTGACCATTCAGGCACAGATTCTGGAACTGATGAAGAATCTGTCGCGTGAACTCGGCATCGCGCTCGTCATCATTACGCACAATCTCGGCATCGTCGCGCGCTACGCCGACCGCGTGAATGTGATGTACGCGGCAAACATCATCGAGAAGGGTAGCGCAGACGACATCTTCCTTAAGCCCGCGCACCCTTACACCAACGGCCTTATGCGTTCGGTGCCGCGCCTCGACGAGCCGCGCGGCACGAAATTGCAGACCATCGAAGGACTGCCGCCGGATTTGCGTATGCCGCCGGCGGGCTGCCGCTTCGCACCACGCTGCCCGCATCGTCTGGAAAAATGCTCGCAGCCTATCGAACTGATCGATCTAGGCGCCGAACACTCGGCGCGGTGTCACCGCGTAAACGAGATCATGTCCGGCGCGCTGAAGATTGAATTTCCGAGCGGTGATACCGTCGCTTCACAAGCGCAAATCGGCGACAAGCCGCTGCTGGAAGTTTCCAATCTTAAAAAGCACTTCGGCGTCAAAGCGGCCGGCGCTGGCTTTTTCTCGTCTGAAATGGCGACCGTTCGCGCCGTCGATGATGTGTCCTTCACAATAGCCAAAGGGGAGACGCTCGGCCTTGTCGGCGAATCCGGTTGCGGCAAAACCACAGTTGGCCGCGTCGTGCTTCGTCTGGACGAAGCGACGGGCGGTTCGATCAAATTCAACGGTGTGGATGTTACGCATCATAGCGGCCGCAATATGCGTGACCTGCGGCGCAAAATTCAGGTCATCTTCCAGGACCCATACTCGTCTTTGAACCCACGCATGACGGTAGGCGAGATCATTGCCGAGCCGCTGAAGGTGTATGGGATCGTGCCTGAGAAGAAGGCACGACTCGATCGCGTTGGCGAGTTGCTAACCCAGGTTGGTTTGTTCGCTTATATGTCGGAACGCTATCCGCACGAGCTCTCCGGCGGTCAGCGGCAACGTGTCGGCATCGCGCGCGCACTCGCGCTCGAGCCGGAACTGATTGTCTGCGACGAGCCGGTTTCGGCACTCGACGTTTCGATTCAAGGGCAGGTAATCAATCTGCTCGAAGGCTTGCAATCGCGACTCGGTCTCACGTTTCTCTTCATCGCGCACGACCTCGCGGTGGTGCGTCACATCTCGGATCGCGTCGCCGTCATGTACCTGGGCAAGATCATGGAACTTGCGGACCGCGACGAGATCTATAGAGCGCCATTGCATCCATACACGAAGGCGTTGCTCGACGCGGCGCCGATCCCCGACCCGCGTGTGGAACGGGCGCGTGCGCCGCGTGCGCTGCGCGGCGAAATTCCGTCACCCTTGACCCCGCCCTCTGGCTGCGTGTTCCATACGCGCTGCTCGATCGCGACCGACATCTGCAAGCAGGATGTTCCGAAAGTGCGCGAGTTGAAGACCGGACATCTCGTGGCGTGCCATCACGCCGGATGAAAGCAAGAAGTGCCGGTAACAGGCACAATCAACAGGAAGACGCCGAAACAAAAAAACGATACGGCAAATGGGAGGAATAAAATGAAAAGGCTAATTATCGGCCTCGTGGGCGTGGCAGCTTTTGCGCTTGCGGGAACGCAGGCGGAGGCGCAGCAGCCGAAGCGCGGCGGCAACTTTAACTTTGCGATCAGCGCTGAGGCCCCGCATTACGATCCACACGGCAGCGACACTTATGCGACGTTGCACTTCTCGTCGCCGTTCCATTCAACGCTGCTTCGCTACAATCTGTCGAAGTTTCCAGAGATCGAAGGCGATCTCGCGAAGTCCTGGACCGTTTCGCCGGATAAGCTCACCTATACTTTCGTGCTCCATGAAGGCGTGAAGTTCCATAGCGGCGATACGCTGACCTCGGCGGACATCAAGGCGACCTACGACCGCATCCGCAATCCACCCCAGGGCGTGGTCTCTACCCGGCGTGCGACCTTCGCGGACATCGAAAGCATCGAGACGCCGAACCCGAACACGGTCGTCTTCAAGCTCAAGACCGCAAACTCCTCGATGATGGATCACTTCGCGAGCCCTTGGAACGTGGTTTACTCCGCGAAAGACCTCGCTGCCGATCCGGCTTCGCCGCGTACCAAGATTAACGGCACCGGCCCATTCACTTTCGTCGAACACGTGAAGGGCAGCCACGTCTCCGGTAAGCGCAACGAAAACTACTTCAAGAAGGGCCTGCCTTATCTCGACAGCTATCGCGGCATCTTCACGTTGCAGGCCGCTGCGATGCTGAACGCCTTGCAGGGCGGTCAGGTGCTCGCGGAATTCCGCGGCGTCTCTCCGGCCGAGCGCGATCGTATGATCGCGGCGATGGGCGACAAGCTCCGCGTGGAAGAGTCGAGCTGGACGCTGAACTTGCTCGTCCTCTTCAACACCGAAAAACCGCCGTTCAACGACGTGCGCGTTCGCCGCGCGTTGCTGATGGCGATTGATCGCTGGGGCGGCAGCACGGGTCTCTCGAAGATCTCGACGCTCCGCGCGGTCGGCGGTGTCGTGCGTCCGGGTTCGCCGTTGGCAACACCGGAAGCCGAACTCGTGAAGCTCCCGGGCTTCTCGAAGGACATCAAAACCTCACGCGCCGAGGCACGTAAGCTCCTGAAGGAAGCGGGTCACGAGAACCTGAAGTTCGTGCTCTGGAACCGCAACCTCGCGATGCCTTACACACCGGCTGGCGTGTTCCTGGTCGACCAGTGGCGCCAGATCGGCGTCGAAGTCGAGCATAAGCAGTCAGACACCGCGCCCTATATCGCGGCGATGCAGAGCGGAAACTTCGAGGTTGCAATCGATTTCTCGAACCTCTTCAACGACGACCCGACCTTGTCGATGACGAAGTTCCTGTCAGCGAGCAAGAACCCACTCAATCTCTCTCGTGCTAACGACGCGGAAATCGACAAGCTTTATGAGCAGCAGCTCCGCGAAAGCGACGTTCAGAAGCGCCGCGGCTATATTCAGGCGCTCGAGAAACGTCTGTTCGAGCAGGGCTATCAGCAGCCGATCCTGTGGTGGCACCGTATCGTGCTTTCCCACAAGACGGTGATGGGCTGGAAGATGTCGCCTAGCCATAACCTGGGTGCCGACCTCGCCGAAGTCTGGCTGAACCAATAAACAGGACTTGCGGCCCGGCTACGGCCGGGCCGCAAGATGCTCTAAAAAAAGAACTTCGCCATGCTGATGTACACGCTGAAACGTCTGCTCTTCACGATTCCGACGCTGATCGGCGTCGCGGTGCTCGTGTTCTTCATGCTGCGCATCGTGCCGGGCGACATCGTCGAAGTGAAGCTGCGCGGGGACGGCGGCAACGTTACACAGGAAGTGGTCGAGCAGGAGCGCAAGCGCCTGGGACTAGACCGCCCCCTGATCGTGCAGTTCGGCGATTATATGTGGGGATTGGCGCGTGGCGATCTCGGCATCTCGATGTGGACCGAGCGGCCTGTCATCGAAGAGATCATGATCCGCCTCGAACTGTCGCTGGAGGTGGCGATCCTCGCGACAATTTTTGCGACCATGATTTCAATTCCACTTGGAACGGCAGCTGCACTGTTCCGAAATACGTGGATCGACTACGTCGTGCGTATCGTGACCATCGGCGGGCTTTCGATTCCGTCGTTCTGGTTTGGCATGATCATTATAGTCAGTTTGCTGACCTTCTTTAATTGGCTGCCTCCGATTACATTCACGCCGATCTATGTCGATCCGGTCGCGAACTTATCGCAACTGATCTGGCCCGCGCTTGCGGTCGGCTATCGCTACTGCGCAGTGACGGCGCGCATGATCCGCTCGTCGCTCCTGGAGGTTCTTGCCGAGGATTACATCCGCACGGCCCGCGCCAAGGGCGTATACGAGAAACTTGTCGTGTCGCGCCATGCACTACGAAATGCGTTGTTGCCTGCGATCACTGTCATGGGTCTCGAATTTGCGTTCCTGATCGGCGGACTTGTCGTGACGGAACAGGTCTTCAACCTGAACGGCATCGGCCAGCTTTTCGTACAAAGCGTCTCGCGCAACGACTTCATGCTCATCCAGGGAATGGTGATCATGATCGCGGCGTTCTACGTACTAATCAACCTCGCGGTCGATCTGCTCTATGCGGTTTTCGACCCACGCATCCGGTACGGCAACTGATGGCAAATCTTTCTCCAACCGTTCCAGCAAGCGCGCAGTTCGTGCTGCCGAAGCGGCCGAATCCGATTTTGCATTTTGTCCGCGCGCAACCGATGGGTGCGGTTAGTTTCATCATCATCATCATTATGATGTTCGCGGGTCTGTTCCCGCAGTTCGTGGCACCCTATAACCCGTTGGATATCGACTTCGCTTCGATCCTGGCAGCACCTTCGTGGGATCACTGGTTCGGTACCGACGCCTATGGCCGCGATATTTTCTCGCGGATTATCTACGGCTCACGTACCGCGCTTGTGATCGGCTTCGCGTCCTCGGCGCTCGGCTCCAGCATTGGGGCAGTCCTCGGCATTGCCTCGGCCTATTTCGGTGGCCGCATCGACAACTGGATCCAGCGCTTCATGGATATTCTGCTCGCATTCCCGATTATCGTGCTTGCGCTCGTTGTCGTCGCCGCACTTCGCAAGACCGTGATCTACGGCGTCGATGTGAACCTGATCATCGCAATCGCAATCCCGATCGTCCCGCGCGTGGCGCGCGTCGTGCGCGCCGCGGCGCTCTCGGTGAACGTAATGCCGTATATCGACGCGGCGAGGGCGGCTGGATACTCTGATGCGCGCATCATCTTCCGGCATATGGCGCCGAATGTGACGGCACCGTTCCTGATCATGTTCACGGCATTCATTGCGCAGGCGATCCTGCTCGAGGCCTCACTCTCGTTCCTCGGCCTCGGCGTTACCGAGCCGATCGCAGCCTGGGGTTTGATGCTTTCCGGAAACGCCGCCGACTTTTATCGTGAAGCGCCGTGGATGGTGATTTTCCCCGGTGTCGCGATCAGCCTCGCCGTATTCGCCTTTAATCTCTTCGGGGATTCTTTGCGCGATTACCTCGACCCGCGTTTCAAGACGTAATTCGTTTAGCGGGCGACGAGAAAAGCCCGGACGGATGCGTTGAAGCCGTTGGGGTTCTGTAGCGGCGCGAAGTGACTGACGCCGCGCAGCAGTATGAATTTCGCATTCGGAATCTGCTTTGCCAGTTCCTGGCTATGCGCGCGGCGGATTATTTCATCATGCTCTGCATGAAGTATCACGGTCCTAGCTTTGATCGCGGCAAGCTCATCGTTGGTCAGCGTTGGCTGCGATTTCCACATTGCGGTAAGAAGTTGAAATACTTCGCTGAATTTCTTCGGGTGAGGCGAGAGCCACTGATATTCCGCGCGGGTCGCAGCGGCATAGGCGGCCATAGTCGCGGGGTTTGAATTAGGTTGATAGCCGGCGGGCGTCGCGTTGCCTGCAAAAGCAACCAGCGCCGTGATGCGTTGTGGCTGCCTGAGTGCGAGATAGAATCCGATATTCGCACCATCGCTCCAGCCCACGACCGCAGCCTTTTCGATGCCCAGTTGACCGAGCACGGCTATAGCGTCCTGCGCCATCTGCTCATACGAGATTGCCGGAGCATCGTTTGTGCTGCGGCCCTGACCGCGGCAATCAAACACGACGACGCGATAGTCGCGCATCAAATCGCGAATGAGATGCCCCCAGGTATTGGAGTTGCCGCCACCACCGTGAAGGAGCAGCACAGCTGGCTTCTTATCGTCGCCAAAAGTCGCGTACCACAACAACGCGTCTTTACGGTCGACGTATCCGCCGCTGGTTTGGGCGGGGAGCGCGGGTGCCGGTGTAACGGAAAGCCATCTTTGCTGAGCGTTTGCTATTATTGGAAAAAGAAAAAAGAAGAGAAAAAGCAGGCGCGCCAGCAAGCCTAATTCAACTCGGCTTCGCAATCGTAAGGACATAAGCGTTGCCACGCGGTATTGCATTTCGAGTGTGATCGCGTTCCCAAAACGACAATAGGAGAGAGCGATATTGAAACGCAAACGGTAAAGAAAAAGGCGCGGCTCGGAAGCCGCGCCTTTCATCTTATGGGTTCGCAGAGTTTATAATTTCCAGCCCATCATTGGGCCAATAAAGGGCTTCACTTCCATACTGCCACGGAAAATCATTTCCAGTGCGACATAGAGGATGACCACGAGACCAACATACGCGATCCAGCGGTATTTCTGGAGCAGGTTCGCGATGAACGAGGCGGCGATGCCCATGAGCGCGATCGAAAGCGCAAGGCCAAACACAAGCACCCACGGGTGATCGCGCGCGGCACCCGCGACCGCAAGCACGTTGTCGAGCGACATGGTTATGTCGGCGACGACGATCTGCCACGCGGCCTGCGCGAAGGACTTTCGCGGTGCGCCGCCTGCAATGGTGCCGTCCTTGTTGAGGTCTTCGCCGCTAACCGCCTCGAGGGCCGCGTTATGCTCATGCGCGGACGTGCGCAGTTCGCGCCACATCTTCCAGCAGACCCACAGCAGCAGAATGCCGCCAGCGAGCAGTAGACCTACAATCGCAAGCAACTGTGCGGTGATCGCTGCGAAGCCGATACGAAGTACGGTCGCGGCGATGATGCCAAACAGAATTGCTTTTGCGCGCTGTTCTTTCGGCAGACCCGCGGCTGCGAGGCCGATGACGATCGCATTGTCACCCGCCAGCACGAGGTCGATCATGATGACCTGGCCGAGCGCTACCCACGCGTCCCAGGGCATAAGGGCTGTAAGGAAGTTCACGCTTCGCCTCCCTCGTTGCGAGAGACGAACTTAAATAGACAGCGTTTTTCGTAGTCGTGCGATAATAGGTCCACGGACCCTCTCCTTGTTTAAGACCGACATCGCAGCTCGAATGAACTGCCAGAGGGGCCCGGTCTATCTTATGAAATGTGTGGCTATCTCGTTGCGGTCATCCCGAAGAGTTCGAGAGCGGCGAGCGGCTCCGACATTGCGCCGGCACCGAAACCGATAAATGCGAGCATCCCCGCGAGATCCCAGAAGGTCAGGCCCTGCGAACGGTAATTAACGCGGGCGCGGTAGGCGTAGAATGCGACCGCAAATGCAAGCACGATTGAAACCAGGCTTGCCGCCGGAAGCGCGATCGCCTTCGGCGCCAATAGCGCAATGAGGGCGGCAGGCAGCGCGCCGAGCACGAATAGCACCTTAAGCCGCGTGCGCGAGTCGCGGACTTCACTGGCGGTAGCGTCGCGGCGGACAGGCTCAAAGCCCGAGAGAGACATCATCAATCCCTGACCAACGGCCCGCAACATTGCGGGGGACGGGGCGTCAGGAATCGAAATTAGATAGCCAGATGAGACGGGAATATTCGTAGAAAGCCCAGCGTAATTCTACGGTATGACGCGACCCAGCTTGATCGCCTGCCGCACCAGCACGGCCACGCTCTGCGCCTGCATTTTTTCCATGATTTCAGCGCGATAGCTTTCGACGGTCCGAACGCTGATGCCGAGCTTTTCGGCGATGTTCTGGCTGGTGAAGCCCTCGGCAACAAGCTGGAAAATCTCGGTCTGGCGCGGTGTCAGCCGCGCAAATCGTTCCCGCAATTCTTCCTGCGCACGCGACGAATTGAGGTTCTCGTGCATCCGGCCGAGTCCGCGATTGATCGCCGCCACGAGTTGCGTGTCGTCAACGGGCTTCTCGATGAATTCTTCGGCGCCGGCCTTGATTGCGGCAACCGCCATCGGAATGTCCGCGTGGCCAGAGATCAGGATGACCGGCAGAGAAATACCCCGGCTGCCAAGCTCGCGCACAAGCTCGATGCCGTCGGTGCCGGGCATTCGAACGTCGGCGACAATACAGGCAGGACGCGCCGCGTCGATACCCTTCAAGAACACGTCCGCGGATTCGAATTTCTCGGTATCGAATCCGAATACACTCAGCATTTCGCCGAGCGCTTCACGCACGGATTGCTGGTCGTCGATCACATAAATCACTGGCCCTGCCATGTTTAGCTGCCCCGCTTCGCTTCCAGCGGGATCGTGAATCGGAACTCGGTCGCGCCCGGCTCGTGCGAATGCAGCCATATCTTGCCGCCATGCGCTTCGACGATAGATGTGCAGATCGGCAGTCCTAGTCCCAAGCCTTCTTGTTTCGATGTCATCAGCGGTTCGAACAGCCTCTGCGCGGTTTCGTCGTCAATTCCGGGTCCATCATCCAATACGCTAAATTCGACGCGATCAGGTGTGGAAAGTTGCCGCGCTCTTATTTCGATCACGCCGTCGCGTTTGGTGGCGCTGATCGCGTCCACGCTGTTGCGGATCAGGTTCAACACGACTTGCTGCAGTTGCACACGGTCGCCGAACACCGGCGGAAGGCCGCTGGTTCGCTTAAGCGAGAGCCTAATTCCCTTGGCCGTGGCATCTGCGCTTGCAAGCATGAGCACGTCGTCGAGCACCGTTGGTACGTCAACGGTGCTGACGCGCGGATGGCCGCGGCGGAGAAAATCGCGCATCCGCCGCACGATGCCGCCGGCGTGATCCACCTGCGCGATCATGTTCGTGAGGTTCGTATCCGCGCGCGGCAGATCGGCATCGGGCCGCCGGATCAATTCCTGTGCGGAGCGGGCGAGCGCGCGGGCGGCTGTCATCGGCTGATTGATTTCATGTGCGAGCGCGGAGGCCATGCCGCTGACCAGCGTGAAGCGCGCGGCGTGCGTTGCTTCGGCCTCTTTCTGTTTGAAGCGGCGCTCGGCTTCGCGTGCGTGTTCATCGGATCGTTCGCGCTCGCTGACCACGGCGCCCACGACCAGACCGGTCGTCGTCAGCACGAGCATCAGAATTTGAAACTCGGTAAATGTGCGCGCGTCGGCAGAGAAGAATTGCAGCACACCAACCAATCCAAGCTGCGCGAGTGCGAGCGCAACACAAGCGCCGTCGAGGCCATAGCGTAGTGCTGCAAGCACCACGGGAAGGAATAGCAAATAGAAAAACTTCACGCCGCTGATTGCACCTGTGCTCGCGATGATCCAGAGCGCGCCGAAGATGAGCGCGATGTAGAGCGCAATTTCCAGTGCCAGCAAGCGCGATAGCGTTGGCAGCGGATGCTTGTGCAGAATGCGCAGCACGAGCGGTGTCACGACGGCGATCCCGATGGTGTCGCCGACAAGAAGCGGGACGAGCGCGATGATGACATCCGCCCAGCCGAGATCAGGCTCGAGCACGAGCATCAGAGAAAGCAACAGGGTCGCAAGCAGCGCGCCGATTAACCCGGCGCCGAGTAATGCCGCTACGTCGCGGAGCTGGACCAGGCTCACATCCAGCCGGAAGCGGCTGCGGGCGAGGATAGTTGCGCCAGCATAAACGCCTGCGATGATCGCTGCGATGCCGAGAATGATCGGCCATTGCAGGTTGGTTTTCAGCACCAGCGTCTCGGAGATGACGACCCCGGCGAAAAGCACCACCGCATACACCGGCCCGCCGAAAATCATCAGCGCGAAGACCGCGCCCAAGCCAGGATTCCAAGGCGTGATCGGTACGCCTTTATACTCGTGGATGAAGCTCAGCCACTCGAGCGCGACATAGGCTGCCAGAAAAGCGAGCGCGGCCGCGATCTGGCGGGTGCTGTGCAGCGAAAGCAGCGAAAAAGCTGCAGTGCCGGCGGCTGGCCGCGCTTGATCCGGGGCCTTCATGTCGCACGGCCCTGCATTTCGTCTCTTTCCATGGCTACAGTAGTATCACGGGGAGGCGAACCGCGCGAAGACGCGGACGCGATGGGAGGCTGGGTGGTGGCGAAATTCCTGCTGGCAATCGATCAGGGCACTACCTCGTCAAGGGCGATCCTGTTCCGCGCGGACCTGTCGATTGCCGCGATCGGACAACAGGAGTTCGCGCAACACTTCCCTGCCTCCGGCTGGGTCGAGCATGAGCCCGACGATCTTCTGCGCACGACGCTGGAAGTCTGCCGCGAGGCAATCGCCAAAGGCGGCGCATCGGCGAAAGACATCGCCGCCATCGGAATTACCAACCAGCGCGAGACGACCGTGGTGTGGGACCGCAGCACCGGCAACTCGATCCATCGCGCAATCGTGTGGCAGGATCGGCGCACGGCCGCGCGCTGCGAAGAGTTGAAGAAAGCGGGACACGAGCGCGCAGTCGCGGCGAAGACCGGGCTTCTGCTCGATCCGTATTTTTCCGCGACCAAGCTCGCCTGGATTCTCGATCATGTTCCCGGCGCCCGGGCGCGTGCGGATCGCGGCGAACTCGCTTTCGGTACGGTCGATTGTTTCATTCTCTGGCATCTGACCGGCGGCGCTGTTCATGCGACCGATGCCACTAACGCCTCGCGCACAATGCTTTTCGATATTCATCGCGGCGAATGGGATGACGAACTTCTGAAACTCTTCAGCGTGCCGCGCTCGGTATTACCTGAAGTCAAAGACTGCGCATCCGATTACGGCACGACAACCGAGAGTTTGTTCGGCGGAAAGATTGCCGTTCGTGGCATCGCTGGCGATCAGCAGGCGGCGACAGTCGGGCAGGCCTGTTTCAACCCCGGAATGATGAAATCGACTTACGGCACCGGCTGCTTTGCGTTGCTGAATACCGGTGCAAATCCGGTCGCCTCGAAGAATCGCCTGCTGACGACAATCGCCTATCAATTAAACGGCAAGCGCACCTATGCGCTCGAAGGCTCAATCTTTATCGCGGGGGCCGCTGTGCAGTGGCTGCGTGACGGGCTCGGCATCGTGAAGCACGCTTCCGAAACCGGGCCGCTCGCGGAAGCAGCCGACGAAAATCAGGATGTTTATCTCGTGCCGGCATTCGTCGGTCTCGGCGCTCCGCATTGGAATTCGGAAGTGCGCGGCGCGATGTTTGGTCTGACCCGCAACAGCGGTCCGAAGGAATTTGCACGCGCGGCGCTTGAAAGCGTTTGTTATCAGACCGCCGACCTTCTCGAAGCGATGCAGGCGGACTGGCCGCAGGCGAAGGGTGCCGCGACCGTGCTTCGCGTCGATGGCGGCATGGTTGCTTCCGACTGGACCATGCAGCGGCTCGCGGACATCCTAGCAGCTCCTGTTGATCGTCCGATCGTGAAGGAAACGACGGCGATGGGCGCGGCCTATCTCGCAGGCTTGGCCTCGGGCGTATTGCCGCCGCCGGACCAGTTCGGTGATAACTGGCGTTTGGAGCGCCGCTTCACGCCGCGCATGGATGCCGCCATGCGGCAGCGCAAACTTTCGGGATGGAAGAGTTCGGTGCGGAGTCTATTGGGCGGCAAGTGAGCCTTGCAGAATTCCACACGTCGTATGAAATGGCACCGCGCGCCGAGGAAAGCAGAAAGTGGTCAGGTCAAATGGAATTGCAGCGTAACGAGTTCAAGCACGCGATTGCCGCGGGCAAATTGCAGATCGGTCTCTGGAATAGCCTTTGCAGCAACATCGTCACCGAGATTGTTTCTTACAGCGGGTTCGATTGGCTGTTGCTCGACACCGAGCATTCGCCGAACGAGTTGCCGGCAGTAATGGCGCAACTGCAATCCGTGCAGCGCGGCACCGCGACACCTATCGTACGGCCGGCATGGAATGACACCGTGCTGATCAAGCGCATTCTCGATGTCGGCGCGCAGTCGATCCTCGTGCCATTCGTGCAGAACGCGGAAGAAGCGAGGCGTGCGGTGGCGGCGACACGTTATCCACCGGAAGGCGTGCGCGGCATAACGGGAAGCGGCCGCGCAAGCCGTTACGGCCGCACCAAGGATTATTTGAAGAAGGCAAATTCTGAAATCTGTCTTTTGGTGCAGACTGAGACGCGTGAAGCGCTTGAACAGTTAGAGGCGATTGCGAGTGTCGATGGCGTGGACGGCGTATTCGTCGGTCCCGCCGATCTCTCGGCGTCGTTCGGCCATATTGGCAATCCGCAACATCCCGAGGTGCAGAAAGCAATTCAGGATGTCGCGACACGACTGAAAAAAGTCGGCAAGCCCGCGGGCATTCTTACGCCAGTCGAGGAAGAAGCGCGCCGCTATATCGAATGGGGCTACACCTTCGTGGCCGTCGGTTCCGACCTCGGGCTCGTCGCCAAGGGCGCGGATACGCTCGCCGCTAAATTCAAGAAATAATCACGCACGATTTCGAGGAGTACGTCATGGGTAAAGCGAGAATGGAAGGTAAGCGCACGATAGTGACAGGTGCTGGCAGCGGCATCGGCCGCGCATCCGCGCGCCTGTTCGCAGCTGAAGGCGCATCGGTGCTCGCGGTCGACAAGACGAAAGACGCTGTCGAAGAAACTGTCGCATTGATTGCAAAAGACGGCGGCAAGGCGATTGCGATGGCGGCCGACGCCGGTGACGAAGCCGAAGTGAAAGCTTATGTCGCCAAAGCCGTTTCTGCCTTCGGTGGCGTGGATGCGATCTATGCGAATGCCGGCATTAGCGGCGGTCTCGTGCCGTTGACGGAGCAAACGGTCGAGATGTGGAAGGAAATTCTCCGCGTCAATCTGATCGGACCGTTCCTTGCGATTCAGAATGTAGTTCCCTTGATGATTAAGCAGGGCAAGGGTTCGATTGTTTGCACCGCATCGGTCGCCGGTCTTCGCGCGAATGCGGGCGGTCATCCATACAGCGCGAGCAAGGCGGGCGTCATCAGTCTGGTGCAGACGACGGCAAGCTCGCTCTCCGGCACGGGTGTCCGTATCAACGCGATCTGTCCGGGGCTGATCGAAACCGGCATGACCAAGCCGATATTCGATTATGCCAAGGGCAGGGGAACGACGCAGAAGTTAGGCCAGATCAATCCGCAACAGCGTCACGGCGAGCCTGAAGAGATCGCCGCGATGGCGCTGTTCCTGGCAAGCGATGACTCGTCCTACGTGAATGGGCAGGCGTTCCCGGTCGATGGCGGATTGTCGAGCACGCACCCCTTCGTCGGCAAGCTCCGCGTATAACTTACGCGAGCTTGGCGAGACCCGCGGCGAGGTCATCCATCAGGTCTTCCGGATCTTCGAGGCCGATATGCAGGCGCACGGCCGGCCCGCCCGGATTCCATTTCGTCGCCGTGCGATAGCCTTTACAATCGAACGGAATGGCAAGGCTCTCGTAACCGCCCCAGCTATACCCCATGCCGAATAGCGCGAGCGTATCGAAGAACGCCGCGATGTTTTTCGCGTATTCCGGCTTCAGGATGAACGAGAACAATCCGCAGGCACCAGAGAAGTCGCGCTTCCAGATCGCGTAACCCGGATCGCTTTCGAGCGCCGGGTGCATCACGCGCAGCACCTCCGGCTGCGCTTGCAGCCATCGCGCAATACGAAGCCCTGACTCCATATGCCGATCGAGCCGGATGCTCATTGTCCGCATACCGCGCAACGCAAGATAGACGTCCTCCGGTCCGGGATTGATGCCGAGATCGCCATGCGTGATCAGCACACGCTTGTAGAGTGTGGCATCGCTGACGGAGATTGTGCCGAGGTTGATGTCGGAATGACCGCCGAGATATTTCGTGCCGGCCTGAATTGAAATGTCCACACCGTGTTCGTGCGGCCGGAAGAAAAGCGGAGTCGCCCAAGTGTTGTCCAGGAGACTCACTGCGCCATGCTCGCGCGCGACTTTGGCAATCGCGGGCACGTCCGGCATTTCGAAGGTTTGCGAGCCGGGCGCTTCGAGAAACACGACGCTGGTGTTGCTCTTCAAGAGCGACTTGATATTCGCGCCGATTAGCGGATCGAAATAGGTTGTTTCCACGCCCATGCGCTTCAACACGCCGTCGCATATCTTGCGCGTCGGCTGATAAACCGTGTCAGCGACCAGAATATTGTCGCCTGCCTTGACGACAGCGAGCAACGCCGTGCCAACGGCGGAGAGCCCAGACGGCGTTAGCAACACACCCGCGCTCTTCTCAAATGAAGCAAGCGAGGTCGAAAGCGCCTCCAGCGTCGGCGAGCCGCGCCGGCCATATGCGTATCGGCCTCGATGATGGACGAGGTCGTCATAGGTTTCGGAGAGCACCGTAGAACCCCGGTAGAGCGGAGTATTCACGAAGCCTTCGTGCTCGAAAGGAGTGCGCCCAGCGAGCACAAGGGAAGTCGCTGGCCGGTAGGAGGCTGTGCTGCCGCTTTTTTTTGTCGCCATTGCCGGTTCCAGACCTTCCCTCTCGCGGCTGCCGCCTTCGGAGAGCTACCTTAAATGCTTGACCTATATCGGCTTTTAGCCTGTGATAAAGCGCTAGAGAACCCCCGCGCGAAGCGCGAATTTGTCTGCCATACTCTTCGCAGGACGGGGACAAAAACAAGAGCCGATACCGGCAGGAGTGATCAAATGAAACGGTCGACGATCTTATTTTCACTTGCTCTTACCTTTGCATCGGCTGGCGCCGCGCAGGCAGCCACGCTCGACGACATCAAGGCGCGCGGTTCTATTCTTTGCGGTGTCTCCGGCGGTCTCGCCGGTTTCGCGCAGCCCGACGACAAGGGTAACTGGAACGGCATCGACGTGGATTTCTGCCGTGCCCTTGCCGCGGCAATCTTCAACGATCCCACGAAAGTGAAGTTTCTGCCGCTGACCGCGAAGGACCGCTTCACGGCCCTGCAGTCGCGTGAAGTCGATCTGCTTTCCCGCAACACGACCTGGACCAGTTCGCGCGATACGCAGCTCGGGTTCAACTTTGCCGGCGTGATTTATTATGACGCACAGGGCTTCATGGTCCGCAAGTCCGCGAAAGTCTCGTCCGCACTTGAGCTCTCGAACACGACGGTCTGCACGCAAAGCGGCACGACTACCCAGCTCAACCTTGCCGACTACTTCCGTTCGAACAACATGAAATACGAAGCGGTGGTCTTCAACACTGCTGACGAAGTCATCAAGGCATACGAAAGCGGCCGCTGCGACGTGTTTACGACCGACGTCTCGCAGATTTACGCCGAGCGCCTGAAGCTCGCCAAACCCGACGAGCACATGATCTTGCCCGAACTGATTTCGAAAGAACCGCTGGGGCCGCTCGTGCGCCACGGCGACGATCAGTGGTTCGACATCGTGAAGTGGACGCTGTTCGCGATGCTCAACGCCGAGGAATACGACATCAGCCAGAAGACGCTGGAGCAGCGGCTGAAATCTGATCGTCCGGACGTAAAGCGCTTGCTCGGCATCGAAGGCAATTACGGCGAGCAGTTCGGCCTGACCAACGACTGGATCGTTCGTATCATTCGCCATGTTGGCAATTACGGCGAAATTTACGACCGCAACGTCGGCGAGGGCTCGCGCCTCAAGATCGACCGCGGTCTGAACAAACTCTGGAACAAAGGCGGCATCCAATATGCGCCGCCGGTACGTTGATCGCGGCCTCTTAAGCAAGATAGCAGGGTGAACCGGAGGATCGTCGGATGACCGATGTTCCGGTTCGCCGTGAGAAGCTGAAGTCGAGCTGGATTTTCCGGCCTGGCGTGCGCTCGGCCGTGATCCAGATTCTGCTGGTTGCGCTCGTTGTTCTGATTGGCTGGTTCATCTACCGGACCACGCGCCAGAACATCATCACGCAACGCATCCCGATCGGTTTCGATTTCTTCTGGATCGAGTCTGGGTTCTCGATTAGCCAGACGTTGATCTCATTTAATGAAAACAATACCTACGCACGTGCTTTTCTCGTAGGCCTCCTGAACACACTTTTCGTGTCTGCGCTCGGTGTCCTGTTCGCCACCGTCATCGGCTTTCTCGTCGGCATTGGCCGGCTTTCGCAAAACTGGATCATCGCGCGCCTTTGCGGCGGCTATGTCGAACTGATCCGCAACCTGCCGCTGCTGTTTCAGATCTTGTTCTGGTATCTCGCAGTACTCGCCGCGTTGCCGGGACCGCGCCAGAGCTTCACGTTCTTCGGCGATATTTTTATCAACAACCGCGGCATCCTGATGCCGAAGCCGATGTTCGGCGACGGAATTGGTATCGTTGCCGCTGTCGCAGCCGCCGGGATTCTGCTGTCGATTGTCATGACTGCGCTCGCGAGGCGCTATCGCGTGCAAACGGGGACGGCATTGAAGACTTGGCCGTTCTCGCTCTTGCTGATTGTGGTCGCACCGCTGTTCGTATTCTTCTTTCTGAAGGTTGGCGTGACAGTAGATCGCCCCGAGCTGAAGGGCTTCAATTTCAACGGCGGTTTGCGGATCATCCCGGAGTTTCTGGCACTTTTGATCGCGCTCTCGACTTATACCGCGGGCTTCATCGCTGAAATCGTACGCGCCGGCATTCTCGCGGTGCCACGCGGACAAACCGAAGCCGCGCGGGCCTTGGGCTTGCGCCGCTCCAAACTTTTACAACTCGTCGTTGTGCCACAGGCGATGCGCGTGATCGTGCCGCCGC
Organism: Rhizobiales bacterium Ga0077548; assembly: GCA_001464215.1. Classification (GTDB taxonomy): domain Bacteria; phylum Pseudomonadota; class Alphaproteobacteria; order Rhizobiales; family Xanthobacteraceae. Next base: position 16,035 of record LNEZ01000010.1, on the reverse strand, counting down.
TGACCAGTCAGTATCTGAATCTGTTCAAAAACTCCTCGCTCGCGGTCAGCATCGGTTACCCCGATCTGGTTTCGGTGTTTGCCGGCACGACGCTGAACAACACCGGGCAGGCGATCGAGATTCTCGGCATCACCATGCTGGTCTATCTCGTGATCTCGCTTGTGATCTCTTTTGTCATGAATATCTACAACAGGCGCATTGCGCTAAGGGAGCGATGAGATGAGCGCTGCCTTCGTGCGCATGGAAACGCTGCCGCCACGCGCTGCGCCGTTTGCGGCGACAGGACTGTGGGGCTGGTTCGCACGTCGTCTCTTCGCGACGCCTGCCGATATTGCAATGACAATCATCGGCTTTGCGGCGTTCGTTCTGGTCGCGATGCCTCTGTTCCGCTTTCTTGTGTTCGATGCGATCTGGACCGGAAAGGATCGCGATGCTTGTCTGAACGCTGCCGGCGCCTGCTGGCCGTTCGTCGCGGCGAAGCTCAATCAGTTTGTCTATGGCTTCTATCCTTACGAAGAACTCTGGCGCCCGAACCTCGTCTTCTTCGTCGGTGCGTTGCTGCTGATCCCGCTGCTTATCCCGTCCGCGCCCTTCAAGCGGTTCAACGCATTTCTGTTTTTCGGAATCTATCCGGTTGCGGGCTTTGTGCTCCTCACCGGCGGCAATCTCGACCCGCAGCGCTTCTTGCTCGGACGTTTCGTTCGAATACCGGAGTTCATCGATCTTAGTGCAATCGCGCGCTTCATCGGAGTTTCCGGTCATGTCGAACTTGGCAGCAGAGGCGGGTTCCGTGGCACATTCTGGATAGACTTCATCGCCTCAGCGATATTGCTGACGGGGGCGGTAGCGATAATCGCCCGGCTGTTCGGCACGCGCTTCGTGACTTCGTTAAAGGCGATGGCGATCGTATTCGTATCGCTCGCGCTGATTATCGCGCCGGTCGATGCTGATTTCGGTCTGCGCTGGGTCGAGACGCGCGAGTGGGGCGGATTGCTGGTCACGCTGGTCGTCGCAATCACGGGTATAGTCGCGGCACTTCCGATCGGCGTTCTGTTAGCGCTCGGCCGCCGCTCGCAGATGCGGCTCGTACGCTGGACCAGTATCGTCTTCATCGAATTCTGGCGCGGCGTGCCGCTGATTACGGTGCTGTTCTTCGCGACCTATATGCTGCCGCTGTTTCTGCCGGGCGGCGCGAGTATCGAGCGGCTTGTGCGGGCGCTGATCGGCGTCGCGCTGTTCTCGGGTGCCTACATGGCTGAAGTCGTGCGCGGCGGTCTCGCAGCAGTGCCGAAACATCAATATGAAAGTGCTGCAGCACTCGGGTTAGGCTACTGGAAAACCATGGGGCTTATCGTGTTGCCGCAGGCCCTGACGCACGTGATTCCAGGCATCGTCAATAATTTCATCGGCCTGTTCAAGGATACGACGCTCGTGCAGATCGTCGCGATCCTCGATCTTTTGGGTCAAGTGCGCTCGGCGTTTTCCGATCCGAACTGGTCATCGCCGACCACGCTCTACACCGGCTTTGCGTTCGCGGGGATGATCTATTTCGTGTTCTGTTTTGCAATGTCGCGCTACTCGCTGTTTCTGGAGCACCGTGCCGGGAGTAACGCGTTACGGGTCGAAGGAGCAATGCGATGACTGATCCTGCGATGTCGTCAGATGTAGTCGCCGTCGAAATGACTGGCGTCAATAAATGGTTCGGCGCGTTCCATGTTTTGCGCGACATCGATCTCACGGTCGCGCGGAAAGAGCGCATTGTCATCTGCGGGCCGTCCGGTTCCGGCAAGTCCACATTGATCCGTTGCATCAACCGGCTTGAGGAACATCAGTCCGGCCGTATCGTCGTCGACGGCATCGAACTCACCTCGGATCTGCGTAGCATCGATGCGGTGCGGGCGGATGCCGGCATGGTGTTTCAGCAGTTCAATCTGTTTCCGCACCTTAGCGTGCTGGAAAATTGCACCTTGGCGCAAATCTGGGTGCGTGGGCGACCGAAGGCGGAAGCCGAAGAAGTCGCGATGAAGTTTCTGACGCGGGTGCGGATTCCGGAGCAGGCGAACAAATATCCGGCGCAGCTTTCCGGCGGCCAGCAACAACGCGTCGCGATCGCCCGCGCGCTCTGCATGAATCCGAAGATCATGCTGTTCGACGAGCCTACTTCGGCGCTCGATCCGGAAATGATCAAGGAAGTGTTGGACACAATCCGTAGCCTCGCCGACGACGGCATGACCATGCTGATCGTGACGCATGAAATGGGTTTTGCGCGTCAGGTCGCGGACCGCATCATCTTCATGGACGAAGGTCAGATCATCGAAGCGAACCGGCCGGAAGAATTTTTTTCCAATCCGCGCCACGAGCGCACCAAGCGCTTCCTTTCGCAAATTCTTCCGTAGATTACAGCGCGCAGATCGGAAGTTTCAGGTAGACGCGGCCGTTATCTTCCGGGGACGGCAGACGTCCGCCGCGTATGTTCACCTGCAAGGCGTGCAGGATTAGTTTCGGCATTGGCAATGTCTTATCGCGCGCTTCGCGAACCTTCACATATTCATCGCGTGTCGGATTGCTGCCAAAGTGCTTGTTCGATTTCTTTTGCTCGGCGACGGTCGACTCCCACTGCGGAGGGCGGCCATCGGGCATATAGTCGTGGCCCGTGAAAAGGCGCGTCTCGCCGGGAAGCGCCAGAATTTGCTTGATCGAATCGTAAAGCCGCGCCGCGCTGCCGCCGGGAAAGTCGCAACGCGCACTGCCGTAATCGGGCTGAAACAGCGTGTCGTGAACGAATGCGGCGTCACCCGCGACATAGGTAATCGAGCAAAGCGTATGTCCCGGCGAATGCATGACCCGTGTTTCCAGCGAGCCGATTTTGAAAGTTTCGCCGTCGGCAAACAATTTGTCCCATTGCGAACCATCGGCGGGGAAATCGGGAAGGTTGTAGATATCCTTCCAGAGCTTCTGCACTTCCGTGATCCGCTCGCCGATTGCGGTGGGGGCGCCGAGCTTTTCCTTCAGATAGACCGCAGCGGAAAAATGGTCTGCGTGCGGATGCGTGTCGAGAATCCATTCGACTTTCAGCCCACGTCTGGCGATCTCACTTAGTAGGGCTTCGGCGGATTCGTGGGATACGCGCCCGGACTTCTCGTCGTAATCGAGCACGGGATCGATGATCGCGGCCGCCTTCGTCGCCGGGTCTTCGACGAGATAAACGATGGAGAAGGTCGGCTCGTGAAAAAATCCGGTGACGACAGGTTTGCCGGGCATCGTTTTTTTCAACGCTTCTTCGCAGGGCCGGTAGCTTTCGGCATATTAGGATTGGCAGCCCATTCCGACCATGAGCCGTCATAGAGCGCAGCCGGCTTTTTGCCGATCGCCTCCAATGCGAGCCAGAGTATCACGGCCGAAACGCCCGAGCCGCAGCTTGCGATGATCGGCTGATCCGGGTCGAGACCTGCGTCGTCGAATGCTTTCTTGATCTCCGAAGGAGAGGCAAGTTTTCCGTCCTTCACGACGGCGCTCGACGGGACGTTGATGCTGCCGGGAATGTGCCCCGATTGAATGCCTGCGCGCGGCTCGGGGTCTTCTCCGCGGAAGCGTCCCGCCGGTCGTGCATCTACGACTTGCGCCGTGCCGTTCTTCAACGCCTTATCGACGCGTTCAAGATTGGCGACGGCGTCTTTATCGAGTCTGGGCTTGAAGCGGCCGGGTTCGCGCGTGACGGAACCGCTCTCAACCGGAAAATTCTTCGCGCGCCATGCGGGAAGTCCGCCTTCGAGAATATGGACATTCTTCGCGCCGAAAATCTTGAACGTCAACCAGACGCGGGGCGCTGAGAACAATCCCGCGCCGTCATAGACCACGATCCGCTGCCCGTCGGAAATCCCGAGCCGTGCCATGTGCAGCGAAAACACTTCCGGCGGCGGCAGCATATGGGGAAGCGTGGAGTTGATGTCCTTTACTTCGTCGATATCGAAATAGACAGCGCCGGGTATGTGTGCCGCGTGATATTCCGCGCGGCCGTCACGTTTCATCGCGGGCAAATACCACGAGGCATCGACGACGACGAGGTCGGGCTTCTCGCGCTCGGCCTCAAGCCATTCAGGCGTGACGAATGTATCGGATGCGGACATCGACGGGTTCCGGTGACGAACCCGCCGACTTTCGGCTAGCCGCGCGCGAAGCGCAACCGGCTCACGATGCTCCGCACAATTTGTCGCGCAGCACGCGGAATTTCGTGAGTTGGTCTTCTTTCAGTTCGCGTTTTTCGTCGCGGCCGACGAAGACCTTGAACATGATGCCGCCGTCGACATTCACGAAGGAGACGAAGGCGGATTTCTTATTATTGAACTCGCGCTCGACAAAGGCGACTGCGCCGCAACGGTCATGTTTTAGATGCCCGTGCAGTCCCGCGGAGCCGCCGAGATTAAAATACCCGTGGCCGAGCGTACCCTTCGGCATCGCGCCGCCGATTTCGAAAATGCCGTCATCGGTATTGATGATCGTGGTCATGTCACCCCAGGTCGAGATATCGTCCATGGTCTCGATGAACTTGTCGCCGGGTGCGAATTTGCGCATCTCGTCCGGCAACGCTTCGAGGATCGTCTGGCAGGTCACGCCATGCTCCTTCGCCGCGAATTCGATCACGACGCTGGGGTTCTCGGCGATTTTGCGCTTGAGTTCGGTGAGTTTCGCGGTGTCGAGCATGATGAGCCTCGTGATGTGTGCTGAATGGCTCGCTCGCGGCCGTGCCGCTGGCTGGCAAAGTTACCTAAGAACAAGTCACCTAAGAATAAGCGCGCGGATGCGTCAACCGCGCATCAAACAAAGAGTTTGTCTTTGCCTGGGATCGCGATTTTGCGCTCCAGAAAATCCGGCACCGGCAGCTTCTTGTCGCGTAGGAATTTTGGATTGAAAATTTTGGTCTGGTAGCGCGTGCCGTAATCGCAAAGCACGGTCACGATGGTGTGGCCGGGACCCATTTCCTTGGCCATGCGGATCGCGCCCGCGATGTTGATGCCCGACGAACCGCCAAGCACCAGCCCTTCATGTTCCAGAAGATCGAACACGCAAGGCAGCGCTTCGTCGTCGGGAATGAGATACGGCCGGTCGACTTTGATGTCTTTGATCATCACCGTTTCGCGGTTGAGCCCGATGCCTTCGGTGACGCTGTCGCCTTTGGTCGGATCCGCCTTACCGGTCTTGAAGTAGTTGTACATTCCGGCGCCATGCGGATCGGCGCAACCGATCAGGATGTTCTTGTTCTTCTCTTTAAGAAACAAAGAAGTGCCCGCGATTGTGCCGCCGGTGCCGACCGAGCAGATGAACGCATCTACCTTGCCTTCGGTCTGCGTCCAGATTTCCGGACCGGTCGACAGATAATGCGCGCGGCGGTTATCGAGATTATTCCACTGGTCGGCGAAGATGACGCCGTTTGGCTCGGTTTTGCGAAGCGCATCCGCGAGGCGCTTGCCGACGTGCTGATAGTTGTTCGGATTGGAGTAGGGCAGCGCCGGCACTTCGACGAGTTCAGCGCCGCAGAGCCGCAGCATATCTTTCTTTTCCTGACTCTGCGTTTCGGGGATCACGATGATGGTGCGGTAGCCGCGAGAGTTTGCAACCAGCGCAAGGCCGATGCCGGTGTTGCCCGCGGTTGACTCGACCACGATGCCACCCGGCTTCAACTCGCCGCGTTTCTCCGCTTCCAAAATCATCTGCTTTGCCGGACGATCCTTCACGGATTGACCGGGATTCATGAATTCGGCCTTGCCGAGAATGTTGCAGCCAGTCGCCTGAGAGGCGCGCCATAGCTGGATCAGCGGTGTGTTGCCGACGGCATCGACGATGTCTTTGCGGAAATCCATAAAGGGCAATTCACAGAAAATTCGTGGGTTGAGTTGAATTGAACGTACCCGCGCTGCAGGAGCGACGCAACGCTATCCCTTCAAGGTCTGGAATGCGCGCAACGCACGCTCCCGCGCTTCCTGATGATCGACAATTGGGGCGGGATAGGTCTTGCCGAGCGCTACACCCGCCGCTGCGAGTTCGAGCGGCGAGGCAGTCCACGGCTTATGGATGTAATCGTTGGGGAGGGCGGCAATCTCCGGAATCCAGTTCCGCACATAGCTCCCCTCCGCGTCGAATTTCTCGCCCTGAAGGATCGGGTTGAACACGCGGAAATACGGCGCTGCATCCGCGCCGGAGCCCGCGACCCACTGCCAGCTCGCCGCATTGTTCGCGGGGTCGGCGTCGACCAGCGTATCCCAGAACCATGCTTCGCCGAGCCGCCAGTTGAGCAACAGATGCTTGATGAGAAACGAAGCGCAGACCATGCGTACGCGGTTATGCATCCACCCCGTGCGCCAGAGTTGCCGCATCCCGGCATCGACGATGGGGTAGCCGGTCAAGCCATGTTGCCAGCGGGCGAGCGACTTGTTGTCGTCGCGCCACGGAAACGCATCGAAGCGGCGCTGGAAGTTCTCGCGCGAGAGCGCGGGATAGTGATGCAGCAGATGGTACGAGAATTCGCGCCAGCCCAGCTCCGCGTGAAACTTATCCGCATCGCGTCCACGCGCAGGCGATGCTTGGACGATTTGGTGCGGGCTGATTTCCCCATGCGCGAGATAAGGCGACAGGCGGGAGGTGCCGTCGATGTCGGGGCGGTCACGATGTTCAGCGTAGCCTTTCAATGCGTCGCCGAGAAAATCCTTGAGCCGTTCTTTCGCGCCGCCTTCGCCGCGCGTCCACGACGCATTCATATCCTTCGCCCAATTGGGTTTTGTGGGCTCGAGCTTCCAGTCTGCTAGCGTTTCGCTATTCGGCGCTTTCGCAGCGATGAGTTTGCGAAGATCGCCGGTCACTTCGCGCGGATTGCCGCGTTCCTCACTCGCTCTATAGTAAGGCGTGAAAACGCGGATCGGCCCACCCGCTTTGCTTTGGATCGACCACGGCTCGTTCAACAATGAAGCATTGAAAGTTTCGACCGTGCAGTCGTTCGCAAGAAGATGCTGTTCAATTTCGGTATCGAGTTTCGTCTCGGCAACAACGTAGCGCCGGTTCCAGTACGCCGCGCCAATCTGCGCTTCCCGCGCGATTTCCGCGATGATCTTCCGCGGGTCGCCCTTGCGCAGCACGAGCGAAACGCCGCGCGCCCGAAGATTTTCAGTAAGCGCACGCAGCGACCCTGCAAGCCACCAGCGCCAGGCAGATCCCATCGGACGCAAGCCTTTCGCTTCTTCGAGGATATAAAGCGCGATGACCGGCGCGCCGCTTTTCGCTGCGGCATGAAGGGCAGGGTTGTCTGAGAGACGAAGATCGTTCCGGAGCCAGACGAGGACGGGGCGGGAGCTCATGCATCACAATAACCGGAAAGCATTCGGCAGGATGCGGGCTTGTAAACTTTATATTTTCAGAGCTGCATGGGTGTTAAAACGACTGCTTATCAAAACTCTACGAAGATTAGTCGATACAGGTCTTGCGCCATAGCGGCTGCCTGTTTCTCGTTTAGTCCATAAGCCACGCGCACGGGCTTCTGCCCGTAGTCGAAATGAATTGACCAGCCCGACTTCTTCTTTTGACTGTTTGAAATTGCGACTCCGGCGCCACCGATAAGAGCACCGACATTGTTGGTTGCCTGCGTGAGCGCTCCGAGTCCGGAAGCGGCGACTCCGGCAACGCCAAAGACACCCGCCGCGCCAAGCATTGAACCAGTAGAAACGCGATTATCTAACTGGACTGATGCACGCGCGATGTTGGGTCCTGAAACGTACAGGTCTTTTATGTGCTGCTGCTCGTAGTTAAGCCCATTCAAAAGCACGCTGTCTTTATAGATTGCTATGGTTCGTGGCTTGCGCAGGGTGTTGAGGTAGTAAATCGCGCCGGCCAGAAAGCCGAAGCCAAAGAAAAGAAACATGAAGATAAACGGAATCTGGTCGAGCAGAGGCAATCTAGAGATGACAACTGTCGTGGCAATGGCAAGCGCGAAACAAGGGATGATCAGAAGCAGTATATAAGGCGCGCCGAACTGCCCGCGCTTGTAGGAAATTACATAGTGATCGTCGTTCCAGGCAACATCGTACCCGTAGTCAGCTGCAACTGGCTTCATTGTCTTGGCATTCCAATCCCTCCTTATATTTTAGAGAATTGAATGGCCTTCACAAGGGTCGGACGAGCAATGGTACCTCGAGAGATTCGCCCAGGTTCCCAGCGCCGATGAATACTTAGAAAAGGATGTGGTGAAAATGCCGAGCTTTAAAAGCTGGCTCCGCGGGTAGGATTCGAACCTACGACCGATCGATTAACAGTCGATTGCTCTACCACTGAGCTACCGCGGAACAGGCGCGGTGACCGCGCGGGGGGACGTATAAACAGCTTCGGCGGGTGTTGCCAACTGCCCTTATCAGCCGGTCCGATCCACCACCCGGAAGGTCGCGTTGGCCCGTGCGCACGGCACGCCGTCGGCGGTCACGAAGCACTGGGTAAAGCAGAGCGTGCCGCCCGCCTTGATGAAGGTCGTGGTGAACTCGACCCATTGGCCGACCTGCGCCGAGCCGAGAAAGTCCACGGTGAGGCTCACCGTAATCGCACTCTTCTTTTCCCAATCTAACTTCGTCGTGACGAGCGAGTGGCCCATGGCATTGTCGGCAAGCGCGGAGATGAAGCCGCCATGCGCGAAGCCGCGTGCGTTGGTGTGGGATTTTGCGAGCCTAACGGCAAGTACGACCGCTTCTGGCGTTCGCTTGCAATAGATCGGCTCCCACGGCTCCGTCACCGGGCTCTTCCGGCCAAACGGCTCAAAACCCGCAGGAACATCCATGGGAAAATGTTCTCGAAAAGAAGAATTGGAGGCCACGCCGAGAATCGAACTCGGGTACGCGGATTTGCAGTCCGCTACGTAACCACTCCGCCACGTGGCCATCCCGGCCGCGAATAGCCTGCGGCACGGGGCGGGGTGTAGCAAAGCGGCCGTCACCGGGCAATTAACGGAGCGTCTGTACCCCTATAAACGCGCTGTAACGCTTGCCTTTTTTACCCTATTGGACCAATTCTGGCCTGAAACAGGTTCCGGAAAGCGCCCTTATGATCGATTTTGCTCAGGCACGACGGACGATGGTGGACGGTCAGGTCCGCGTGAACGATGTCACCGACGCAGCGGTGATCTCGGCCATGCTCGAAGTGCCGCGCGAGAAATTCGTGCCCGATGCGCGCGCGAGCCTTGCTTATATCGACGAGGATCTGTGCGTCCTTGAGGCGGCCGGTAGTGCGCCCGCGCGCTATCTCATGGAGCCGATGGTGCTTGCGCGGCTCTTGCAGGCGCTCGAAATCGCGCCGGGTGCCAAGGTGCTCGATATCGGTTGTGCGACCGGGTACTCGTCGGCGGTGCTGTCTAGTATTGCTCACAGCGTCGTTGCGGTTGAGGAAGATACTACGCTCGCGGCGAGTGCCAAGAAGTTGCTCCGCACTGCCAACGTCGAAGTCGTATCCGGCAAGGCGTCGGCGGGATGGGCCGAGGCCGCTCCCTATGACGCGATCCTGATCGGTGGAGCGGTAGAAGAAATCCCGAGTGCACTGACCGGCCAGCTTCGGGACGGCGGTCGCCTTGCTGCCGTGATTCGAAAAGACAGCGCGGCGAGGGCGATGCTCTACGTCCGGACCGGAGGACACGTCAGCGCACGGCGTCTGTTCGATGCGGCCATTCCGCCGCTTCCCGGTTTTGAGGCACCAAAGAGCTTCGTTTTCTAGGCTTTCCGCTGCGGAAAGCCTCTTCGTCACAATTCGAGGTGTTGCGGTAGCGCAGCAGTCGGCGAGGAAAGGCTGGAGAGCGGCCCTGCGCGGTTTGCCAAGGCCGGTCCGTCCACTATTGTCCGGTCCACATCAGGGAACCCTGCGACCGCCGCGTAAGAAGGCTGGCGAGGGTGCGTATGCCGTCTATGAAGTCGAAATATCCGTGCGCCGTTCGTCTCGCCGGCGCCGTCTGCATTCTGGCCGCTTCGACTGCTGCGCCTCAGGCCCAAAGTCTGGAGCAGGCGTTGATCAACGCTTATTTCGCGAACCCGACGATCAATGCGCAGCGCGCGGCGGTCCGTGTTGTTGATGAACAGGTGCCACAGGCGCTCGCAGGCTATCGCCCGCAGGTGTTTGGTAACGCGCAAGCCGACGTCGATCGCAGCCGCACGCAGTCTCCGGCCGGCACCACCAACAACCTCCGTAATTATCCGCGCGGTTACGGTGTTACGGCGCAGCAGAACATCTTCAACGGCTTCCAGACCGGCAACTTAGTCCGCTCCGCAGAGAGCCAAGTGCTCGCAGCGCGCGAGACGCTTCGCAACACCGAGCAGAACGTATTGCTCGATGCGGTCAGCGCCTACATGAACGTGATCCGCGACACCGCGATCGTGCAGTTGCAGCAGCAGAACGTGCAGGCGCTGAACGAGCAGTTGCGCGCGACCAACGACCGCTTTCAGGTCGGCGAACTGACGCGCACCGACGTCGCGCAGGCGCAGGCGCGGCTGCGTGCGGCGGAGTCGCAGCTCAGCGCCGCGCAGGCAAATCTGAATGCCTCGCGCGCCGCGTATCGCCGCGATATCGGCAGCGATCCCGGCGCACTGAAGCCAGCGCAGCCCTACACGAAGCTCACGCTCGCTTCGCTCGATGCCGCGGTCGCAGAAGCCTTCGGCAAGCATCCGGCAATTCAGGCGACCCGCCACGGCGTCGATACCGCGCAGTTGCAGGTGAAAGTTGCGGAAGGCTCGCTGCTGCCGACGCTCAATCTTGAAGCGAGTGCGCAGCGCTTCTCCGATCCAAGCCCCGGCGTTTACAACAACTTCGACATGACCGCGGGTCTGCGTCTGACCGTGCCGCTCTATCAGGGTGGTGCCGAGCATTCCCGTGTCCGTCAGGCCAAGGAACTCACCGGCCAGCGCCAGCTCGAGAGCGATGTCGTGCGCGATCAGGTCCGTGCGGCTGTGATTCAGTCCTGGGGCCTCGTTTCGGCGTCCCGCTTCCAGGTTGAAGCCGCGCAGGCTCAAGTGGCGGCATCCGAAATCGCGCTGAACGGCGTGCGTGAAGAATTTCGCGTGGGCCAGCGTACGACTCTCGACGTTCTGAATGCGCAGGCCGAACTCGTGCTGGCACGGTCGGCATTGATCACCGCGCAGCGCGACCGCGTCGTCGCTTCCTATTCGCTGTTGTCTTCGGTCGGACGCCTGAGCGTCGTCGAACTGAAGCTGGCGCAGCAGAACCAGACCTACCAGCCCGAGGTTCACTACGATCAAGTGCGGGATAGCTGGTTCGGACTTCGCACGCCGGACGGCCGCTAGAGTCCTTTCGCCGCAGTTCAAAATACCGGGTCCAAAATACTGGGTCTAAGGCTCAGGCGGCATTTGCCACGTAGAGTCGCGATGCCATAGTGCCCGCAAGGTGCGCGGAGTGATTCTCTCTGCGCTGCCAAAGGATTGCGGCAGGCGATAGTTCAATGTCTCAGAGTGCGCGTGCACAAGAACCGTCGATGGAGGAAATTCTCGCCTCCATCCGGCGGATCATTGCAGACGACAACCCGGACGTTGCCAAGGCAGCGGCGGCTGCTCCTGCTTCTTCGCCTGCGCCACAGCCACAACAGCCTCATGCCGCGCCGCCACCGCCTCCGGCCGCTGCAAAGCCTGCAATGAGCCAGGACGACATCGACGCCATGCTGGCCGATCAGGCCGATGATGATGGCGACGTGCTCGAGCTTGGCGATCCCGTATCGCCCCCGGCCGGGAATTTCCGCCAAGTTCCAGCGGGTGATGTGGTTTTCCGGGAGGAGTCGATGCGCGAGCAGGCCCCCGCACAGGCCATGACTTATGAACAGCCGCGGGTCCCGACAGAGCGTCTGCTTTCGCAGGAAACCAACGCGGCGGTATCGGCGGCATTCGGCTCGCTTGCCAGCACCATTCTTTCCGAGAATTCCCGCACCATCGAGGATCTGGTCCGCGAGATGCTGCGGCCGATGCTCAAGGCGTGGCTGGATGACAATCTGCCGGGTCTGGTGGAGCGGATGGTCCGCGCCGAGATCGAACGGGTCTCCCGCGGCGCCCGCTGAGCCGCCTTCATTGACTCCCAAGCTTTGCTTAGGCTTTTAGGCGCGCCAACCAAGATCGGTGGGCCGGAAATCCCATGTTAGAGAAGACCTACCAGCCGACCGAAATCGAAGACCGCATCTATCGCGCCTGGGAAGAGGCCGGTGCGTTTAACTGTATGCGTCCGGAGCGTAAGGACGCAGCACCTTATTCCATCGTGATCCCGCCGCCGAACGTGACTGGCTCGCTGCATATGGGTCATGCACTCAACAATACGTTGCAGGACATCCTCGCGCGCTTCGAGCGTATGCGCGGACGCGACGTGCTCTGGCAGCCGGGCACCGACCACGCCGGCATTGCGACCCAGATGGTCGTCGAGCGCCAGTTGATGGAGCGCCAAGAGCCGGGCCGCCGCGAGATGGGACGTGATAAATTCCTCGAGCGCGTCTGGGAATGGAAAGCGGAGTCCGGCAGCACCATCGTGAACCAGTTGAAGCGGCTGGGCGCATCCTGCGACTGGCGGCGCGAGCGCTTCACGATGGACGAAGGACTTTCGCGCGCGGTGCAGAAAGTATTTGTCGAGCTTTATCGCGCGGGCCTCATTTACAAAGACAAGCGTCTTGTGAACTGGGACCCGAAGTTACTCACCACGATCTCGGATCTCGAAGTCCTGCAGATCGAAGTCAAAGGCAACCTCTGGCACATCAAATATCCGATCGAAGGTTCGAGTGAATTTATTGTCGTCGCGACCACGCGCCCCGAGACGATGCTCGGCGATACCGCGGTGGCGGTTCACCCGGAAGACGAGCGCTACAAAAAGGCCGCAAGATTCCGATTGTCGCCGACGAATATTCCGATCCGGAGAAGGGGTCGGGCGCAGTGAAGATCACGCCCGCGCACGACTTCAACGACTTCGAGGTTGGGCAGCGGCACAAACTTCCGCTCATCAATATCTTCACGACCGAAGCCAAGCTCGTATTGAAGAGCAACGAAGATTTTCTGAATGGTGCCGGTGGCGCCGATCTTCAGGAAGTACTCGCGCTCGAAGGCCAGGACCGCTTCAAGGCGCGCAAGGCCATCATCGAAATGCTCGAAGCGCGTGAGTGGATGGCGAAGATCGAACCGAACGTTCACATGGTGCCGCATGGCGACCGCTCGAACGTTGTGATTGAGCCGTATCTCGCCGATCAATGGTATGTCGATGCGAAGACCATGGCGCAGGAACCGCTCAAAGCGGTACGCGACGGCCGCACGACCTTCGTTCCGAAGAACTGGGAAAAGACCTACTTCGAATGGCTGGAGAATATCCGGCCATGGGCGATCTCTCGCCAGCTCTGGTGGGGCCACCAGATTCCGGCGTGGTATGGACCCGATGGAAAAATCTTCGTGGCCTACAGCGAAGCGGAAGCCAAGGCAGAAGCGAAAAAGCATTACGGCAAAGACGAGCCGCTCACGCGCGACGAAGACGTTCTCGACACCTGGTTTTCGTCTGCGCTGTGGCCGTTCTCGACATTAGGCTGGCCCGATAAGACCCCTGAGCTTGCGCGCTTCTATCCGACCACCGTGCTCGTCACCGGTTTCGACATCATCTTCTTTTGGGTCGCCCGCATGATGATGATGGGCCTGCACTTCATGAAAGAGGTGCCGTTCAAGGATGTTTATATTCACGCGCTCGTCCGTGACGAGAAGGGCGCGAAGATGTCGAAGTCCAAGGGGAACGTGATGGACCCCTTGGAACTGATCGACCAGTACGGCGCGGACGCATTGCGCTTCACCCTTGCCGCGATGGCTGCCCAAGGCCGCGACATCAAGTTGGCTACCTCGCGTGTCGAAGGTTACCGCAACTTCGCAACCAAAATCTGGAACGCTGCGCGCTTCGCCGAAATGAACGGCGCAAAGCGCGATGACAAGTTCGATCCGAAGTCGGTCAAGGAAACACTGAACAAGTGGATCTTGAGTGAGGCGGAGAAAGCGATCCGCGAAGTCACCGAAGCGATCGAGGCCTACAAGTTCAACGAAGCGGCTAACGCGGCATACCGTTTCGTCTGGTCGATCTTCTGCGACTGGTATGTCGAACTATCGAAGCCTTTGCTGACCGGGGCCGATGGCGCGGCCAAAGCCGAGACACAGGCGACCGCGGCCTTCGTGTTAGACGAAATCATCAAGCTCCTGCATCCCTTCATGCCCTTCATCACCGAAGAACTCTGGCGCGTGAAAGGCGAGGAGGGGATGCCGCGTAAATCCATGCTCGCGCTCGCCGAATGGCCGAGGCTCTCGGGTCTCGAAGATGCGAAGGCTGAAACCGAAATAGGCTGGGTCGTGGACCTGATTACCGCCATTCGTTCGGTTCGCATGGAAATGAACATCGCGGGCAGCACGCAGATACCGCTGCAACTGATCGCAAGCGGCGAAACCAAAGCCCGCGCCGAGCGCTGGATGGAAGCGTTGAAGCGGCTTGCGAGGCTCTCGGACATCACGTTTGCGGCTACACCGCCGAAAGGCTCGGTGCAATTGCTCGTTCGCGGTGAAATCGCGGCACTGCCACTTGCCGGTGTCGTCGATCTCGCGGCCGAGCGCTCGCGTCTGGAGAAGGAAATCGCGAAATGCGATGCCGACATCCAGCGCGTCGATAAAAAGCTCGAAAACAAGGACTTCGTCGCGCGCGCGCCCAAGGAAATCCTCGATCTAGAGAATGAGCGGCGCGCCGAAGCCGAAGAGCGCAAGGCGAAAATCAAGGAAGCGCTTGATCGCCTGAAGGACGTTGCTTGAGCCCTTGCAAATAAATTACCCGGACTTCTTCTGTCGGAATGGCGACGCACACGGCTGCCTGCTAGTTTCGCGCGAGCGACTCGTGAGGGGATCGGGGGATGTCCGAGGAGGCGCGTAACGTTACGCTTTTGCGCGAAGCCTATCGCCTTTGGCACGACACCAAGGGTAAGAGCGTCGAGCATTGGATGGATTTGTTCGCTGACCAGATTGCATTTGGCTCGATCGCGCAGTCTGTGCGTTCCGCTCCTTACATGACCATGTACGAGGACAAGAACGCGCTTCGCGGGTACTTCGCTGGCCTCACGCTCGATTGGGAGATGATCGAATTTCGCACCGAGCATTTCGTGGCGCAGGGCGATCGCGTCGTGATGATGGGCCGCTGCAGCTGGCGAGCGCGCAAAACGGGAAAGACGGTATGGACTCCGAAAGCGGACTCATTCCGCTTCGCGGACGGCAAGGTCATTGAGTTCTTCGAATATTTCGACACTGCAGCGATGCGCGACGCGATGCAGGGCTAGACGAATTTCTTGCTGACGTAGCGCGACCCGTTCATCCCGTACCGCCATGGCAACTCGACGGCCTTCGAAATTCCGATCCGTGGACCGGCGACAATCTCCGGCTTGCTTTCGCGTCCAAAGATTTCAAACGGCGCGCGGTCGAGGCGCTTGCCGTTGTGCTTCTCGCGGGTGATGCCGAGCGCTTGTGCGAGGCGGCCCGGCCCGGAGCAAAGCAACCGCTCGTCTTTCAGTCCGCGCCGCCGCCGCATGGCGGCCAAACCCTCGGTTGGTTCAAGCGCCCGGATCAGAATCGCGCTCGCCGAGCCTTCCTGCTCGCAGGCAAAGTTGAGGCACCAGTGGATGCCATAGGAACGATAGACATAGGCATAACCGGGAGGGCCGAACATGACCGCATTGCGCTCCGTCATGCCTCCGAAGGAATGCGCGGCCGGATCGGTATGGTGATACGCCTCGACCTCAACGATGACCCCGCCGACACCGTCAACCAGCAGCGTTGCCCCGATTAACTCTCGCGCGACCTGATGGACGCTCCGGGCAAAGAAACCGGCCTTCAATTTCTGGGCTTTTGCCATGGGGTGCCGTTGTGCGGTGCGCTAGTTGGTTAAAGCGGATGTGACTGTTTCGCCACACCCGTTGCATGATCGTCACGGTGAGGGGTGCCTATGCATTCCGCGCCGCGAAGGCGCCATAAACCGCGC
>LNEZ01000009.1 GCA_001464215.1 Rhizobiales bacterium Ga0077548 | reverse complement strand
CGAGCTTCGCATTACTCCGTCGCTACCGTTAGGTCCGTCGGAAGTCACCGTACTCGACATGACGCAGGCTTACGCGACGTTCGCTGCGAACGGAAAGCGCGTGCGCGGCCATGCTGCACTCGAAATCCGCTCGCCAAGCGGCGACCTTCTGTGGCGCGACATCACCGACCTCGCGCGGGCCGAGCAGGTGCTGCCCGTTTCCGTCATCAACGAGATGAATCCGATCCTCGTCAACGTGGTCGAGCACGGCACCGCGCGCCGCGCGATGCTGAACGGCATCCCCGCCGGCGGAAAAACCGGCACCACGAACGCATACCGCGATGCGTGGTTCATCGGCATGACCGGAAATTTCGTGGCGGCGGTCTGGTACGGGAATGACGACTACACACCGCTGCGCCGCATGACCGGTGGTTCGTTACCCGCGATGACCTGGCAGAAGGTGATGGCGGTCGCGCACCGGAATGTTGCGATCCAGCCCCTGCCCGGCTTGAAACAGCAGGCGCCTAATATCGCGTCTGTCCCGCAGGTCCAGTTGCGTAATCCTGCGACGTTGCCGCCGCGTGCGATTGAACAGCTTCTGAAAATCGAGCGGGCGCTTCGCGACGCGCGCAACAGCGCGGATTTGCTCGCGCCTAATCACAATCGGGCCGCCGCGCAGTAACGCGCTAGCCGCCGCTCAGTCCTTGAAGTATTCCGGGCCGTTGTTGTTTCCGGGGAAATAGGCCACGGGCGCTGTCAGCACAGGAATTTTCGCGAGACGCTCGTCGAAGGCGCGGAGCGCACGCTCCGCATCAACCGAGATCGGCGCCGGCGTCTTCAGGAATAACCGCTCGAGCGCATATTTATAGCCGCGGCTGCGCTCGCCAAAGCGGCGATACACCCAACCGATCAACATACGGTTCTCGGCAACGCGCGCCATCGCGGTCTCTTGTTCGCCCGCCGTGAGGCGAGCGATGCCGCCCAAACTGCGTTCGCGCGCGGTATCCATTTCGACGACCCGTGCCGCGACCGTGAAGAACGGCGTCACGCGCAGGCTGTCCGCGCGGATATCGTCGATCAGCCGCGAGTAACGCCCGTTTGCCGAGCGATACGCGGTGTCGATGATGCTGCTTGCGTATTTCTCAACGTCGAATGGCGGCTCGTTGTTCGGAAGCATACGCGAGGTGCGCAAATCCGTAATGGTGAGAAACCAGCGCTGTTTCGTGACCGGCGGCGCGATGATCGCATAAGCGAGGTCGCGAAGCGTGCGCTCGTCTTCGGTAAGCGGCGCGGAGGAGACCGGCTCGCCGCGGTGTTGCGCGGCGTAAGCGCCTGCGACCGGAAGCATCTCGTTGTGAAAGAACGAAGGTATCGGGCGCTCGAAATCGCCGATACGCGCACAACCGGCAGCACCCGCTGCAATGGACAGCGCGCAGAGAATCTTTATCGGAGCAGCGATCCGCACTTCACGCCGGACGCTTGGTGCGCCGGCGCGGCCTGCCGCCACTCTTCGTGCGCGGCTTCGACTGCGATTGCTGAGTTGCCTGCTTCGCACCGCGCTCGATCCGAATTACCGGAAGCACAAGTATCGATGCACTCTCGCCGTTATTGGCGATTGGCGGGACTGCCCGCGCGCGCTCCAGCGGAAATCTGACCAACAAACCCATTCCGGCCCCCTTAGGCCAACGCCGGCACCGCCCGGCTTTGCCAAGTAACGAACGGTTAGGGTTAACAGCCTCTTAACGCCGGAAATGTTTGAGGAATTCGTCTTTCGGCTAAGACGGCGCGAGGCTCAGGAAATTTCTGCCCGAGCGGTCCTCGACCTCAACCAGCCAAAGATCCGGATCGAACTTCTGTTCGCGTGCAATCTTGGCTTCGACCTCAGCCTCGGGAACGAAGCCCTGCGCGAAGAAGCTCGTGAAGAGATGTTCAGCCGGACGGGCAGCGTCAAAAGCCGTCTGCGGCGCTGGACCGAACAATGCGGCCGTACCGTCGAGCTTCGCGATCTTCACGAAGATGGCGCCAGCCTCCTCCGCGCCGCGGCGGCGGACGACGGCAAAGCTACCTTCACTGTTGTTGCAGCGGCGGACATAGGCCGCCACCCAGATCGTACTTTTGAGACGCACGGTCCGATCTTAGTCGATCGGGGCGCCGTTTACAGCCGCAAGCTTGGTGAAAAGATTGTCGGACATGAGGCCGGTCACCGGCATCATCCAGTCGCGCTCGAAGCGCTCGATCGCTTCCTTCGTGTCCGGGCCGAAGCTGCCGCTCATGCGCACCGGGCCATAGCCGAGCCGCGCAAGGGCACGCTGGAGCGAGAGGACGCGAAGCGATTTGCGTTCGCCCTCAACCGGCGTGTTGATCGAGCCGGTGATGTCGCTTTTTGCCGGTGTCCGCTTGATGAGGTTCAACAGTTCGTCGCCGGGCTCAAGCGTGTTCTGGCCCTTGCCTTTCTGGAAATCGCGGATCGCCTGTTCGGTGCGCGGGCCCTGCACGCCATCGACGGCGCCATTGTAATAGCCGCGAACCGATAGCTCGCGCTGAATGTTCTGAATCATGTCGGACATATTGCGCAGCGGCGCATCCGCAGGACGCGGCTGCGGGTTCGGTGCGGATGCTTCGCGCGAAAGCAGACTGTCGAGGGTCGAGCGCGGCGCCTCCTGGAACGCCACCGCGTTCACGACAACGGCGAGCGACGCCGCGGTCGCAATCGCGAGCACCACCGTGTCAGACACACGGCTCGGCAGCATGGCGCCGAGCATACGGCGGAAGATCGAGCGGCGCTTCGCTCCGCGTTCATAGTCGTCGTAATCGTCGCGCGCACGGCGCGGATTTCTGATGCGTTTAGGCACTTTTTCTGACCTTCAATTCGTCGCGGCCGGATGTGCCCGGACGCTGGGGAAATTTCGCGATCTGGTTCGTGGCGGCGGCTTGGGCCGGCTGGCAATCGAACGGCAGGCAAACGACGACCTTGGTGCCCTTGCGGAGCCGGCTTTCGATCTCGACGGAACCGCCGTGCAGTTTTACGAGGCCCATGACGACCGACAGGCCAAGACCCGTGCCTTCATACGTGCGGTCATACGTAGAGCGGCCCTGGAAGAAAGGATCGCCAAGGCGCGCGATATCCGCTTCCGGAATGCCGACGCCGGTATCGGAAACGACGAGTTCGATCTCGTTGCCCTTTGCCCGCGCAACGACATCTACCTTGCCGCCCTCTTCCGTGAATTTGATCGCATTCGAAACGAGATTGATGACGACCTGGCGCATCGCGCGCGGGTCGGCATTGATCTCGGGAAGGTCGGGCGAAATATCGGTGAAGAGCTGGATGCCCGCCTGCTCGGCGCGCAGCGACATCATGTTGCGGCAGCTTTCGATCAGCGGCTTCAGCGCGAAGGGTTCGGCCACGATCTCGAAATGGCCGGCCTCTATCCGCGACATATCGAGAATGCCGTTTACGACCGCGAGCAAATGCTCGCCGGAATCGCGGATCAGCCGCGCATAATCCTGGCGGCGGGCGGCATCAAGCTTCATTTCGTCTTCGCGCGCGAGCATTTCGGAGAAGCCGATGATCGCGTTCAAGGGCGTGCGTAATTCGTGGCTGACGGTCGCGAGGAACTTGCTCTTCGCGTCGTTTGCTTTTTCCGCTTCGCTGCGGGCGCTTTCGACCGCAAGCGCATCCGCTTTGCGGGCCATGATGTCGCGAAATACGGAGACCACCTGACGCGCTTCGCCAGCGCGAGCATCGTTGCCGACATCGATGCCGTGGCTGCGCATCTCGACCCAGACGAATTCAGGGGCGGCGCGATGTGCGCTCGCAGGCCATTCGCGCTGCAGCCGGAATTCGAGCGAAACCGGCGCGCTGCTGCGCGCGGCATCGGAAATCGCGGTCAGAAATGCCGGACGATCGGCCAGATGCACGCGGTCAAAAAGCCGATGTCCGAGCAGGTCGGAGGTGGGAATGCCGGTTAGCTGCTCGGCTGCGGGCGAAATGAAGGTCACCGCGCCGTCGCGGCCGTGCCGCGCAATCACGTCGGACATATTCTGCGCGAGCAGCTTGTAGCGCGCTTCGCTCGCGAGTTTCGCAAGATGACCGTCGCGTGCAAACGCGCTGTTGGCGAGCGCAATGCCGCCGGCGTAGACGGCGGCCGAAGCAACGCCCGCAATCGAAAGCCAGCCATGGCTGAAAGCCGGCGAAACCGGCCCCGGCACCAGCATCCAAAGAACGGCCGCCGTAAAGAGTGCGACAGCAATGGTCGCGGCGATCAGGCGGCGCGAAGCCGAGAGCGAGGCTTCGAGCGCTATCACGACGATCCAGGGTGCGGCGAAAGACGCAAGCCCGCCGGTCACGGCGCCAATCAGCGCCACCAAAATCGCAAGCGCACAAGCCGACAGAAGGTGCGCGCGCTCATACTCGCCGCTTTTCGAAAGATACCAGACCAAAAGCAGCGGGGTCAGCATCCAGCACAGCGCGAAGACTTCTAGCGGACCTGGCACGCCGCGCCAGGCAAGAAAAACCGGAAACACTGCAAGCGCAGAAAGACCGGTGAAAAGCCGGGTCGCGAAGAACGCACGGTGTCGCGCCGCAGCCAAGGAATCGTGCCGCGCGCTCTGGTGCACGAGTGCGTCGAGAAATGCGCGGATGGGCGCGAACATGGAACTACTACGCAACTTTACTTTCGCGGCGCGTTTTCAGAACTCACGTTCCGCGCCGTCCCCTCGCCTGTTGATGACAAGAGTAAAAGTGCGCACTTAAGCGAACCCTAAATTCGCACCGAGAACGGGCTCATTGGGCGGCGAGAAGGCCTTATTTTACCGGCCTTTCCGCGCTTCCCGGCGGCATGGTGAACGATCCCTTTCCATGCGTGGTTTTCGTTCTCTTATTGTCCCGATCTTGAAGAAACCCTTGCCGCTGCAAGGATCAAATAGTTTCGAAACCATCTCGGAAATTTCCCGCATTCGATACGAATCTTCGTCGAAGGCCGAACGGTTCTTTGAAGGCTCCCGGCGTAAGGTCGCCGATGACGCGGCAGATAAGCCGCGCGGGGACTACGGGCGTCATGTTCTTTCTGTTGCGGGTAGCCTTCTGGCTTTCCATCATCGTCGTGCTTCTGCCGGCCGGGCCGAAAGACCCTTCTGCGCCGGCGGTCGGTACGTTCGAGGCGATCGGCGCGGCGCAGGCCGCGTTGAAGGACGCGCGCGGCTTCTGTGCCCGCGAGCCGGATGCCTGCACGGTCGGCTCTAACGCACTTCAGGTGTTCGGCCAGAAAGCGCAGAACGGCGCAAAGATGCTCTACGAGTTCCTGTCGTCGAGTTCGCCAGATTCCAATTCGAAGCACGATGGCCCGACCGGATCGACACCGCGTCCCGGCCGCGACACCTTGACCGCCGAGGATCGCGAACTGCCCTGGCTCCTGCCGCAAAAGACTTCCAGCCCTCAGCTTCCGCCGCGCCGCGCGGGCTGATTTCCGGCAAATTGTGCCTTTTGCGCGAGCCGCCTATATCTAGGCTCGCATGAACGAGCGCATCGAAAAAATCATCGAAGACTTCGAGCTTCTCGATAGCTGGGACGACCGCTATCGCTATGTGATCGAGCTCGGCCGCAAGCTGCCGGAATTACCGGCGGAAGATCATGTCGACACGAATAAGGTGCAGGGCTGCGCAAGCCAGGTTTGGCTCACGAGCGAGCGGCAACCCGGCAATGCGATTTCGTTTCAGGGCGACAGCGACGCGCATATCGTGAAGGGATTGATCGCCATTTTATTTGCGCTCTATTCCGGCGAGAACGCGAAGACCATCGTCGAGACGGATGCGAATGCCGTCTTCAACCAGCTCGGTCTGGGGGAACATCTTACGCCGCAGCGCTCAAACGGCTTTCGTTCGATGGTCGAGCGCATGAAGCGCGACGCGCAGGCAGTGCTC
This sequence comes from Rhizobiales bacterium Ga0077548, assembly GCA_001464215.1. Lineage (GTDB taxonomy): Bacteria > Pseudomonadota > Alphaproteobacteria > Rhizobiales > Xanthobacteraceae. The sequence goes on along the minus strand of LNEZ01000009.1, from coordinate 20,968 downwards.
GCAAGTTAATCCCGGTAAGCGTCCATGGTCGGCCGCGCATCATCCGCCTGCCAGGCACGAAGCGGAGCGCGCGGTCTGCCGCTGACTTTCACTGTAATCTCGTAATGGCGCGCGAGACGATCGAGCGCGAGGCCAAGCACGACCTTCGAGGTGCGCCGCGGCCAGCCGCGTTCGCGCTCGACCGTTTCCAGACCTTTCAGAAAACAACAGACATCGAGAAGCAGGCCGGAAAACTCCGGACCCACGGCATCGAGCGCGAGGTTCAAGCGCTCCTTGGCCGCGATCACCAGATCCGAGAAATTCGCACCGTTGTCGCCGCCGCTGCGCCGGCCATGCGCGACGGGGGATGCGAAATTGGCGCCGATTCTCGGCGTCATCGCAGCTCGCGTGAAGTCCGCACGCAGGCGTTCGCCGGCCGCGAACTGTGCCGAGTCGATCATCGGCCTGCCATTCGTGTCCTTGCGTCGCGCAAGCCAGGCCAGCGGGCTTTCACTTTCGTTGACGAGTAGCGCGTCCGGCGCGATGCGCTGCTCTTCGTTTCTCGCGCGCGTGACACCGTGTTGTAAGCGATAATCCCGCGCAGTTTTCTTTTTTACTTTCATCGCGCACCACCACAGAGAGCGCGCAGCAAGTCTTCCAGTTCGACAAGCTCCGCATCGAATTTGCGATCGTCACGGCGGTCTTCGATGAGACGGCAGGCGTGGGCGGCCGTAGTGCGGTCCCTTCCAAAGTACTCGGCGACCCTTGTGAGCGGCAGTCCCGCTGCCGTGTGCGCGAGATACATTCCGATCTGTCGCGCAGTCGATACCCGCCGTGAAGAGCGGCGGTGCGAAACAATCTCCGATGCCGAAACGCCGGAACTGCTCGCCGCGAGACGGGCCGCCAGCGCACAAGTTATCTCAAACGGTATCGAGGTATCGCGAGCCGCCAGATACGCGTGCATTTCACCACTCTCCCTTGATAGGAATATATACCTAATTTTATACTATACGTACCCAGATGTATGATTCTGGGAGCTAGTGAGTCGTGAAACTGCCGGGCTCACCACCGTGGTCGGAAGCCTCTGCTCCGATCTGGGCGCACGTCAGCGGCATTGCTTGGCCGGGCAGGTGCGAAAAGCCTTTGGTTTTTCTGAGAGCATTTATCGACGACTCGGCTAGCGAGAAGGGCGACCGTCGCCTTTTCCTGGCGGGCTACTTAAATCGCACTGAGCAATGGGCACTTTTTGCTGATGCTTGGAAAGACGAATTGCGAGCCTCGCCCTCAATCGACTACTTGCACATGGTCGAAGCCGGTAATTTTAGGGGCCAGTTCTCGCGCAAACTAGGGTGGAACGAGGAAAAGCGATCGGAGAAGCTGCGAGGGCTGGCGCGCGTAATCCGACATTTCGAACCTGCGTCGTTTCAAATGTCGATTGATCGAAAGCACTTCTACGAAACGCTTGAGCCCGTTTCGCCTCGCGGCTTCGCAACCCCATATTTCTCGTGCTGTACGGCTATCGTCGCCAAACTCGCCCAACAAGGAGAAACGACTAAAGCAAAAGGAAAAATCGAGTTCATCTTCGACAATCAAGACGGCGTAGACGACGATGTAGACCTCTTCTTCGAGGAGATGATGCAAGGGATTTCTAAGAAAGCCCGAGACTGGATTGCTGGTCGGCCTCTATTCAGGAGCGACAAAGAGTTCATGGGCTTGCAAGCCGCTGATTTGCTCGCTTGGCACATCCGCCGTGAGCATGAAGAAGTAGGCTTCCCAAATATGCCAATGGCCGATCTGCTTCGTGGCCGAAGTCATATCATTTCGGAAATACCGAACTCGTTCATCGACAAATGGGCCGAGCACCATCGGCAGCAACCGGGAATCGACCGCGTGCGAAGTAAGCCGCAGTGGCGCAAACTTAAGAGAGACGTGCGCGATCTGCGATCTAAAGGGATAAACCCTGCGAGAGTGACGCGAGCCGGAGTTTACTATCCCGATAGCTGGGGACTTTTTGGTCGCGCACTAGAAGCGCTGAGGCGGCTACTAGGCCGCTGAATGCTTTCGTTTAACAATCTTGCCTACTGCCGCCTCAAATAACTTTCCGCTTTCGTCAGCGCCTATCCTTCGCGCGGCTTCTTTGAAGCGCGTTGCTTGGGTTTTCTCGGGTTTTTTTGCTTTTGTCTTAGGGCTTCTAGCCTTGGACTTTTTCGCCATCCGATTTTAGCCCTGACGAGTTGTTTCGTAAGTGAGCCGCTTACCGGCTGCGCCTTTGACAGCCATGATCGCGCGGCCTTCGTCGTTGGTGCCAAGCGCAATGCGATGATTATAGCGGAAGTCGTACTCGGCAAGATAGCGGTGCAAGTGCTTTTCCGAGCAATGCTGATAAACGCCGCGCATACCGCGCTTGAAGATACCAAAGAAACCTTCCGCAGAGTTCACGTGAACGTCTCCCCGCGCGTACTCTTTAATTGAGTGCTTCACGGTTTCATGGGTCTGGAAATATTCGTCCGCGCCTTTGTAGAGGCGACTTTCGTCAGTGTGGAGACGAGTTTCGCGCGAGACGTTCTCTTTCACAATCATCGCAACCGTGGACTTGTCCGAACTCTGAACATGGAACGAGCGAACCTTACCGCCACGCTCGACTAGCGAAAGGATTGCGCGCTTGTCGCGCGGGCCACGTGAACCAGTCTTATAGGGGCGGCCACGACGCTGCTTTGATACCTTCGGCTCTTTCGACTTGCCGAAATAGGTCTCGTCAGCCTCTACGATGTTCCCGCCGCCGCCCATCGGAGCCAAACCGCCTTCGCGCATCGCTTCACGAATACGGTGCGACATGAACCACGCGGTCTTAAGGGTGCAGCCGAGAGTGCGGTGAAGCTGGTTGCTGCTGATGCCCTTCTTGCTGGAGGTCATCAGGAAGATCGCTTGAAGCCATAGTTTCATCGGTACGTGGCTGGACTCGAAAATGGTCCCAACCTTTACCGTGAAGGGCTTACGGCACTGGTAGCACTTGTAAGCGCCGATGCGGGTGCTCTTGCCCTTCATCGCGCTAATACGCTCCACGCCGCCGCAATGGGGGCAAACGGGACCTTCCGGCCAAAGCCGCGCCTCAACCCATTTGTAGGCCGCTTTCTCGTCGTGGAAGTGCTTGTCGTTCAATACGGATTTCATCGGACTCTCCAATGCTGAGAATCCTAGACCCCGCCCTTGGGTACGTCAAGTATAATATTGGGAATATATACCCATATATATCCTTGACACCACAAGGCACAGGATATAGAAAATAGGGGTATTCAGGAGACGGTTATGTTCGGCCCAAAAACGTATGCAGATGAAGACCTCGCCAGAGCCGCCATGGAGGCGATCCGCTGGCCTAACGGTCCTGTCTGCCATCACTGCGAGAGCAAGAAGCACTACGCCACCAAGAAGGCGGGCCGCTATCGCTGCGCTAATTCAAAATGCCGCAAGGATTTCACCGTCACGACCGGAACGGTCATGGAGCGGTCGCATATTCCCTTGCGTAAATGGGTCGAAGGATTCGCCATCATGTGCGAAAGCAAGAAGGGCGTATCCTCCTTGCAGTTACAGCGTCACCTTAAAATCTCTTACAAAGCCGCTTGGTTCATGTCGCACCGTATTCGCGAAGCAATGCGCGAGGGCGGCATGGAAACGCCTCCGATGCTTGGCGGCGGCGGCAAGATCGTGGAAGCCGACGAGACCTATTACGGCAAGCCAGAGGTTGCTCCGGTATCGAAGCAGCGCCGTGGCCGTCCTTATCTCAAGGGCGAGAAGCGCCGTAACAATCGCCCGATCGTCTCCTTGGTCGAGCGTGGCGGTCGCGTCCGTTCATTCCATGTTGCCAGCGCCAATTCCGACAGCGTTGGCGAGATTATCCGCGACAACATCGTGCGCGAGACCCGCTTACAGACTGACGAAAGCCGCCTCTATATCCGCGTGGGCGAGGAGTTCGCGGCCCATGAAACCGTGCGCCACACCATCAACGAGTACGCTCGCGGCGACGTAACCACCAATTCGGTCGAAGGCTTCTTCTCAATCTTTAAGCGCGGTATGCGCGGCGTGTACCAGCACTGCAAAGAGAAGCACTTGCACCGTTATCTCGCGGAGTTCGACTTCCGCTACAATCATCGCGTGGCGATGGGTGTAGGCGATGGAGTACGTGCGCTGCTAGCCATCCGTGGCGCGGAAGGTAAGCGGCTCACGTACCGACAAGCTCACTGAGCTTTCATTCAAGTATCCAGCGGGCAGATTTGCTCGCTGGAGAAAGAAGAACCCCAAGAAACCGAAAAAGTGGCGGTATCCCGTTCGGATTGCTGGCCGCTACCTAAAATAGCTAGGCTCCCGCCATTATGGGGAGGAATTTTTTATGATTAGGTCCGGCAAATGCCCGAAGTGCGACAAGATACTTACGAGCGTAAAAATTGAGAACGTGGACGTTAAGCTGGGGATGAGTAACGCTTGGCATGGCGTATCTTACTCTTGCCCCTACTGCCGCGCGATATTGAGCGCTTCAATCGACCCCGTGGCTCTAAAGACCGACATTGTGAAAGAGGTCGTGAAGGCCGTGAAGTTGGCGGTAAGATAGTGGCCAATACTGCTGTCTTATTGCGGAAATCAATATTCAGCATCGCAACTCCTGAGTCCGCCCTACTTGGCGGACTTTTTCTTTTCTACTGGCTTCTTCTTGCTCGTTAGCGCGACCCGCAGAGCCTTCTCTGCACGCTTCGCTGCTTCTTCTTTTGAGTACTTGTCTGAGGACTTTTTCATGGGCCGAGAATCCAATGCCGTAAAAACTCTAAAGGCTTTCTACAAGGATAGAAATGCCTCGCTAAACACCGATGCATTTAGCGCGGAGCTAAAGGGCACAAGCGATAGAGTCGCCGTTATCATTGTCTGCTCCCTCTTAGACGACGCCCTAGAGCTGGCGATAATGGAAAGGCTTCAACCTCTAAAAAACGCTGAATACGACCGTCTTTTTGAATTTGACGGAATCATCGGGTCTTTCTCCGCTCGTATCGACATGGCTCACGCCCTTGGCGCTATCGACAGGACCTTGAAAGACAGGCTTCACGACCTACGAGAGATGCGTAATGCGTGCGCTCACTCAAAACGCCCCATTTCGTTTAACGACATTGAGTTGCTAAACGTATGGAAGCGGGCAATGCGTGGTTCAATTTTCATAAACCCAAAGCCAACTGCCATGGGGTACCGCGCGGCCCTTATCTCAGAGTTTTTCTACGTCTTTAACGTATTGGTTACGTCAGAAGCCGAAGCCAAGGTCATGCTAAAGGGCGTCATCGACCAGGCTTTAAAACTGCAGAAGAAAAAGCAACAGCCAGCATAGCCTCGAAAACATCGGCCACGATATATTCGAGGCGGTCGCCGCGATCCCACAGGCTTAGGGCACTAACGCCCGCCTCAATCATCTCCTCCGTAACCACAACTCCGAGCGCGCCAGCACCTTCGGAAGGCTCCGAAGGGCTCTCATTACTAGCAGTTGTGGTCTGTGGTGTCATCGCTATATATAGGAATATATACTTATCATAGGGATTGCGGCCAGAACGGGGAAATTCCGTTTTTGAGACAAGAGTGACAAGCCAAGAATATCCCGCCTGCAAAGCGGGTTAAGCGGGGTTGTTCGCGCCTGTGGATAGGAATTTATCCCCGCAGGCGCGAGCGGCGGCAAATTCCGAGGGTTCATCAGGAACCCCCGCCATGCCCTTTCGCGAACCTCCCGTTATCATCCGCGGCCCGAGCCATGCCGCGATCCGCGCCTTTCGCAGCGAGACCCGCGAGGACTTGATCCGGCGTGAACACTGCCTGCTCGGCGCTGAATTGCCCGGACAGAGGGTCCGATTGTCCCGCGCGCTGCGCGCCGAACGCTGTGCGGCCGTGTCCGGCAACGGCTATGATCTGGCGCGACATATCGCGCTCGCGCGCTTGTGTAGCCACGGCGCCTTGCGAGCAGCGCTACCGAGGCATATTTCTGACCCAGAAAATCGCACCGGGAGAATAACGATGTCCGAGACGACAAACCGTCCCAAGGTCGTGAAGTCTGACGCCGAATGGCAGAAGGAACTGACGCCGGAGCAGTATCACATCACCCGCAAGCACGGCACCGAACCGGCCTGGACCGGGCCTTATCTCAACGAAAAGAGCAAAGGCGTTTACAACTGCGTCGCCTGCGGTGCGCCGCTGTTTTCGTCGGAAACGAAATACGATTCCGGTTCCGGCTGGCCCAGCTTCTATCAGCCGATCGAAAAGGGCGCGGTCGCGGAGCATTCCGACAACTCATTCCTGATGCGCAGGACTGAAATCCGTTGCGCCTCTTGCGAGGCGCATCTCGGCCACGTATTCCCGGACGGACCCAATCCGACCGGTCAGCGCTACTGCATGAACGGTCACGCGCTGAAATTGAAGAAGGCCGATGACAAGGACAGCAAATAGCGAAGGCTGGAATTTAGCCGCGCTCGGCAAGACGCCGGCCGCCAAGAAAATTGCATCGAAACAAGTCGTCCATGGGCTAACCCTCGTGGACGATTTTGCTTGGCTGCGCGACCCGAAGTGGCAGGAGGTATTTCGCGACACCAGCATCCTCCAGCCAGACATCCGCGCCTATCTCGAAGCCGAGAATGCCTACACGGAGAATGCGCTCGCGCCTTATGAGCCGCTCAAGAAAAAACTGATCGCGGAAATGCGCGGACGCATCAAGGAGGACGACTCCTCGGTGCCGTCGCGCGACGGACCTTTCGCTTATTTCTCGCGCTACCGCGACGGCGGGCAGCATCCGCTGGTCTGCCGCGAGCCCTCCTCCGGCGGCACGGAAGAAGTCATGCTCGACGGCGATGCCCTTGCGAAGGGAAAATCCTATTTCTCGCTCGGCGGCGCCACGCACTCGCCCAATCACAAATTGCTCGCCTGGAGCTTCGACGACAAGGGTTCCGAGCTTTACAGCGTCCGCGTGCGCGAGCTTGCGAGCGGCACGGACCGCAACGATCTCGTCACCGACACCGGCGGCGGGCTCGTCTGGCTCGATGACGCGAGCGGCTTCTATTATGTGAAGCTGGACGCCGAACATCGTCCGTCCCGCGTTTACCTTCATCGGCTCGGCATGGACACGAAAGACGATGAGCTGATCTACGAAGAGGCCGACAAAGGCTTCTTCGTCAGCATCGGGAAATTGCAGGCCGACCGCTTCGCCGTGATTTCGACCGGCGACCACGACACTTCCGAAATCCATCTACTCGATCTGAAGAACCCCTCGGTAAAGCCGCGGCTGATTGAACCGCGCACCATCGGGCTGCGCTACGAGGTCGAGCATCATCCTTCGTTCAACGGCGAAGAAGTGCTGATCGTGCTGACGAACGCCGACGGCGCGCAAGACTTCAAGATCGCAACCGTGCCGCTCGCAAATCCCGGCCGCGCGAACTGGCGCGATTTAATCCCCTACCAATCCGGCACGCTGATCCTCGACTGCTCGATCTTCAAGGACTGGATGACGCGGCTCGAGCGCCATGAGGGGCTGCCGCGCATCATCGTCCGCGAGATTAAAACCGGCACCGAACACACGATCTCTTTCAAGGAAGAGGCCTATTCGCTTGGCTCCTCGACCGGCTTCGAATTCGCAACCGACAATCTGCGCTTTCATTATTCGTCGATGACGACGCCGACCGAAGTCTGGGATTACGATATGCACACGCGCGAACGCGTCATGCGCAAGCGCCAGGAAGTACCGTCCGGGCACAAGTCCTCGGACTACGTGACGCGGCGCATTTTTGCGAAAGCAAAGGACGGCGCCATCATTCCGATCTCGCTGATCCATCACGCAAACACCAAGATCGACGGTTCCGCGCCATGCCTGCTTTACGGCTACGGCTCTTACGGCATCTCGATGCCGGCCGCTTTTTCTACAGGCCGCCTGTCGCTCGTGGACCGCGGCTTTGTTTATGCAGTCGCGCATATCCGCGGCGGCACGGATAAAGGCTGGCGCTGGTATCTCGACGGCAAGATGGAGAAGAAGGAAAACACCTTCACCGATTTCATCGCCTGCGGCGAACACCTGATCGCGGAGAAATTCGCGGCGGCAGACAAAATCGTCGCGCAAGGCGGGTCGGCGGGCGGTCTTCTGATGGGCGCGGTCGCAAACCTCAAGCCCGAACTATTCGCGGGCATCATCGCGGAAGTGCCGTTTGTCGATGTCATCAACACCATGCTCGACGGCACCCTGCCGCTAACGCCACCGGAATGGCCCGAATGGGGCAATCCCGCCACCGACAAGACGGTGCTCGAGCGGATGTTGCGCTATTCGCCTTACGACAATGTCGCTGCAAAGAGCTATCCGGCGATGCTTGTGCTCGCGGGCCTCACCGATCCGCGCGTGACCTACTGGGAGCCTGCGAAATGGGTTGCGAAACTTCGCTCGCTCAACACCGGTAATAATCCGATCTTTCTCAAGACCAACATGGACGCGGGACACGGCGGCGCGGCAGGACGTTTCGACCGGCTCGATGAAGTCGCAATCGCTTATGTCTTTGCGATCGTCACCGCCGGCGTGGCTGCTTCCGCATGAAGCAGCACGACAGGTTAGATGCCTTCGCGATCCTGGCGATGGTGCTGCTCACGGCAACGTGGGGCTTTCAGCAGGTCGCAATCAAGGTCACGAACGACGCCGTATCGCCCGCATTTCAAAGCGGGCTGCGCTGCGCGGGTGCATTCCTGCTCTTGCTGATCTGGTGCTATGCGCGCGGCATCAAACTATTCGAGCGCGACGGCACGCTGATCCCTGGCCTCATCGTCGGTTTTCTGTTCGCTCTGGAGTTCGTGTTCATTTACTGGGCGCTGGTTTACACCGACGTCGCGCGCAGCATTCTCTTTCTCTACGCCTCGCCATTTATTGTCGCGATCGGCGCGCATTATCTTTTGCCAAGCGAGCGCATGGGTCTGGCGCAGGTTGCCGGATTGCTTTGCGCATTCGGCGGTCTCGTACTCGCACTGCGTGACAGCCTTTCCGTACCTTCCAGCACAGCCCTGATCGGCGATCTCATGATGCTGGTCGCGGCGATATTGTGGGCCGTGACAACACTCGTGATTAAGAAAACATCGCTGATAAAAATCCATTCCGCGAAGACGCTCGCCTATCAGCTCGGCGTCACGGCGCTGTTCGTGCCGGGGGCGCTGCTCGCCGGCGAAAGCGGGATCACGAGGTTCGACGGTCTGGTTGCCGCATCGCTCGCTTACCAGATCGTGGTTGTCGCATTCGCGTCGTATCTCGCCTGGTTCGCGCTGATACGAACCTATCCGGCTTCGACGCTTTCCGTATTCACGTTCCTGTCGCCGCTGTTTGCGATGCTCTCGGGCGCATATTTTCTGAACGAGCGCGTGAGCCCGCTATTGTGGATTGCGCTCGCGCTGGTTGCGTTCGGAATCTGGCTCGTCAACCGCCCGAGGAAGCAGGCCACCTAGCTTCAGTGAGGCGCGGCGCTCGGCCCGCGATACTCTTCATGCTCGTCCACGCCCGCGCGCTTCACGTGCGCTTGCAACTCCTCGATCGAGCCGAAACGCACGGTGCCGGAGGGAAGCTCCGCTTCGATCGAGCGGTCGGAATAAAGCGTGTAGGCCATCCCGGCGATAATGCCGGAGCGAACCACCGTAGGCTCGCCGTGCTCAATCTCTTCATGCTGTGGCACGGCGCGGCGGCGCGGATCGACTTCGGGCTGCGGCGCAAGTGCCGCGTCACGGCGCGGCGGAGAGGGCTGCGCAAGCGGGCTTGCCCGTTCCCCGCGGGCCGGTTGCAGCGGGATCGTGCCAGCTTGCTGCCGGTTACTTGCTTCCGCCTGTCCGCGCATCCAGCGCGGCTGAGCGTCCTGACGGCCAGTGGAATAGTTGTCGGCAAAATCTTCGTCCTGCCGCGGGGCCTCTTCCGGCTGCGTAGGAGTACGGGGACGCAGTTGCGCACGCTGCGCTTCCTGTGCAGGACGCGCGAAACGCGGCGGCTGTTGCGGCGCGCGGGAAGCGCGCGGGTCGCGCGCGGGCGGTGCCTGGTCGATATCTTCCTGCTGCGATCCAGCACCATTGCGGGCGGCGGCGCGAGGCAATGGCATCGGGGTCGCCTGCGTATGTTCGTCATTCAGCGCGGTCCGGGGGCCGGAAAGGCCGAACCCCGCGTCGTCCACGCGCTCAGCTACATCTTGCAGCGACTTCAGCACCTGACCGAGCGCTGCGACCACAAGCCCGCCGACGAAAACGATGGCACCTGCCTGAATCAGATCACTGCCAAGCCCAAGGCCTGCGGCACGGTCCGGCAATCCGGCAAAAGCGATCAAAAGTCCAAGCACTGCGACGGCAATACCGCCCAGCGTCATGACTGCGGGCATACTGGCTAAACTCCTATACTGAAACTACTTTACGTCACGAACGAAACTAGCTGTAGCCACAAGGCGTTAAATGATCTTACTCAAATAGGGCTATTCGGAGAACCTGGGCTGCGGATGCCGCGGAACTTTCGAGGTTGTACCGACCGCCGCTACCCCGCTATCTAGCTTCTCGAAACAAGGAGATTTCGGATGACCTTCAAGCTCCCCGACCTTCCCTACGCGCACGATGCCTTGGCGCCGTATATGTCGAAGGAAACGCTCGAGTATCACCACGACAAGCATCACCTCGCCTATGTCAACAACGGCAATAACGCGCTGAAGGGCACCGATCTCGAAGGGAAAAGCTTGGAGGAAATCGTCAAGGGCTCGTTCGGCAAGAACCCGGCGATTTTCAATAACGCCGGCCAGCACTACAACCACCTCCACTTCTGGAAGTGGATGAAGCCGAACGGCGGCGGCAAGATCCCCGGCGAGCTTGAGAAGAAGATCATTGCCGATCTCGGCTCGGTCGACAAAATGAAGGAAGAATTCATCCAGGCCGGCACCACCCAGTTCGGGTCGGGCTGGTCGTGGCTCGCGGTGAAAGACGGCAAGATCGTCGTGACCAAGACCGCGAATGGCGAAAGCCCGCTGGTTCATGGCGGCAGGCCGATTTTGGGCTGCGATGTCTGGGAGCATTCCTATTACATCGACTACCGCAACCGCCGCCCCGACTACCTGAAGGCGTTCATCGAGAACCTGGTTAACTGGGAATACGTCGCAGAGATGTACGCCGGGGCCAGCGAAGGCGCGTAAGTAGGCACCCCCACTTACTGCACGTCCGGCGGGCAATCCTGCCGGACGTTTTCATTCCAATTTCACGCTTGGTTGCTAAGCGTTACCGGTGTTGCACTGCACGGCTAGGGGCTTGTGTTCCTGCATACAATTTGCACGAATCCCGCCGTAATCGCCTTCTATCTAGGCGCACGGGCGCGTAGCCGGCCGCCCGTTCCACTCATGGTTTCGCCCGGCGCGAATCCGAGCGAACCGACTTCCGAGCCATGCGTTCTGACATCATGAACCAGCGGGTGCCCGCCGCGCCGGCAGATATCTTTGCGTTTGCCGTCCTCGTGGTGCTGAGCATAATCGCAGGCGTTACCTTTCTCGATTACGGCTTGGGCTGGGACGACTACGCACATTCGCATTACGGCGAACTGCTTTACGCTTATTACGCGTCAGGCTTCACCGATAAGCGCGCGTTCGCCTTCTCCAATCTCTTCTATTACGGCGGCGGCTTCGATCTGGCCGCATCGATTCTCGACCGCTTCACGGCGACCGATCTTTTCGAGTCGCGGCGGCTCATGGGCGCGATCGTCGGCATCCTCGGTCTGATCGTGGTGTGGCGTCTTGCGCGCCGTATCGGCGGGCCGGTTGCCGGCGCTGCCGCACTGGTGCTGCTTGCCATCACGCCGCTCTATTACGGACATATGTTCATCAACGCAAAGGACACGCCTTTCGCGGTGGCGATGATTTTCCTGCTCTACACTTTCGTGCGCGCCTTCGACGAGTATCCGCGGCCGAAGCCCATGACCATCGTGCTGTTCGGTGTCGCACTGGGCCTTCTCATCGGCACACGCGTCATAGGCGGCATTGCTGTCTTCTTCGCGGGCGTGGCGCTTCTCGTCTATCTGCTCGCAGAATCGAAAACGCTCGGCTTCCGACCGGCCGCCACACGAGCTGCGACGCTTGTCGGCCGTCTCGCGCTCGCCTTGCCGCTCGCCTATGTCGTGATGGCGATTGTCTGGCCCTGGTCGGTGCAGTCGCCGCTCAATCCTTTCAAGGCGATCGCCTATTATTCGAACTTCTGGGAAAAGCCCTGGCGGGAATTGTACGACGGGATGCAGATCATGATCCCGGAAATGCCGCGAACCTATCTGCCGAAGCTCTGCCTCCTGAAGATTCCGGAAATCGTCGGTGGCCTCGCCATCGCCGGCATCGCGGGATCGCTCGTGATGATTTTCCGCGGCCTCGGTACGCCCGCCAAGCGCGCATCACTGGCGCTGTTGGTCGCGGCAGCGCTGTTGCCGATCATTCTGACGGTGCTCACACGGCCTGTACTTTATAACGGCATCCGCCACTTCCTTTTCGTGGTGCCGCCGATGGCGGTGCTCGGCGGTGTCGCGGTCGCCTATCTATTCGAGAAGCTGAATGCCTATCGCCGCTCGGCAGCTTTCGCGGGCGCGGCCGTACTCTCGCTTTTTGTCGGCGTCACCGTGGTCGATATGGTCCGCATCCATCCCTATCAGTATGCGCTCTTCAATCAGGTCGCGGGCGGCGTGCGCGTTGCGGGCGACCGCTATATGCTCGACTACTGGGCGCTGGGCTTCAAAGAAGCCTCCGAAACGCTGCTCGAGAAAATCAAAGAGCAGAAACTCGTGAAGCCCGCGAACCGGAAATGGAAAGTCGCGGTCTGCGGCCCGGCTGCTGTGGTCGCGCTTGAACTCGGCGCCGACTTCGAAGCAACCAACGACGCCAAGGGCGCCGATTTCGCGGTTTCGCTCGGCACCTTCTATTGCGCCGAGCTTTACGCGCCGATCATCAACGAAGTGCGCCGCGACAGCGTGGTGTTCGCACGTGTCTATGACATTCGCCGTCTGAGCTTCTCGACGACCTATGTTCCTGCGACCGAAGAAAAATCCGCGGTACAGCAGAACTCGGCAATTCACACGTTCTGGCAATAAGGCGTTTAAGAACGCAGCGCGTCCAATAGGCGCGCCCAGCTTCGCGCGCCCTTGTGAAACGACGAGAGATTGTATTTCTCGTTCGGCGAATGGATGCGGTCGTCATCGACCCCGAAGCCGATCAGAAGCGAGTCCATGCCGAGATCGCGCTTGAAGTTGCCGACTATGGGTATGGAACCGCCCGACCCCTTCAACACGGCAGGCTTACCCCACTCTTCTGCAAGCGCATCCCTCGCCTTCTTCAGATAAGGAGAGGCGAGCGGCAGTTGCAGCGCGGGGCTTGCGCCGTGCGAAATAAATTCAACCTCGCAATCGGCAGGCAATTGCTTGCGGACAAACTCGCGGAAAGCATCCCGGATCGCTTCGGGATTTTGCCTGCCCACCAGCCGGAATGAAAATTTCGCCGACGCCTGTGCCGGGATCACGGTCTTCGAACCGGTGCCCGTGTAACCGCCGATGATACCGTTCACGTCGCAGGTCGGGCGCGACCATAGCTGCTCCAGCACATGACGGCCCTTCTCGCCGGCGGGCACGCTGAGTCCGATTTCGCCTAGGAATTTACTTTCGCTGAAGTCGAGGGATTTCCACTGCGACTTGATCTCGGCATCGAGTTCGCCCGCACCGTCATAAAAGCCCGGGATTACGATGCGGCCGTCACCGTCGTGAACGGATGCGATGACACGGCCGAGAACGCGGATCGGATTGATCGCGGCACCGCCAAACAGACCTGAATGCAGGTCGCGGTCGGCGGCCTTGACGATCACTTCTTCCAGCATGAGGCCGCGCAACATCGTGGTGATCGCAGGCGTCGTGTCGTTCCACATATCGGTATCGCAGACGAGCGCGACATCGGCCTGCAACTCTTTCTTGTTCGCCTCAAGGAACGGCGCGAGCGACGGGCTGCCGGTCTCCTCTTCACCTTCGAGCATGATCGTGATTTTTAGCGGTGCAGCGCCTTCCGTTTCCACAAAGGCGCGCACGGCCTCGACGAAGGTCATCAACTGGCCCTTGTCGTCGGCGGAGCCGCGCCCGACGATGACCTTGCGGCCGGCGACTTCTTTCAGTTGCGGCTCGAACGCGGGCGTCTGCCAAAGCGCGACCGGATCGGCAGGCTGCACATCGTAGTGGCCGTAGAACAGCACATGAGGGCCGGCTCCGGCTGTTCTCGTGTGCGCGACGACCATCGGATGACCTTTGGTGTCGCGGACTCCCGCGTCTAGGCCGATCTCCTGCAATTCTTTTGCAAGCCATTCCGCGGCTGCGCGGCAGTTCCGGGCATAGGCGGGATCGGTCGAAACACTTTCGATCCGCAGCAATGCGAATAACCGCTCTAAGCTCCGGTCGAGATTCTTGTCGATCGTCGCAAGTACCTTTTCGAGCGCCATCACCGTCTCCTGTTGCCGGGGACGGTATCAATCCTGCGGCGGAACGGAAACGGGCTAGCGCGCGGGTGCTTCAGCGAGCAATGCGACCTGTGCAGGCGCTACTTCTTCCAGCTTCTGTTCGCGTTTCCGCTCGAGCGCGGCTTCCGCACGGCGCTTTATACGCCGTGCATTCTGCAGCAGATGCGCGATGCGGCGGTAAAGAAGCCGCGGCAGAACCGGAGCGCCAAGAACGATGGAGTATCCGGCACGGATCGCTGCGCGGCGCATTTCGTTCGTGGCATCGGGAAGCAGGAGGATGGTTGGAATGCCGCTTGTCGCGAATGGATTGGCCGAGATCGAGCCAGCCTCATCGTTTGCAGCGAGGCTCGGGCCTTCGATCACGATCAAATCCGGCGCCGCCATGGCAATGTTCGCAGCCTCGGCAACGGTCGGAATGAAAATAATCTCAAATGCGCCGATCCCGCTCAGCGCTTTTGCGAGCGCTTCGCGTCTAACTTGATCGGAATCAAGCAGCATCAAACGTGCCGCAGTCAGCGAACGCATCTCCCACCAATAGCGCAAGCGGCCGGCCACAACTGGCGAGGCTCGCCTTCGCTTCCCGGCGGCGATGGTATCAATTCAGCGCAAAGATGCAACCTAGAGGCGAATTAAAACCCTTCACCCATTTGGGCGATAGCCGATTCACCGCCGCAGGATTCCGCCAAGCGCCCCGCGTAGAATTGCGCGTCCGATGGTGTTGCCCATCGAGCCACCGATTTTCTTGCCCAGTTCGCCGGCGACCGCGCCACCGATGCGGTTCACCGTCGATCTAGTAACCTCTCGGGCGACTTTCTGCCCGGTACTCAGCCTCTCACCGCGCTTTTTATTGGTGCCGAAGATGCCGCCGATAAGGTCGCCTACGCCGCCGAGAATTCCGCCGCTTGATTGCTGGTCGGAGTCGCCCTGCTGCTGGCCTGCATTGCGCGTTTTGATATCGGTTTTCTTTTGCAGCATCTCGTAAGCGGAATCGCTGTCGACCGCTTCGTCATATTTTCCCTTCACGATGCTCTTCGCGATGATGGCCTTGCGCTGGGCATCGGTGATCGCACCGACATTGCCTGCCGGCGGGCGGATCAGACAACGGTCGACCATCGCCGGAACACCGTTGCCTTCGAGGAAGGAGGTCAGCGCCTCGCCTTTTCCCATCTCGGTGATGACGCGCTCGGTGTTCAGCTTCGGATTGGGCCGGAAACTCTGGGCCGCGACCTTCACCGCCTTCTGTTCTTTCGGCGTGTAAGCGCGAAGCGCGTGCTGCACGCGGTTGCCGAGCTGCGCCAGCACTGTTTCCGGGATGTCCATCGGGTTCTGGGTGACGAAATAAACGCCAACCCCCTTCGAGCGGATGAGGCGGACGACCTGCTCGATCTTCTCAAGGAGCGCTTTCGGCGCCTCATCGAACAGAAGATGGGCTTCGTCGAAGAAGAAGACGAGCTTCGGCTTATCGACGTCGCCAACCTCCGGCAATTCCTCGAACAATTCGGAGAGCAACCACAAGAGGAAGATCGCATAGAGACGCGGATTGGCCATCAACTTGTCGGCGGCAAGCAGGCTGATAACGCCCTTGCCATCCTTGGTCTTCATCAGGTCCTTGATTTCGAGCGCGGGCTCGCCGAAAAATTTCTCGCCGTTCTGGTTTTCGAGCACCAAGAGAGCGCGCTGGATCGTGCCGACCGAAGTCGAGGACACATTGCCGTAGGTTTTCGTCAGATCGGCCGCATTCTCCGCGATGAAAACCAGCATCGCGCGCAAATCTTTCAGGTCGAGGATCGGCAAACCGTTCTCGTCGGCGACCCGGAAGGCGATATTCAGCACGCCTTCCTGCGTGTCGTTCAAATTCATCATACGCGCAAGTAGCAACGGCCCCATTTCGGAGACGGTCGCGCGGATCGGATGACCCTGCTCGCCGAAAAGATCCCAGAAGACGACCGGAAACTGGTCGGCTTCGTACTTCATATCGATCTCTTTGCAGCGCTTGATGATCCAGTCCTTGCCCTCGCCTTCCTGCGAGACGCCGGAAAGGTCACCTTTAATGTCGGCCGCGAACACCGGAACGCCTGCGCGCGAAAATCCTTCGGCCATCGTCTGCAAGGTGACCGTCTTGCCGGTGCCGGTCGCGCCGGTCACGAGGCCGTGACGGTTCGCAAGGTTGAGACTGAGGTATTGCGGCTTCGCCGCCTTGCCTACGAAGATCTTGTCGTCGGTATCTGCGTTCGCCATTTTCGCGCTCCTGCTTCCGGGCGTTTCGAAAAGTTATAGTCCGGCTTTCGTCAAGTTTCCAACCGGAGCCGATTCCCAAGTCAGCTTTGCAGTCAACAAGAAAATCCGAAAAAAACATTTTGACAGTCAACCGCTTTTGGCTGACGACAGAAGCAGACAACAACTGCGTATGCGGACGAAGGGAGACGGCAATGCTCGCGGTTACGGTTTCCTGTGACTACACCGTAACCCGGCGCAAGGTTTTTCGCTCCGCACTGCAAAATAGCTTCCATCGATAACAAGAACCCAGGCGGCAGCCTTGACGCTGCGCCCGCGAAGGAATTTTGGCGTGCCGAAGAAAGGTAATCCCTCTTATCCGATCAAAGAAATCGGTGGGATCGACGCGGAGTCGCTCCATAAGCTGCGCGCCGTGCGTATTCGTACGACTGCGGGGCTCTTGAAAGCGGCGAAAGACGCCAAGGGACGCAAAGCGCTTGCGGTCAGAACCGGGATTCCAGTCTCCGAAATCCTCAACATGGTGAACCAGGCTGACCTGATGCGGATCAAGGGCCTCGGCGGCGACTACACCTGCCTCCTGCGCGGCGTCGGCGTCGATACCCTGCGGTCACTTCGGCACCGCAACCCGCAGCATCTCGCAAAAAAGATGGCCACCGAGAACGCGGAACGGCTGAAACGGTCGACGAGAAGCAAAAGCGACAAGCCCGTGCAGCTCCTGCCGAGCGAAAAGGCGATCCAGAAATGGATCGAGCGGGCGCGCGAACTGCCGATCGAGATCACCTACTAGAGCCCGCACCCGCCTGCTTGCGTTTTCTCTGGACGGGCGTTCTAGTCGAGCCATGCTTGCAAAGCTGCCAGCCAGAACGCTTCGCGCACGAGGCAGAACCATTGCGCTTGGGCCCCGCCCGATCATCATGGGCATCCTGAATGCGACACCGGATTCCTTCTCCGACGGGGGCGCCTATGCTTCCGTGGACGAGGCGGTCGGTGCGGCACAGCGCATGATGGCCGATGGCGCCGCCATCATCGACATCGGTGGCGAATCCACCCGGCCCGGCCATGAGCCGGTCAATGCGGCGACCGAGCTTGCGCGTGTTATCCCTATCGTGGAGAGCCTTACGGCCATCTCGGCAGCGCCCATTTCGATCGACACTTATAAAGCGGAGGTCGCGCGGGCCGCTCTCAAAGCCGGCGCTCATATCGTAAACGATGTCTGGGGCCTTTCGCGCGATCCCGATATGGCGAAAACGATTGCGGAGGGTAACGCCGCTGCCATCGTCATGCATAATCGCGAACAGCAGGACGCATCGCTCGACATTTTCGAGGAAATGAAAGCCTTCTTCGCAGTGGGCGTCGAAAAATTGCTGCGGGCCGGCACGAAAGAAGACCAGATCGTGCTCGACCCCGGCATCGGTTTCGGCAAAACGCTCGAGCAAAACCTACAAATTCTCGGCAATCTTGCCCGGCTCAACGATTACGGCTTTCCCGTTCTGCTCGGCGCTTCGCGCAAATCCTTCATCAACAAGGTTTCGCCGAGCGACCCCGGCGACCGCATCGGCGGCAGCGTGGTGACGACCGTGTTTGCCGCGCTCGCGGGTATTGCCATCATCCGCGTGCATGACGTGGCGACACATAAGCAGGCGCTGAAAATTGTGGACGCAACGGGAGTTGCGAAGTGAAGGGCGTGATCGACATCGTAGGCTTGGTGCTGTTTGCAAAGCACGGCGTGCTCGATGAGGAAGCGCGGGTCGGACAACGCTTTATCCTTGACATCCGGCTTGAGGCCGATGTCGCGGAAGCGGTGAAGCACGACCGGCTTGCGGATACCGTGGATTACGGCGAGGTCGTTGCGGTCGCGGATTCGATTTTTCGCGGCAAGCGCTTCTATCTGATCGAAGCGGCGGCGGCCCATGTCGCGTCCGGAATTCTCGCGCATTTCCCCGCGGTGAAGAACGTGCGTGTTACGGTCAAGAAACCGTCCGCGCCGATTTTCGCCGTGTTCGATTACGTGGCGACGACCGTCGAACGCAAGCGCGATGGCTGACGTCTATCTCGGATTGGGCTCCAATCTCGGCAACCGGCCCGCACAGCTTGCGGGCGCGCGGGATGCAATCGCGAGCAGCACGGGAAAGATTCAGGCCGCGTCCTCGATTTATGACACGGCCCCCTGGGGTCCGATCCCGCAGGACAATTATCTCAATCAGGTCATTCGGATTACGACCGCGCTTCCTCCGCGCGATCTGCTCAAAGCCCTGCATGAAATTGAGCGCGCCGCCGGGCGAAACCGGGCGAACGAAGTGCGCTACGGACCGCGCACGCTCGACCTCGACATTCTTATCTATGGAGACAAGGCGGTGCGTGAGGACGGGCTCACGATCCCTCATCCCCGGATTGCTGAAAGAGCCTTCGTGCTGGTCCCGCTTGCGGAAATCGCGCCCGGCCTCGTTCTCGACGGAACGCCGGTCCGCGAGTTGCTCGGCCGTATCGACTCCCGAAGCGTTGCCCGCTACGACCCGTCCTAAAGCAGCGCTTGGCGCGGCGTAGATCGCCGTGGCATGGTTGGATGCGTTCGAGTTTTTGAAATGTCCGAGCTTCCCCTCGCCTCAGAATTTCCTGCCGCCACGCGCGACGACTGGCGCAAGCTGATCGACGCCGTGCTCAAAGGCGCGCCGTTCGAGAAGAAGCTCGTTTCCAAAACCTATGACGGGATTTCGATCCAGCCGCTGTACGAGCGCGCGAAGGATGCGCCGCGCGTCACCGGACGCCCGGACGGCGAGCCGTGGGCCGTGTTGCAGCGGATCGATTTTCGCGATCCCAAACAGGCCAACCAGCAGGCGGTGCGCGATCTCGAAAACGGTGCAACGGGACTAAAGCTCATCCTGCCCGGTTCGGCAGGCGATTTCGGCTTTGCGCTTCCCGCGAGCAAAGAAGCGCTCGCACAAGCGCTCGATCAGGTCTGGCTGGATGCCGCCGAGATTGAACTCGACCTCGGCCCGCTTTCCAAAGACGCGCCGCTGTGGCTTGCGGAAATCGCAAAAGAACGCGGCATCGACCCGGCAAAGACGAATTTCCGCTTTGGCTTCGACCCGCTCGGTGCAATCGCTCTGCATGGAAAAAGCCCGGCGCCGTGGAAAGAGATCGCACCGCTTTTTGCTTCGACGATTTCCGATCTTTCTAACCGCGGATTCAGGAAACATATCGCCGCCGCAGACGGCCGCGTGATCCACGCAAGCGGCGGCTCGGAAGCGCAGGAACTTGCCCTCGTGCTAGCCTGCGGCATCGAATATATGCGTGCGCTTGAAGCAGGCGGGCTTTCGCTGGACCAGGCGCGTGACGCGTTGTTTTTCCGGCTAGCTGCCGACGCAGACCAGTTCCTGACAATTGCGAAATTCCGTGCTTTGCGAAAGCTCTGGGCGCGCGTCGAAGAAGCATCATCGCTTGCGCCAAAGCCGATCTTCATCTCCTCCGAAACTGCGTGGCGGATGATGACCAAGCGCGATCCGAACGTGAATATGCTGCGCATGGCAATCGCGGTCGCAGCAGCTGGTTTTGGCGGAGCGAATGCAGTCTCCGTGCTGCCGCATACGGCAGCACTCGGTCTGCCCGACGGCTTCGCGCGAAGGGTAGCGCGTAACACGCAGACTGTGCTGCTTGAAGAATCCAATCTCTTCCGCACCGGCGACCCCGCGGCAGGTGCTGGTGGCATTGAGGTGCTGACCTCGGAGCTATGCAAAGCAGCGTGGGCGCTGTTTCAGGAAATCGAAAGCGCCGGTGGATTGGCAAATGCATTGGCGAGCGGCTTGCTTCAGAAAAAAATTGCCGAGACGCGCATGGCGCGCGAGCGCAACATTTCGACCCGGAAAGATGCAATCACCGGCGTTAGCGAATTTCCGAACGTAAACGAGAAGAGTGAGGCCGTGCTCGACGACAAGCCAGCCGGCGCACTCATTCCGTTCGACGATGTCAGCGAGCCGTTCTCGCGTATTCGCCTGAGCGAACCATTTGAAGCGCTGCGCGATGCCGCTGACGCGATGAAAGAGCGGCCGAAGGTTTTTCTGACCAACCTCGGCAAGGCTGCCGACTTCACCGCACGCACGACATTTGCGCGCAATTTCTTCGAAGCGGGAGGAATTGCCGCCGTTCCAAGTGATGGCCTCGCCTCGCCTGAAGAAGCGGCCAAGGCCTTCAAAGTATCCGGCGCAAAGCTCGCCTGCATCTGTTCGTCAGATGAAATTTATGC
>LNEZ01000008.1 GCA_001464215.1 Rhizobiales bacterium Ga0077548 | reverse complement strand
CAAGCGATGTCAGCTTCGGTTTCGTGATGTACGGCACGGGCGGCGATTTCCGCCGCTCTTTCGACGTGCCGAAAAGTGTCGGCACTGCAATCGAGCGGTTGAAGGCCGGGCAAACGCAGACCATCGACCTCGGCCGGTTGCGTTACACCAACGCGCAGGGCGCGCAGTCGCTGCGCTGGTTCAATAACATTGCAAGCTTCGGCTTTTCCGGCGAGGTCGTGCGCGCGGTGAACGCGGCGCGTTACAGCAAACTACTCGGCGGCAAGTTTTCGTTTCTCTGGAACAGCTTTCTTGAGTTGCGAAAGTATCAGGGCTGCAAGGTCGACATTGTCGTGGACGGCAAGACGATCCCCGAGAACATCTGCACGGTCGCGGTTTGCAATGGCCGTTTCTTCGGCGGCGGCATGATGATGGCGCCGAATGCCGTACTCGACGACGGCAGCTTCGATGTCGTGGTAGTCCGGCAGGACCCGCCGCTGACCATCTTCGATATGCGCCTGCTCTATTCCGGCAAACACCTCGCGCACCCGAATGTCGCGGTCTATCGCGGCAGCAGGATCGAGGCGAAGCCGCTCTCGAATGCCCCGATATATCTCGACGTCGAGGGCGAAGCGCCGGGCTCGCTGCCTGCGTCTTTCGAGGTTGTGCCGCGTGCCTTGCGGCTTCGCTGCTGACTGCTCCGCAGGTTGAAGCTGTCCCCACAAAGCTCTCGTGGAATTGATCAAATTTGCCTGAGTTTGGCCGGAATCTCCGCATGGGTTATGAATTAGCCATGCGTAACGAAACCGCCAAACCACGCGAAGCCAAGTACCGGATCGGACAGGTCGTCCGCCACCGGCTCTATCCGTTTCGCGGCGTGATCTTCGACGTCGATCCGACGTTCAATAATACCGAGGAGTGGTGGCTCTCGATTCCCGAGGCTATGCGCCCCTCGAAGGACCAGCCGTTCTATCACCTGCTCGCCGAGAACGCGGAGACGGAGTACTCCGCCTATGTGTCGGAGCAAAACCTGCTGCCCGACGATTCCGGCGAACCGCTGCGCCATCCCGAGCTAGAGGAAAAGTTCGAGGTTGACGGCGAAGGCAATTACCGGGCGCGCGGCCGCGCCAACTAAGACTACTTGGTAGAAAAGAAAAACGGCGCGTCGAGTGACGCGCCGTTTCTAGTTTTTATGACCGAAGCGCTTACTGCTTCTTGGTGTTTTCGAGGTGCTTCTTCAGCACATCCTTGGCTTCGTTCTTCACCGCGTTGTCGAGCTTCTGCTTCTGCGCCTGAAGCTCCTTCGGATCGACCGGCGGGCCGTCATACGACTTACCGAAGTCGTTCAGAGGGAACGTAATGTTCACCGTGCGGCCCATGTGATTGATCATCTGCACGAGAAGGGTCTTGCCCTTCTTGAGGTTGCCGATGAAGTCGTCGTTGATTTCGAGATCCGCGAGGCACCCGCCCTGACCGCAGATCGTGTACTTCACTTCGATCGGCTGGTTCTGGTCGACCACGAGGCGAAGACCCGGCTGCAACAGCATACCGAACGGCACGGCGATGCGGAACATCCGCTGCGCGCCCTTCTCTTCGATCACGGTTACGACGGCGAGCACCTGACCGGTTTCGGCGAAGAGCTGCTGGGTAATGCCGCAGGTCTCCTTGGTGTTCTGGGCGGCGTCTGCCGGCTGGCAGAGCTTGGTCCAGCGGGTCGCGGCGACCTGCTGCTGCTTGGGCTGCGCGTCGGCCTTCGGCTGCTCGTCCTTCTTCTTGGCGTCAGCCTTCTTCTTTTCCTGCGCGAAGGCCGGACCGGTATTCACGACCACGCTTGCCGAGGTCAGCCCGGCGATCGCGAGGGCGCAAACCAGCGCCGTGGACAAACGAAACTTCATGCACATTCCCCTGTGATTTCCGGCCGCTGGGCTAAAGTTGAGGCGGCTCGCCAGACCGAGCCTTGGCCCGCGCTAGGCTGATTTGTTCTGCACCCTGTCTGCGGCAAATAAGGCGAGACAGAGGCGCTAGGCAAGGGCTTCCGTGACCCTGCGTGATAAAGTCCTGAAACGAAGCCGACGATTCGGACTGTAACAAAAAGGGAGCGCGTATCGCCGTGCGTACTTTCGCCAAGGGACGCGAATCGGCGCGGCGGTACCTATGGCGGTACCCGGCTGGGGCTGCCGTCATTCTGTGCATTGCCGCGCTATCGGGTGCTGCTTTGGCTGCCGGTCCCCGTCACGCGATCGCGATGCACGGCGAGCCGGTCTACGGGCCGGGTTTTAGCCACTTCCGCTACGCCAACCCGGACGCCCCCAAAGGCGGACGCCTCACGCAAGGGATCGCAGGCACCTTCGACAGCATCAATCCCTTCGTGATCCGCGGAAATCCGTTCCAGCAAATCCGCGGCTATGTCGTCGAGAGCCTCATGACGCGCTCGCAGGACGAGCCTTTCACGCTTTATGGCCTGATCGCGAGTTCGGTCGAGACCGACGACGCCCGCAGCTTCGTCGCCTTCACCATCGATCCGCGCGCACGCTTCTCCGACGGCAAGCCGGTTACCGCCGATGACGTTCTCTTCTCATGGAATCTATTGCGCGAAAGAGGCCGACCCAACCACCGGCTCTATTATGCCAAGGTTGTGAAAGCATCGAAGATCGCGGCGGACAAAGTGCGTTTCGATTTTGGTAACGCCGGTGACCGCGAACTGCCTTTGATCCTGGCGCTGCTGCCGGTGCTTCCGAAACACGCTACTGATCCTTTGCGTTTCGACGAACCGTCTCTCTCGATTGCGCCGGGAAGCGGGCCTTATGTCGTGTCTGAAGTGCGCCCCGGAAACCTCGTGGTTCTGAAACGCGATGCCGGGTATTGGGGCCGCGAGCTTGCCGTCAATCGCGGCCATTTCAACTTCGATGAATTGCGTTTCGAGTTTTATCGCGACACCACGAGCTGGTTCGAGGCGTTCAAGCGCGGGCTTTACGATTTCCGCATTGAAGACGATCCGAGCCGATGGACCATCGATTACGACTTCCCCGCTGCGCGCAATAACGGACTTATCCGCGAGGCGCTGGAAACCAGAACGCCGAAGCCAATGATGGCGTTCGTCTTCAATACGCGCCGCCCAATTTTCGCGGACAGCCGCGTCCGTGAGGCGTTGATCGAACTGCTCGACTTCGAATGGATGAACGCAAAGCTGTTTCACTCCGCTTATGCGCGCACGGGAAGTTTCTTCGAGGGCTCCGTATTGGCTGCGCGCGGGATACCGGCGAGCGCCGCCGAGCGCGTCCTGCTCGCGTCTTACGCGAGCACAGTTCGCGCGGATGTTGTGTCTGGCAATTATCAGCCGCCTATATCCGATGGCAGCGGCAACGACCGCGCCCGCACAAGGCGCGCGCTAGCGCTGTTTAACGAAGCAGGTTGGGTGTTGCGCGAAGGAGTGCTGAGACGCAAGGACAGCACGGCTGCGTTTCAATTCGAGCTTCTCGTGACGAAGCGCGAGGACGAACGGATCGCGACGATCTATGCGACCATGTTGCGCCGTGCCGGCGTCATCGCCACGATCCGCATGGTCGAAGGCGGCCAGTTCGAAGCACGCCGCCAGCAATACGATTTCGACATGATCCCGGTAACATGGCAGCAATCGCTGTCGCCCGGCAATGAACAGTTTTTTTATTTCGGCGCGGCAAGCGCGGACCAGACGGCGACGCGGAATTATATGGGCATGAAGAGTCCTGCCGCCGACGCGATGATCGAAGCAATCCTGCGCGCAAAGACGTTTGAAGAATTGACGACCGCGACGCGGGCACTCGACCGCGTGTTGGTGTCGGGGCTTTATGTGATCCCGTTGTTTCATCTACCGCGCCAATGGGTGGCGCGCTGGCCCCATATCGAGCGGCCCGCGACACTTCCGCTCCAGGGCGCGTTGCCGGAAACGTGGTGGCAAAGGCGAGCGGCACGATGAGCGCGGTCGCCCCCAATGTCGCGCTCGATGCGCTGTTCCGCCGGAATGCAAACGCGCGTGGCGAGTTGCAGGCGCTGCGCGATATCGACGGGGTGTCGCTCACCTATACGCAAACCGCGAACGCGGTCGCGCAGGTCGCGGAACAGATAACAACGCTCGGCCTGCCGCCGAAAAGCGTAATTTCGCTCCTGCTGCCGAACGGGCGCGAACTGGTTGTGGCGCTTCTCGCGGTGCTGCGGAGCGGGCACGTCGCCGTTCCGATGCCGGTTGCATGGCGGAAATCCGATCTCGTGCGCGCTTGCCGGGAGGCGGAAACAGCCGCTCTGATCACAACCGCGAATTACAGCACCGAAAACTTGCCCGCGCTTGCGACAGAGGTCGCGACAGAAGTTTTCGAGCTTAGTTTTCCCTGTGCGTTCGGCGCCTCCCTTCCCGACGGCGTGCTGCCGCTTTCCTTGAACACCGCCGTCGAACCTGTGCTTGCAACCGCTTCGATTGCGAGCAAATCCGATGCTGGGATCGGAACGCTTCAACCTGCAAGCGGCGGCGTCTCGCTGGTGCTCCATCATGACGACGAATTGCTCGCCGCCGGTCTCGGCGCGATGCTGGCAGGCGACGTACGCGGCGGCGATACCATCGTCTCCGCGATTTCACTTTCGACCTATGCTGGACTGGCATCAGCCTTGGTGCCGTGGCTGCTCTGCAGCGGGACGCTCACGCTTCTGCCTGATCTTCCAAGCAAGGGCACCATTGAATTCGACAAGAGCACCCACCTGATTGCGTCCGCAGGGTCGCTTCCAACGCTCTCGGCGGTTTCGCCTTCCGCGGTCGCGTCTGCCTTCGCCGTGCATTTCGCAGGCACGGAAGCGCTCACTGCATACCCCGCGCTCAACGCCGAAACGCTTGTCGATGTCATCGCGCTCGGGGAAGTTTGCGCTATCGCGCTGCCGCGCCGGGAACGCAGCATGACGGCGACCCTTCCGCTCGGTGCGATCCATGCAGGCAATGCCGGTGCAGGCTCTCCTGTCGTTCTCGAAACGCGGATCGAGAAAGAGCAGTTGCAGGTTCGCGGCGCCATGGTTCCGGCTGACGCGATGGACAGCCAGCAATGGCTCGACACAGGTTTCATTCCTGTGCCGCTTGATGGCAGCGCAGTTCACCTGTCGCCGCCCGAAGATTTGCTCGCGCTCGGCGCGCTACGTTTTAACTGCGCCGATCTGGAGCGGAGAATTCGTGCCGCAACGCTCGTGTCGGATGTTTATGCCATCGACGATCCTATCATGGGCGCGAAGCTCGTAATTACGAGCGACCGCCCGGCCGAAGCCACGAAAGCGCTGTTAGACGCCGGCTTGCCGCGTCTGGTTGCGAATGCCGTGCAGAAGGCCGAAGCTGCCCGCACGCAAGTCGCATAAGGAGCATTCATGGCAACGCCGATTGCAATCGACGTCGTCTCCGACGTGGTTTGTCCGTGGTGCTATGTCGGCAAGCGGCGGCTCGATTCCTCGACCCAACGGTGTCGCGTAGCGGCAAACCTCGCATCGACTACATCACCGGAAAATTCGGCGGCGTGGACAAGATCACGCCCGGACATCAACGCTTGACCGGACTAGGAAAAGCCGTAGGCATCGATTTCAATTTCGGCGCCATCGAAGTGCAGCCGAATTCGCTCGATGCGCACCGGCTGATCGGATGGGCTTCCAATGAGGGCAAAGCCGATGCGCTGGTCGAAAATCTCTTCGCAGACTTCTTCGTAAACGGCGTGAACCTCGCAAACCGCGCTTCGCTTGCCGATGCTGCAGGCCGGGCCGGAATGGATGCCGCGAAGGTTTCCGCCGATCTTGCCTCCGGCAAGGACGAAGAGCTGGTCGCAAAACAGGCGCAGGCAGCATCCGCGAGCGGCATTGGCGGTGTCCCCTTCTTCGTGTTCGCGAACAAGGTCGCGCTTTCCGGCGCGCAGGACTCCGAAGTGATTTCGTCGGCAATCGATCAGGCACTTGCTACTGCGAGCTAAGCCGCCTTCTTCGTCTGTGCGAGCGCTGCAAAAGTTTCGAGCAAACGCTTCGCACCCTTAATCCGCTGCTCCATGCGATCCCAGCCGCGCAGGATGACGATCGACTGATCGGGCCGCACGCGCGCGGTCGAGCCTTCCTTCGCTATCCACCTCATTAGGCCTTCCGGATTCTCGAAGCGATTGTCGCGGAATCCGATCACAGCACCCTTCGCGCCAGCCTCGAACTTCGCGATATTGGCGGCGCGACAGAACGCTTTGATCGCCACGATCTCAAGCAGCATCTTCACTTCGTCCGGCATCGCGCCGAAGCGATCGACAATCTCTGCCGCAATCTGGTCTATCTCGGGCGCGCCATCCAGTTCGGCAAGGCGGCGATAGAGACCGAGACGAACCGCAAGATCCGGGACATACTCTTCCGGGATCATCACCGGCGCGCCGATGTTGATTTGCGGCGACCACTTTTCGCTCGCTGGTTCGGTGACGCCGGCTTTGAGCATCATCACCGCCTCTTCGAGCATCTCCTGATAGAGTTCGTAGCCGACTTCGCGGATGTGGCCTGACTGTTCGTCGCCGAGAAGATTTCCGGCGCCGCGAAGATCGAGATCGTGCGAAGCGAGCTCGAAACCGGCGCCGAGCTGATCGAGCGATTGCAGCACTTTCAGGCGGCGCTCGGCCTGCTCCGTGACTGGTTTATCCGCGGGAACCGTAAGCAGCGCATAAGCGCGCGTCTTCGAACGGCCGACGCGGCCACGAAGTTGATAAAGTTGCGCCAGCCCGAAACGGTCGGCGCGGTCGGATTCCACGATGGTGGTGGATAAGAGAACGTCGAACTTCCCGTCGTAGAAATCCGTCATGATCCGCTCAAGTTCGGTCGCAGGCATCTGGCCATGCGCGACAGCGGTGCGGATTTCCGGAATGTGTTCGTCGAGAAACTGCTTGCGGGCGGCGAGATCTTCGATGCGCGGGCAAACATAAAACGCCTGACCGCCGCGATACTTCTCGCGCAAGAGCGCTTCGCGAAGGATCAGCGGATCGAACGGCGAGACGAAGGTGCGCACCGCCAGCCGGTCCACCGGCGGCGACGCAATCAGCGATAATTCCCGAACGCCGGTCAGCGCGAGTTGCAGCGTGCGCGGGATCGGTGTCGCGGTCAGCGTCAGTACGTGAACTTCGGTGCGCAGCTCTTTCAGGCGTTCTTTATGTGCGACGCCGAAATGCTGCTCCTCGTCGACCACGACCAGCCCAAGGTTCTTGAACTCGATCGTCTTCGCGAGCAGCGCGTGCGTGCCGATCACGATGTCGATGGAGCCATCAGCCAACCCCGCGCGGGTCTTGGCAATGTCCGCCGAAGACACCAGCCGGCTCGCCTGCCCGATCCGCATCGGGAAACCGCGGAATCGATCCGAGAACGTCTTGAAGTGCTGCCGCGCGAGCAAGGTCGTCGGTACCACGACGGCAACCTGCGCGCCGTTGCTCGCTGCAAGAAATGCCGCACGCAGCGCGACTTCGGTTTTGCCGAAACCGACATCGCCGCAGATCAGCCGGTCCATCGGACGGCCTGCATTGAGGTCGTCGATGACGGCATCGATTGCGGAACGCTGGTCGTCGGTTTCGTCATAGGGAAAACGCGCACAGAATTCGTCGTAGAGACCTTCCGGCACCGGGAATTTCGGTGCGTCGTGTAAGCTTCGCACCGCGGCAACCTTCACGAGCGCCGCCGCCATTTCGCGGATGCGCTGCTTCAGCCGCGCTTTGCGGTTCTGCCAGCCGGCGCCGCCAAGACGGTCAAGCTCGGCGCCGGCATCCTCGGAACCATAGCGCGACAGTAGTTCGAGATTCTCGACCGGCAGAAACAAACGGTTGTTGTCGGCGTAATGGATTTCCAGACAGTCGTGCGGGAGCCCTAGCGCTTCGATGGATTTCAGCCCGACGAAGCGGCCGATGCCGTGATCGACGTGAACAACGAGGTCTCCTGCCGACAGGCTCGTCAGCTCCGCAATGAAATCCTGTGCGCGGCGTTGCTTACGCTGTGGGCGCGCGAGTCGGTCGCCGAGAATGTCCTGTTCGCTGAGGATTGCGACATTTGCGGTTTCAAAACCGGATTCAAGGCCGAGTAAAGCGAACCCGGCAGCGCGCGGTGCTAAGCGCTCAACGGCGTTCCAGTTTGCGACCCGATCGTTCTGCTCAAGGCCGTGATCGGCCAGCACCTGCTGCAAGCGATCGCGCGAGCCTTCGCTCCAGGCCGCAATGACGGTGCGTTTTCCTTCCGCTTGCTTCGCCTGCACCTGCGAGACCACGGCAGCGAACAGGCTTTCGTTCTGGCCGGTGCGTTCCGGCGCGAAGTTGCGCCCCGGTCTGATGCCGGGGTCGAACACGCGGCCTGACTCGGGAACGGCGAAAGGAGTCACGCGCGCGACGGCGAGTTCTTCAAGCGCCCGCTTCCACTCTTTCGCAGTCAAATACAAACGCTCAGGCGGCAGCGGCTTGTAGAGCGGCATCTGTCCGGCGTCGAAGGCTTCCTTGCGCGCGCCATAGTAGTCGTCGATCTGTGCGTGCCGTTCCTGTGCTGCCTCATCGACCAAGGGCTCCAGTACGAGCGGCGTGCTCGGCATGAAATCGAACAGCGTTGCCAACTTGTCGTGAAAGAGCGGCAGCCAATGCTCCATGCCGGGATAGCGCCGCCCGGCGCTCACCGCTTCGTAAAGCGCATCGTCCCGCGTATTGCCGCCGAAGATCGCGGTGTACTGTTTACGGAAGCTGGAGATCGCTTCCGGCGCGAGCTTGAACTCGGTGTTTGCGATCAGTTCGAGCGAGGTTAGCGTCTCAATTGAGCGTTGCGTCTGCGCATCGAAGCTCTTGATCGTCTCGACGCTGTCGCCGAAGAAATCGAGCCGAACCGCGCCGATGCCGCCGGGCGCGAACAGGTCGATGATGCCGCCGCGCACGGCGTAGTCGCCGGCATCGCGCACAGTCGACGCGCGGATATAGCCATTCTGCTCCAGCCACGCGACCACGCTCTCAAAGCCGATATTCTGATTGGGCTTCAGACGCAGCGAGGCCTTCAATACGAAATCTTTCGGCGGCGTGCGTTGCAGGACCGCATTCACTGTCGTCAGCACCAGCGTGTGTCCTTCCATCTCAGCCGCAAGCTTTGTAAGCGTCGCCATCCGGCGCGCAGTCACTTCGGCAATCGGCGACACGCGATCGAACGGCAGACAGTCCCATGCCGGAAACACGAGTGCCGGTAATTCCGGCGCAAAGAACTCAAGACCCGCTGCGAGTGCACTCATGCGCTCAGCATCCCGGCAGACGATCAGCAAACGCTTCGCGGCACCCGCGCGTGCGAAATGCGCGCGCGCGAGGTCGGCGATAACGAGGCCGTTTGCGCCCTCTGGCACGCTGGCAATCGTCAGCGGCTGCTGCGGCAGAAGTGCTGCCGGCGAAGTTCCGGAG
Organism: Rhizobiales bacterium Ga0077548; assembly: GCA_001464215.1. Classification (GTDB taxonomy): domain Bacteria; phylum Pseudomonadota; class Alphaproteobacteria; order Rhizobiales; family Xanthobacteraceae. The sequence continues at coordinate 2,260 of LNEZ01000008.1, read as the reverse complement.
ATCAATTTCACTTAGGGCCGTCCTTATGGAAGGCGACGATCTTGCGGAACAGCGGCGAGTCGAAATTCGTGGGTACGTCAGCGGTGCCGGCGATCCAGAGATAGAGTTCCGGGTCAGGTGCCTCCATCAGCGCCTCGAGTGATGAGATTTCTTCGTCGCTGAGCGCGGTAATATGCGCGTCCACGAAGCGTCCCAGCACGAGGTCCATCTCCCGTGTGCCGCGATGCCAGGCGTGAAAGCGGAGGCGCTTCCTGCGATCGTCCAGCGCATTCGTTTCGTCGTTCAAGGCACACTCCAACGCCAAAAACCCGGACGTGCCGGGTGTGCCTCTATAACCGTGTGAGCTACGCGATTTCAAGCGCATTCCACGCATGGTTGCGCCACGCAAAGCGTTCCGTCACCTTGGGGCAAGAATGCGCCCGCCCGTACTCAATCCACTATTCGCCGGAATCGGCAAGTTGTCCGGCATCGGCCCGAAATTTCTGAAGCTGTTCGGGCGGCTGTTTGCGCGCGACGAGCCACGCTTTATCGATGCGCTGTTTCATCTGCCGCATAGCGCGATCGACCGGCGCGCACGGCCGAAACTGCGCGATGTGGTGCCCGACACTATCGTCACCGTCGAAGTGCACATCGACAAGCACAAACCGGCACCCCCGCGCGGCCGCGCCCCGCATAAAGTCATGGCGCATGACGAGACAAACGACATCGAATTTGTGTTCTTCGGTATGCCAAGGGAGCGGGTCGAGAAAATGCTTCCGGCCGGCGAGAAGCGCTTCGTTTCCGGCAAGGCCGTACTCTATGACGGCAGACTTCAGATGACGCATCCGGATCGCGTCGTCGACGAAGCCGGGTTAGCCACGCTCGCTGCCGTCGAGCCGGTCTATCCGCTGACGCAAGGACTATCCAACGCCATGGTGCGGCGAGCCTGTTTGCCTGCGAGCAAACGGCTCACCGAGCTTCCGGAGTGGATCGATGCCGCCTTCCTAAAAGCGAAAGCGTATGAGTCATTTCGTGCATCGGTTCAACGCCTACATGAACCGCAGGAAACGCTGGACGTCGAACTGACAAGCCTGTTTCGCTCACGTCTCGCCTATGACGAATTGCTTGCGCACCAGTTGGCGCTGGCGCTGGTTCGCAGCGACATGAAGCGCGATCCCGGCCGCGCGCATATTGCGACGGGAGAGCTTCAAGCAAAAATCGAGGCCGCGCTCCCGTTCTCGCTCACGCAATCACAGCGTCGAGCCGTTGAGGAGATCAGGAAAGACTTGTCCGGCAACGAACGAATGTTGCGGCTGCTTCAGGGCGATGTTGGTTCAGGAAAAACGCTGGTCGCTTTGATGGCCGCCGCACACGTGATCGAGAGCGGCAAGCAGGCCGTCATCATGGCACCGACCGAGGTTCTCGCCCGCCAGCATATGGCGCGCATTGCGCCGCTCGCCGATACCGCGGCTATACGCGCCGAGATTCTTACCGGACGCGAACGCGGCGCCTCCCGCAACAAGCTACTGGACGATCTCGCGAACGGTATGGTTCACCTGTTGATCGGAACGCACGCAGTCTTTCAGGACGATGTGATCTTCAAAGACCTGGCCCTTGCGGTCGTCGATGAGCAGCACCGCTTCGGTGTGCATCAACGCTTGGCGCTGACAGACAAAGGCATTGCAACCGATGTGCTTGTGATGACCGCGACCCCCATTCCACGCACGCTCGTTCTTACCTATTTCGGTGACATGGACGTTTCCGAACTTCGCGAGAAGCCGGCCGGGCGCGCGCCGATCGATACACGCGCGATTGCGCTCGATCGCCTGGAAGAAGTCGTCGAGGCAGTACGGCGTGCCGTGGAATCCGGTGCCCGTGCCTACTGGATATGCCCTCTCGTCGAAGAGTCGGAGGAAGCCGATTTCGCCGCAGCCGAGGAGCGTTTCGCACACTTGCAGAATATTTTCGGCACCAGTGTCGGCTTGGTCCACGGCAAAATGAAAGCCACGGACAAAGACGAAGCCATGGAGCGGTTCGCCAGCGGCGCCACGCCGGTACTGGTGGCAACCACCGTCGTCGAAGTCGGTGTGGACGTGCCCGAGGCCACGATCATCGTGATCGAACACGCCGAGCGTTTCGGGCTTGCGCAACTCCATCAGTTACGCGGGCGCGTCGGGCGCGGCAGCGGAAAATCGACCTGTCTCCTGCTCTATCGCGCACCGCTTGGCGCGACCGCGAAACGCCGCATCGAGACCATGCGCGAAACCGAAGATGGCTTTCG
>LNEZ01000007.1 GCA_001464215.1 Rhizobiales bacterium Ga0077548 | reverse complement strand
CGCGGACTGGCGTTGAGAGTTCTGCTTCATCTGTTCGAGCGCGAGGATGCGGTCCGCCTGCTCGATGCAGGCTAGTCGCCGGCGTAACGGTTCGGGCCGTAGGCGTTGTTGCCGCTGATGCTCGGGAGCGCCATCCAGACGATCAGCAGGATGGTGCTAGCGATCCAAAGAATGATCAGAAGCCCAATAAAAAGCAGAAGACCTGTCGCGGGCTCGCGTCCGTCGTGCGCTATGAAGTTTGCAACCGTTACAGCCGACGCGGCAAGCGCGAGCCCGACCGGAACGAGGAGCCACCAGCCGCTGCGTCCGGTGTCGTGAAACCTTCTGACTGTTACCGACAAAGTCGGCAGCAGCGCTGCGAGCCAGAACACGAGATAGAACGGCCCGATGCTCCAGCCACGGAATATGAAGTAGTCGAGCAGCCAGGCGATCGCAAGCACGACAAAAACGAACAGCGCCCACCACCAATATTCGGCACGGGCTGCCCGGTCCCTGAAATTCACATAATTGAAAAAACACTCGCCGATCGCGTCGCCGAAGCTCATGGGCCATTCCTGCTGTCGCGTGATTGCCCAAGATTAACTCGGCGCGTGAAAAAGGAAAGTATCGTCGAGTACTTCCTTATCAAATTCACGGCATAGGCCGAAGGCTTGATATCGCGGGGACGCGGTGCCTAGATCGCGGAGAGCGGCCTTCGGCGCCGCCGGCCGGAACGCTTTCGTGATCGCATTGTCATCCAAGAAGCCGCTGACCTTCTGGCTGCACGGCCTGCTCCTCGCAGCACCCCTGGCACTACTGACGCCCGCAATAGCGCGGCTCGAAAGCCCGCTGCCTGAGGGTATTTACCGCGCGGCGCGCGGCTATAATCATGCCGGGGAGAGTTGCCCGCATAGAGTAGAGATTGCCGAAGTTCGCGTCTCGGGCGGCATCATTGCGTTCGAGAGCGGCGATGCAAGCTGGACCGGCTTTATCAACGAAGATACAGGCGTGATCCGCATCGAAGCCGCAGGCATCACGCCACGCCCTACATCGGCTTTGCATATCCGCGGGCATTACACGAAGGCGCAACTCTTCAGCGCGATCTGTGGATCAGGATACTTTCGCATCTTCCGTTGAGCGTTATTCGACGGTGACTGATTTCGCGAGATTGCGCGGCTGGTCCACGTCGGTCCCGCGCAGCACTGCGACGTGATAGGCGAGCAACTGCACGGGGATCGCGAACACGAGCGGCGTCACGGTCGCCGGCATATCGGGGAGCGTCAGCACGGCTTCGGCTTTTACGCCAGCCGCTGCTGCGCCTTTGCGGTCCGTGACAAGAATGATGCGCCCGCCTCGCGCGAGCACTTCCTGCATATTCGATGCCGTCTTCTCGAACACGAAATCATGCGGCGCGATCACGACGACCGGCATCTGTTCGTCGATCAGTGCAATCGGTCCGTGCTTCAATTCACCGGCAGCATAGCCTTCCGCGTGAATGTATGAGATTTCCTTGAGCTTCAGCGCGCCTTCGAGCGCGAGCGGATAATTCGTACCGCGACCCAGATAGAGCACGTCGTTCGCGTCCACGATCTGCTTTGCAAGCCGTTCGATCTCGTGTTCGAGCTTAAGCGCCTCGGCCATATGACGCGGCACTTCGATCAGCGCATGAACGAGTTTGCGTTCGTCTTCGCGCGAAAGATGGCCGCGCGCTTTGCCGGCACCGATCGCAAGCACGGCGAGTGCTGCCAACTGACAGGTGAAGGCTTTGGTCGAAGCAACGCCGATCTCAGGGCCCGCCAGCGTCGGCATGATCGCGCCGCTCTCGCGCGCGATCGTCGAGGTCGGGACATTCACGATCGAAAGCGTGTGCTGGCTATGCTCCTTGGCGTAGCGGAGCGAAGCGAGCGTATCGGCAGTCTCACCGGATTGTGAGACAAAGATTGCAAGGCCGTTCTTTGCAAGCGGTGCGTCGCGATAGCGGAACTCGGACGCGATATCAACATCGACCGTGATCCGCGCAAAACGCTCGAACCAGTATTTCGCAACCAGGCCCGCATAGAACGCCGTGCCGCAGGCCGAGATCGTAATTCTGTCGATGCTTTTAAAGTCGAACGTAAGATTCGGGAGGCGGACCTCCTCACGAGACATATCGATGTAGTGCGAGAGCGTGTGGCCGACAACTTCTGGCTGCTCGTGGATTTCTTTCGCCATGAAGTGGCGATGGTTGCCCTTGTCGACGATGAAGGAGCCAGCTGCCACCTTCTGCACGGTGCGCTCGACGCGCTTGCCCTGCTCGTCGAAGATTTCGACGCCCTTGCGCGTGAGTACCGCGAAGTCGCCTTCTTCGAGATACGCGATAGTGTCGGTCATGGGGGCCAGCGCTATGGCATCGGAACCGAGATACATCTCTCCGGGGCCATAGCCGATCGCGAGCGGACTGCCTTTGCGCGCGCCGATCATGAGATCGTTCTCGCCGTTGAAGATGAATCCGAGTGCGAAAGCGCCACGCAACCTCGGCAAAGACTCCTTCACCGCTTCTACCGGGCTCTTGCCCTTATCCATTGCGATCGTGACAAGGTGGGCGACGACTTCGGTATCGGTTTCGGTCAGGAATTTCGCGCCGCTTTTCTCAAGTTCTTCGCGCAACTCGCGGAAGTTCTCGATAATGCCGTTGTGTACAACGGCAAGCCTTTCGGTCGCGTGCGGATGTGCGTTGGTTTCGTTTGGTGCGCCATGTGTCGCCCAGCGCGTATGGCCGATACCGATGGTGCCGTTCAACGGTTCGCGGTGCAGGCGCGTTTCGAGTTCGCGCAATTTACCTTCGGCGCGGCGGCGCGTGAGCGCTCCGCCCTCAAGCGTGGCAACGCCCGCGGAGTCGTAGCCGCGATATTCGAGCAGCTTCAGCGCTTCGACGAGCTGCGGCGCGACCGCCGACTTACCGAGAATACCTACAATGCCGCACATACGACTGGCCGACCCTCTCCAATGTCCCGCGAGTCTATCCCTGGACCCGTTTAAGAGCGGTTCCCGAATAGAGCGAAATCAAAATCCATTACCGAGGATTTCGACGCTTCGTTAATCCTATTTCGCGGCTTTTCCGCGCCGTTTCCGCTCGGAGGCCGCCCAGCCTTCCTTAACGGCCTGTTTGCCGCGTCCGAGCGCAAGTGCGTCGGCGGGAACATCGTCGGTAATCACCGAGCCGGAACCCACATAAGCACCCGCGCCGATCTTTACCGGCGCCACTAGCGCGGAATTCGAGCCGATGAATGCGCCCTCGCCGATCTCGGTCTTGCTCTTGTCGAAGCCGTCAAAGTTACACGTGATCGTGCCCGCGCCGATGTTCGCTTTCGCGCCAACGGAAGCATCGCCAATGTACGAAAGGTGGTTTGCCTTCGCGCCTTCGGCGAAGGTTGCCGCTTTCACTTCGACAAAGTTTCCGATCTTGGTTTTTGCGCCGAGTTTTGTGCCGGGGCGCAGCCGCGCGAACGGGCCGACCGATGCGCCTTCGCCGACTTCGGCGCCTTCGAGATGTGAGAAGGCCTTGATCGTCGCGCCGTCCTTCACCAAGACACCCGGACCGAACACCACATTCGGCTCGATTGTTACATCCTTGCCGAGCTTGGTATCGGCGCTGAAGAAGACCGTTTCGGGGGCGACCAGCGTGACGCCGGCTTCGAGCGCTGCCTTGCGCATACGCCTCTGCAACTCTGCTTCCGCTTCGGCGAGCTGCGCGCGATCGTTGATACCCATGACTTCCTCCTCCGGCGCTTCGCGCACCGTGACGTTCAGATTTCGGGCGCGTGCAAGAGCGACCGCGTCCGTCAGGTAATATTCACGCTTGGCGTTGTCGTTTCCGATTGCTTCGATCAGCGTAAGCGCGTATTTGCCCGCGAAGGCCATGATGCCTGCGTTGCAGAGCGTGATCTTCTTTTCCGCATCGCTCGTATCCTTCTCTTCGCGGATCGCGACGAGATTGCCGTTTTCTTCGATCAAACGACCGTAGCCGTGCGGGTTCGTGGGCCGGAAACCAAGCACGGCGACCGCTGCATCTTTCAGCGAATCCGCCAGCATCGAAAAAGTCTCCGCGCGGACGAGCGGCGTATCGCCAAAAGCGACGATCAGATCGTTTCCTTGTCCGAGGGTCCGTTTCGCGCAAAGCACTGCGTGCGCCGTACCAAGCCGTTCGCGCTGGACGTGGATGCCGGCCCCTGCTGCACGATGCCGGATCTCGGCGGCAACATCGTCGCGCTCCGGCCCGATCACGACATCGAGCGCTTTCGCGCCGCTCGCCTTGGCTGCTTCGACGACATGGCCGATCAGCGTTCGTCCGCCAACTTTGTGCAGCACCTTGGGCAGCGCCGAGCGCATACGGGTGCCTTCGCCGGCAGCAAGGATGAGGATCGTCGTTGAAGCCAATAGTCCGTTCCCAATTCCATTTGCCATGAGGCCGGGGTCAGCGGCGGAGGCGGTTTAGCCCAAGAGGGCTGCAGCCGGAAGCCAGCAGCGGGTTATAGCGCCGACTCTGCTAGATTCCCGAAAGCGATTCGCGATTCTGCAGGCCGTATGACCGTTACGCCCAAGATCGACCCCCGCAAAGACCGCAAGCCCGCGAAAAAGGCTCCGCGGCTGGCTGCGACCTATGCGGTCTGGGCGATTGCCGCAATCGGCGCGATCAGCGCCTCCGGCTCGATCTATATCTGGCGCGACGGCAGAGCTCCCCTGATCAATACGCCGGTTGCCATGACGCCAGCGCCGCCACAGGTGGTGATCAACCCGCAATCCGAACGCGAGATTAACCGCCTCAACGACGCCGTGCGGGTGCTGGCTACCGAGCGCGACCGGTTATCGACCCGCCTCGAGCAGCTTGAGCGCTCGGTCGGGGATATTACGGCCACTATCCCGCAGAAGCGCGTGCCTCCGCTCACCGATGACGCGCCGTTGGCGCCGCCAACCGCGCCCCCGGTGCAGATCATCGCACCGCCCAATCCCGAACCGCGCCCGCAGACAAACAACCAGTTCGCACCGCCGCCGGCAGCGCAAACGAATATGACAGTCGCAGCGACACCGCCTGTTGCGCCTTACGACAACTCGCCGCCTTCGCCGCCGACGCCCGACACACCGAATACGACCCGCACCGAGTTCGGGGTCGACCTGGGCGGCGAGAAGACCGTGGACGGGTTGCGTGCGCGCTGGGCAACGCTACGCGGCAATCACGGTTCTACACTCGACGGATTGCGGCCGCTGATCAGTATCAAGGAAGGCACCAAATCCGGCACGGTCGAATTGCGGCTGGTGGTCGGGCCGATCCCGAATGCATCAGCCGCGGCGCGGGTCTGCGCCCGGCTGCAAACCAGCGGTGTGCCCTGCATTCCGACCGTCTTCGACGGACAGCGCCTTTCTCTGCGCTAAGCTCTGCATTTCCGCCGTAGCTCGCGCCTCTGCTTCAGGCTAAAGCGACCGCGCCATGCAGCCATCATCCCGCCTCGGCACCTACGCGCTTCTGCTCGTCATGCCGCTTTTCTTCGTCTCCAATCTGATCATCGGACGCGCGGTGACTTATTCGGTCGAACCCTCAACGCTTGCTTTCTGGCGCTGGTCGCTCGCGAGTTTAATGCTCTTACCCTTCGCCTGGCGTGGCCTTATCGATCACTTCGCGGACTTTCGCGCGTTATGGCGAGAGCTGTTGTGGCTCGGCGTGCTCGGCATCGTGATCTGCGGCGCCGGTGTTTATCTATCGCTTCGATACACGACTGCGAGCAATGCCGCGCTGATCTACTCGTCTTCGGCGATTTCGATCGTGCTGCTCGAGGCTTATTTCTATCGTGAGAAACTTTCCGCCGCACGGCTTCTCGGTACGTTGATCGGGTTTGCCGGTGTCGCGGTCATCATTCTGCACGGCGAGGTAAGCCGCCTGCTCACATGGCAATTCAGCGTTGGCGATATCGGGATTGCGATCTGTGCCTTCGCTTGGGCGATTTATTCCGTCATCCTGAAGCGCAAGGAATTAAAGACGCTGCCAACCTTGCCGCTCTTCGCTGCAATCACGCTTGCCGGGTCCCTCACACTCGCGCCGTTCATGCTCTACGAATTGTTTGCGCTGAATGCATTTCCGCACGGTAAGGACCAGTGGACCGCAATCCTGGCGCTCGCGCTGTTTCCGTCCGTGATTGCATTCGGATTCTATCAAATTCTAGTCAAGCGCGCGGGACCGTCGCTGACCGGTATGTCTCTTTATCTGCTGCCGGCCTATGGCGCGGCACTCGCCGTGACCACGCTCGGCGAAAAGCTTTACGCCTATCATGCGATCGGACTTGCGCTCGTGCTCGGTGGAATTACGCTTGCCACCGAACCGTTCAAGAAACGCGCGGTTTAATTTTGAAGCATAATCCGATCCGAAAACCGGTACTCACTTTTCGGGATCATGCTTAAGCCGGCATCGACTTTTCGACGAGCCGTACCCAATACGACGCGCCATAAGGAATTGCGCTGTCGTTAAAGTCGTAGGCCGGATGGTGCAGGTTCGCGCTGTCGCCGTTGCCCATGAAGATAAATGCACCGGGCCGTGCTTCGAGCATGAACGCGAAGTCCTCGCCGCCCATGACCGGCGGCGTGCGGGTATCGACGTTCGCTTCGCCGGCAATTTCGCGCGCGACGGAAGATGCAAAATCGACATTCTGTTCATGGTTCACGACGACTGGATAGTCGCGCGAATAGTTCACTTTGACTTTCGCGCCGTAGAGTTTCGCAACGCCTTCCGCAACTTCAACGATGCGCTTTTCCAGAAGATCGCGGATGCTTGCGCGCAAACTGCGCGCAGTGCCACGCAGGAGCGCGGTTTGCGGAATGACGTTGTCGGTGTGTCCCGCCTGAAACAGCGTGATCGAGATCACTGCGCTCTCCAGCGGATCGACATTGCGGGAGACGATGCTTTGTAACGCGTTGATAATCTGCGCGCCCACAAGCACGGTATCGACCGCAAAGTGTGGACGTGCCGCATGGCCGCCGACACCTTCGATTTCGATTGCGAGGCGGTCTGCCGCCGCCATGATCGGACCGGTTCGCATCGCGAACTGTCCGATCGGAAGACCAGGCATATTGTGCATACCGTAGACTTCGCCGATCTTGAAGCGCGTCATCAGACCGTCGTCGATCATGGCCTTTGCGCCGGCACCGCCTTCTTCTGCCGGCTGAAAGATCACGATCGCGGTGCCCGCGAAATTTCTCGTCTCACAAAGATGTCTGGCTGCGCCGAGCAGCATCGCGGTATGCCCGTCATGGCCGCAGGCGTGCATCTTGCCCGGAATTTTCGACGCGTAAGGAAGCTTGGTGATCTCATCCAGCGGCAGCGCGTCCATGTCCGCGCGCAGGCCGATCACTTTGTCGCCCGGCTTGTTGCCTTTGATTACGCCGACCACGCCGGTACGCCCGATGCCTGGCACCACTTCATCGCAACCGAATGCCTTCAGCTTGTCCGTGACCGTTTTCGCGGTCTCGTGCACTTCGTACATCAGCTCGGGATACTGGTGCAGATAACGCCGCCACTCGGCGACCTCGCCGGATTGGTCGGCGATGCGGTTCAACACGGGCATTCGGGGAACTCCGTAAAAGGCGATTCAACCGGAGCAATTCCGCCCGGTCAACCGCTCGTTTAGCGGAGTTAGAAGCCGGTCCAGAGCGAATAGCTGCCGACTGCCGCGTTGCCGTTTACCGCAAACGCCGTGCATGGCGCGAATTCGGTCAACTGCGCCTGGTGTATTTCGACGCCATACCCGTTCAATACTTCCGCGACGCGCTCGGTCAGCTCCTTGTTGAATCCGAGTCGGTCCGCCTGAATGGACTCGATCGTGTTCTTGGATACAGCGGCAAGAATAGCGGCTTGCGAGCGCTCGATCACGTCCGACACGAGATCGGCGACGGTCACGCCAGCGGCAACCACGTCGTTGATGTGATAAGTAACCAACGACCCGACGGTGACCGTCTTGAGGTCCTTGGTCATGATCACTTTGGACTGAATACGAACGGTCTGCCGCACCACTACCAGAAGCTTGTAAGTCGTAACTACAGGCCAGTACCAATGCAGGCCCGGTGCCCACTCCTTCACCTTGAAGCCGCGCACGAAAGCGACACCGCGGTGCGTTGCCGGCACGATCACGAGCCACGGTATGATCCGAAGCAAGGTCTGAAAAATTTCGCCAAGCCAGCCAAATGCTTTATCCACTTTGTGCTCCCTCAGCTCTCAATCAAATACGGTAGCCGTGCCGGTGTTGGTTATTACGCCGATCCCGTAGCCGTTCAATATGAACTCGCCACGAAGCCTCTCCGCCAATACGCGCTCGCCGGTGGTCTGATCGAGGCGGAAAAGGCTATTACAGTCTTCCAGCGATGCATCCATCGCCTGCGGCACTAGCGATATTGCATCGCGCGACGAGTTTACGAATATCGCGCTGGTACGCCCCCCCGCGCCGTGCGCGACGATGACATCGAGATGAGGGCTGTCCGCACGATTTACCGGGAAACTGATCTCGTCTCCGAATTTAACGTGCTGCGCAAACAGCTGCTTTGCGAGCGCCGCGGGACTCGGCTTGCCGTCTAAATATACAAGTCCATAGGCCTCGCTATGCGAAGTTGCAGTCCAGCGCATTTCAAGATCGGCGCCGCCGCGGATCAGGTGGATCAACGCGGACGCGTAATAGGCGGCACCGAGTAAATTCTGGTTGTGCCCCAGCGTGTAATAATATTCGTGATGTGAGACAGTATTCAACTCGCCGCACACGTTGAGTGCGCTGTGACCATGCAGCAGACGCGAGACCCCGCGTGCACGCGACTCGTAGCCCGGCGTCTGCGACAGCAACAACGTCTCGAAGGTATCGCCATTCGGGGAGTCCGGCGAACCCCACATTTGAAGCCCCAGCGACTTGCTCGGCACGGCGGGACGCCAATCGCCGTAACAATGCCATGACACGAAACCTACTTTGCGCTCGTCGACTTCGGATACGAGACGCGCGATCCAGTCCATCCAGTAGGCACGATGCGTGCCGTCAATCGCAGGCCCGCCGATCATGGCCTTTCGCGCGCCGAGGTAAGGCGATAGTTGCCGTAATATTTCCTCAGACAGCGCTTCGTAGATTTTGCGGTACTGACCGAAGTTCAGATCGCCGCCGACAATCAGGTTATTGGGCTCGTTCCATACGCACCAGTACCACTCGCTTACTTCTTGTCCGCCCCAACGCTCGATACAGCCCCACACAACTTCAGACACACGCGTGACGAAGTCTTTTATATTCTTTGCGCGATCATACGGCGGAGGAAACTTGGCGAAGGTAATCATCGGCTTTGCGCCGATGTCGAGGATCGCCTGCAACATACCCTCGAAAGATTGCCAGTCCTTGAATGGATCGGGTACCGGCTGATCGAACACAAAGACACGAACGACCTTGGTATCCATCAGGCGCAGACGGCGCTGGATTTCCTCGCGGTGGTCGCCCTGCGAAAAATGCCACCATCCGTAAATCTCATTGAAGCCATAGCGCATCTTCATGCGGTTCTTCGGCTGCGTCACGTCCGCGCCAATCGCTTGCTTCTGGGAACTTGGCCCGAGCAAAGTCATTACTCCTCGATAATCTCGATCAGGCGCCGTAGCCGCGCTTCCGGGCTATGGTTCTTCGCGAAATCAGCCCGGATGCTTCTGACGATGCCGGCATAGTGCTCGGGGCGCGCAAGAACGTCGAGAATCTTTTGCGAGCGATCATCCTCGCCAAGCATTAGTTCCAGCGCCTTCTCACCGAAAGTCTCTTTCACATAGCGTGGGTCTAGCAAGAAAAGTGGAATTGTGCCCGCTGCCGGCGTCTCGAAGGTGCGGCAGGTTACGAAATCGAGATACTCGAACAGCGGCCGATAAATCACCGGATTGAATACGCCCTTGTTCATCGTCGCGGTGACTTGCGGAAATGGAATCGCTGGATGCGCTTCGAATTTGTTCTCGCGCAGCCAGTCGCGATCGACGTAATAATCGGCCTTGATTTCCTGGTACTCGGTCCATTCCAGTGGATGGTCCCAGCCTTCGCCGACCAGTGCGACGCGGCCCACGTTGCCGCGCACGGGCTCAATCGCTTTCAATACCTGCGACATACCATGCCAGCGAAATTTGGTATGGCCGACATAGATCATACTGAATTCTTTATCCGAGAAGTTCAGCTCTGATTCCCAAGTCGGATCGTAAATGTGGAACAGGAACGTCCGGACATTCGGCCGCTTCGGCCGCAAGGTCGGCTGGCAAATCTTGTCGCTTAGACTGTCGCAAGTCTCGATCCACTTGCGGCTGGACTCCTCGGTCTTGTGATTATAGTCGCCGCGAAATTCGAATTTGTCGTTATAAGCGCCGTCGCAATCGATCACGACGCGGCGGTTTCTCGGAACGGACTCGATCAACCTGACCCAATCGAGCCGGTCGCCGAACTGAAGCTGTGTCGTCCATTCGAACACAAATACGACAGCGTCCGCCCCTTCAAGCTCCGGCGAGTAATCGAGCGCGAACGCCGCGTTCGCCGGACCATAGACCGTCACTTCATGGCCGAGCGACTTCGCGGCCCGCGAATAGCCGCGCAGGTCGAGCATACTGCCTGCGTTCTCGAAGCCCCAGTAAACGAACACAATCTTCATCGGCATCACACCGGAATCGCAGAGACAAGCTCTGCCATGCGCTTGTCGTATGAATTATTGGCGGCGAGATGCTTTCGCACCGTTGCCACGACTTCCCGGTAATGTTCCGGACGGGCGAGCGCATCGAGAAGCTTTTCGCCGATATTCTCGCGCAGCATCAACTCGCGTGACGCGGGGCCATAAACCTCGCGCGCGATCTCCTCGTCAAGCATCAAAAGCGGGATCGAGTCCGCGTAGAATATCTCGAAATATTTTAGCGTAATGTGCTTCAGGTGATGCAGCACCGGGCGCTGCGTGAAGATATTGATCTTCGCTTCGCTCATCTTGCGAACGACATCGGTGTACAAAACGGATTCTTCGGTCTTGATACGCAGCCGCTCAATCAGCGCTGGGTCGGACTCGAAGGCCGCCACAGGACCCGCAACAGCACCCTCTGCAGGAGGCCGGTCCCACCAAAGTCCGATAAAGCCTATTTCGCCAATTTTCTCACGGACCGGCTCAATCGCGGGCAACAGCTTCCCGCCTATGTCGCGCCAGCGCCACCAGTTATGGCCGAGATGCATGATGTCGTATTTCTTCGCGGACGCCTGCTCCGGCTTCATTTCGAGCGCCGCGTCATAGCCGTAGAATGTCATCGGGCGTATGCGCGGGTTGCCTGACTTTGCGAGCGTTGGTTTCATCACGTTATCGGCGAGCGTCTCGAAGTATTCTTGCCAGCGTTCCCGTTCTCGCTCGTTGGCGTGATTGAAATCGTAGTCATCGACTTTGGTCACGGGATTATACATCCCGTCCATGTCGAAGATCATGCGATGCTCTCGCGGTATCGTGCCGAGCATCGCGACTTCTTCCAATCGATTCAGACGATAAATTTCCGACTCGAAAAGATAAGCAGCGCGGTCGAATGACTTAATGTCCTTTGAGAACTTGATCTCGGGCAGATGCGGCTGAGGATCGCCATACATCGCGACGTTGTGCCCGTATTTCGGCGCAACGCGAATGTAATTTGCAACCGCGTGGGTGTTCCCCGCGTTACCGCGATGTTTCATGACGAAGAGAATGTTCACTTCGCCACTGCCTTCTTCAGTTCGTCAATACGCCGCGCATAGGAGTGATGAGCCGCAAGATGCGCGCGGGTCTTAAAGACTGCGTCCCAATACGGTTCCGGGTTCTTCAGCGCGTCTCGAACCAGTGCGGCGACACCCTTCGACGGCACCAGCTTCTGCGCAGCAGTACCGTAAATCTTTTCGACGAAATCTTCCGGCATTATCAAAAGTGGAATCGTATCTGCGTAGAAGGTTTCGAAACTCCGGTTGGTGACGAAGCCAAGCTCCTTGAACAGCGGACGATGAATGACCGGCGCGAATTTCGCTTGCCCGATCTGACCTACGATCTCGTCGAAGCGGACGCCGTCGCGAATTTCGACCTTGTTCGCGGCAAGAAATGCAGCGTCGGTATCGACGCCCATGATCGCCTTCTGCACGGCCCAATCCGGGCGCCAGTTCCAGTCCCATCCGGCCAGGCACGCGGGTCCTGCTTCGGCGCGGACTTCGGCATATTCTTCAAGGAAAGTGCGCACCTGGTGCCAGCGCTGCCAGTTGCTGCCGATATACATCGCGCCATAAGGCTTGCTGTTCCATGCCGCCGACGCTTCCGAAGCGTTGGCATAATTTTTTGCGACCGACGCCTGATCGAAACCGTGAAACAGAAACGGCTTCACATTCTCGCGCTTCGGCGAAAGCGACGGTTGCAAGATCGTTTCCGACACGGTTGCAATCGCATCCTGCCATTCCCACGCCTGATGGCCGTCCAGTTTCTCAAGATGATTGAAGTCGTGATCGACGCGAATGGTGTCGTTGTAGCGGCCCCATAAATCCACGATCGCCCGCTTCTCGCGCGGAATGCCGTCGAGCACACGCGCGAGATAAGGCATATCCGGGAAATCGGAAGGCACCTGCACAACGAACAGCGCGAGATCGGCGCCAGAAAGATCGGTCGTATACTTCAGCTTCGGTAAATCCGGATTGGCTTCGCCATAGACCGCGATTTCGTGGCCCAACGCACGCCCTGCTTCGATCCACTTGTGAATCGTGGAAACGCTCCGCGTCCAGGCATCGACCGATGTGACGAGCAGAATTCTCATACGCTTCGTCCCGCGGAAGCGCCGAGCGCGCCGCCTTTGGCGAATTCGGATTTCGCCCATTCGACCGTTTTTTTGAGGCCGGCTTCGAAAGACGTTTTTGGCTCCCACCCTAGTAATTGCTTCGCTTTGCCAATGTCGGCCTGCACCGCGCGTTGCTCGCCTGCCCGGCCCGGCAAATGACGGATTTCATAATCCGGCTTGCCGAACGCACCAGCAACGGCTTTCGCAAGTTGATTGATCGAAGTCGCACGGCCGCCGCCAAGGTTGATGATCTGTCCCTTGGCGGATGGTGTCGTCAGTGCACGAGACCAGCCGTCCACGATATCCTCGATGAAAACGAAATCGCGCGTCTGCTCGCCGTCGCCGAAAATCGTGATCGGCTCTCCGCGAAGGACATTACCGCTGAAAATCCCGAGCACTCCCTGATAGGGATTATTGTACGACTGCCCAGGACCATAAACGCTGAACATACGCAACGAGGTCACGGAGAAATCAAAGCCGAGATCTGGGCGCGCGCCGGTTGCATGAACATAGCGCTCGCCGGCGAGCTTCGTGATCCCGTAATAGGCGTCGGGCACGCAAGGCTCGGTCTCTACTGTCGGCACCTTCGCGGCATTGCCATAGAGCGTCATCGAACTTGCATAGAGCAGCCGCGGTACTTTGTATTTCACGCAGAGCTTCAGCACCTGCACGGTGCCTTCGGTATTGGTGCGCAGATCCGCGACGGGATCGGAGAAAGCCTTGATGATCGAAACCTGTCCTGCAATCTGGCAGACGGCATCCAGCCCGCGCGCAAAAATAGGTTCGAGCTCTTCGGGCTTCGTCACGTCACCCCGCGTATATTTTGCTTCACGCGGCACGAGTGCCGGATCGCCGTTCGACTCGTTATCGACGACCAAGACTTCGTGCCCGTCCGCGAGCAGACGCCGCGTCAGATGGATGCCGATAAAGCCTGCGCCGCCGGTCACCAGAACCTTCATGATCTTTCCTTCGGGTGGCCGCGCTTAAAATACTTCACTGTTCTGCTCCACCCACTCGATCAATTTGCCGACGCCTGCTTTCGCGTCGATTGAGGGCTTCCATCCCAAGTTCTTTTCCAGCTTGCGGATATCACTGACGTAGACTTCCTGATCGCCGGGACGCCAACCGTCGAATTTCAGCGGAATCTTACGCTTGAAGCGCTGCTCGAGCATATCGATCAGTTCGAGGAGCGAAAGCGTCTGCGCAATGCCGCCGCCGATGTTAAACGCCTGCCCCCGGATTTCGTCCGGCGACCGGATCGCGGCTTCATAAGCGCGGACGACATCCTCGACGTGCAACACATCGCGCACCTGCTTGCCGTCGCCGTAAATCGTGATGTTCTTCTGCAAGAGCGCCGCGATCGCGAACCATGCGACCCAGCCCTGATCTTCAACGCCAAACTGGCGCGGTCCATAGATACAAGACTGCCGGAACGAAGCCGCCGGAATTCCGTAGATACGTGCAAAGTCGAGCACGTATTGATCGGCAGCGCCCTTCGAGCAGCCGTAAGGAGACAGAAAATCGAGCGGCTCGCTTTCGGGAATACCATGCGGGCGGTTGGTATAGGCGTAGCGATTACCCTTCAGTTCGGATGTCGCACCCGTGATCTTGCCATAGACCTTGTTCGTGGACGCGAAGAGGAATGCCGCCTCCGGACGAAAACGGCGAACAGCGTCGAGCAAATTGAAAGTACCGAGCGCATTCACGTCGAAATCCATGCGCGGATCAGTGACCGAAGTGGTGACCGCAACTTGCGCCGCAAGATGGATCACGGCATCTGGCTTCGATTCCGAAATGACCTTGTTAACAGAAGCTGTGTCGCGCACGTCCACCTTCGTAAACTCGAATTCCGTCTCGTCCTTAAGCCATGCGAGATTGCTTTCGGTGCCCACGCGGGAAAGATTGTCGAGCACCGTCACCTGCCAGTTGCGCTGGCCGAAATAACGCGCGGCATTGCAGCCAATGAAGCCGGCGCCCCCGGTGATCAGAACGTGCTTCGTGCTCATAGCGCCTTCCATTGAAATGCGATGCCCCGGCGTGCGAGATAGCCGGATGCTGGACGCCGATTATATCCTCCGCCTGCGCGCGGCCTATCTCGATCTGATGCGGGATAGCTTGACTGGTCTATTGAACCAGGACCCGCCGCTGCCTTCGTCGAAGGTCGAAGGATACAAGCCTGACTACCGCGAACAAGGCTGGGACTGGCCGTCAAAGGCGCCCTCCATGATCGGCACGCTCAGGATGCAGAACGTGCGCAGCGAATGTGAGCGCGTGATTGCCGAGAATGTGCCCGGCGACTTCGTCGAAACCGGCGTCTGGCGCGGTGGTGTCACGATTATGATGCGCGCGGTGCTTGCGGCTTACGGTATTGCCGACCGGCGAGTATTTGCCGCTGACAGCTTCGAAGGGTTTCCCGCACAGAGCGTGGCCGATACCAATTTCACCGCCGGTGCGGTGAAAGATTTCGCCGTATCGCTCGACGAAGTCAAAGCCAACTTCGCGCGCTACGGGCTGCTCGACGGGCAGGTCGTGTTTCTCAAGGGACTGTTTGCCGACACGCTCCCCAAAGCGCCAATCAAGTCGATTGCTGTGCTCCGGCTCGACGGCGATCTCTATGAGAGCACCCGCGATGGTTTGACCCTTTACGACAAGATCTCGCCCGGCGGTGCGCTGATAGCCGACGACTATTTTCTGTTCGAGGGACAACGCAAAGCCATCGACGAGTTCAGAGATGCTCATGACATCGCAGACCCGATCATCCGGATCGATCATTTTGGCGGGTTCTGGGTGAAGAATTAAACGAGCGAGACAGGCGTCTTGTTCGCTGAAAGCGCACGCTCGAAATACTCGATCGTTTGCGTGAGACCATCCTTCAACTGCACAAGCGGCTGCCAGTCGAGCAATTCGTTCGCGCGCGAAATGTCCGGCCGGCGCTGACGCGGATCGTCAACCGGCACCGGGTGGAACGCGATCTTCGAGGAAGAACCGGTCATCGCAATCACGATATCCGCGAGTTCGCGAACCGTAATCTCGTGCGGATTCCCGAGGTTCAGTGGACCTGTTACCGAGTCCGGTGAGTCCATGAACTTGACGAGACCGCTCACCAGATCGTCGACATAGCAGAACGAGCGCGTACGGCTGCCGTCGCCATAGATCGTGATGTCGCGGTTCTGGAGTGCCTGGACAATGAAATTCGAAACTACGCGGCCGTCGTTCGGAAGCATCCGCGGGCCGTAGGTATTGAAGATGCGCACGACCTTCGTGCTGAGATTGTGCTGGCGGCGATAGTCGAAGAACAGGGTTTCGGCGACGCGCTTGCCTTCGTCGTAGCAGGCGCGCGGCCCGATCGGGTTCACATTGCCCCAATAGTCTTCGACCTGCGGGTGAACTTCCGGATCGCCGTAAACTTCCGAAGTCGAGGCCTGCAACACGGATGCGCGCAAGCGCTTGGCGAGGCCAAGCACGTTCAGCGCACCGAGGAAGCTCGTCTTCGCGGTTTGGATCGGGTCGTGCTGGTAGTGCACGGGCGACGCCGGACAGGCGAGATTATAAATCTGGTCGACTTCGACGTGCAGCGGCGCGCAAATGTCGTGACGCATGACCTCGAACTCGGCGTAGTCCTGCAGGTGCAGCACGTTCTGCTTATCGCCGGTGAAGAAGTTGTCGACGCACAGCACGCTATCGCCGCGCTTGAGCAGCCGCTCACATAGATGCGAGCCTATAAAGCCGGCGCCGCCGGTTACGAGAACGCGACGCTTTTTCAAATGTGCTGCCGGATCGAGCATCTGCTTCTTACCTTCTATGACTCGTCAAAGGCACGTCTTGTTCGCACCGCGAGCTTGGTACCGCGAAGCTGCGCTTTGCTAACTGAATGCGATGTGAATTCCGGGAGCACGGCGACGGGGGCTGCGTTCGATCGCTACACTTTCAGGTGATCGTTTTGTTACCCAGCCGACCTGCAAGAGGATGCCCACGAAACAGCTATTTCAAAGATTATGAGGCAAACAGTGAAATTAGATAGTGAGCTTGAAAACCCGTCCGCAGGCGTCAGGTTCCAGCAGTCTCAGACTTTATGTTACCTGAACAAACATTCAGAGCGCTGCGCCGGATGACGGCTTGGCGACATTGCGGGCAACTATTCGGGATTTTGCTGGGGTTGGCTGGTGAGCCCGGATGGGATCGAACCATCGACACCCTGATTAAAAGTCAGGTGCTCTACCACTGAGCTACGGGCCCCTGCCGGGCCGGACTGGTACGTACCCTCGCCATGGCCGTCAAGCGGCGCAGGCCGCAGGATCAGAAAATGACGCTCTGGGGCAACAGAAAAGGACCAGACGGTGCGGTCCCGACCGACGCCCGCACTCCATATAAAGCGTGGATCACGTCGTCCGTCACGATCTCGGCGGGGGTTCCTCGCGCGATCACCCGCCCGTCGCGCATGGCCACGATCTCGTCGGCCGACATCGCCGCGAGATTAATGTCGTGAAGCACCGCGAGCACGCCGCCACCAGCGGAGGCGTGTTCGCGCGCGATTCGTAGCGTTGCGAGCTGGTGCGGCAGGTCGAGGCTGGCTGTCGGTTCGTCCAGTAAAAGATAGCCGCGGCCGCCATGCGCCCAGAGCTGCACGAGAACCCGTGCCAACTGTACGCGCTGACGTTCGCCGCCTGAGAGCGTGTCATAGACCTGCTCTCGGGCACCAAACATATCGACGCCCCGCAATGCGCGCTCCACGATCCGCGCGCCCTCTACTTTCGGAAAGTACTGCGGCAAGCCAAGTGCCACGATTTCGGCTGCCAGAAACGGGAATGCGACCACGACAGACTGCGGAAGCACGGCACGCTTCTTCGCGAGCGCTGCAGCACCGGTGTTCGAAAGCGGAGTCCCGTCGAGCGTTACCGTCCCGCTATCGGCCTTGCGTTCGCCCGCCAGGACTTTCAGGAGTGACGACTTGCCGGCTCCGTTCGGCCCGACGATCGCGACGACTTTTCCAGACTGCAGCGAAAGCGAAACACCGTCGAGAATGACTTTCGCCCCTGCCCGCATCCGGATGTTTTCGGCGACATACATGATCAGCCGAAGCTCCGCCGGTTACGCCGCAGCAACCAGATGAAGAACGGCGTTCCGATAAAGGCGGTGACAACGCCAATCGGCAATTCCGCAGGCGTCGCGATGGTGCGCGCAAATATATCGGATGCAGTAAGCAAGGCCGCGCCCAGAAGCGCGCTGCCTGCAATCAACGTCTTGTGCGACGGCCCCGCACTCAGGCGCAGCAAATGCGGCACCACGAGCCCGACAAAGCCGATGATACCGCTCACCGCGACCGCGGCACCCACACCTGCCGCGACAACAATGATCGCGATCCGCTTTACGTGCTCGACATTCACGCCGGTATGAAACGCCTCTGCTTCCCCCAATGCCAAGGCATCGAGCCCGCGTGCAATCCAGAACGAACCCGCAAGCAGCGCGAGCACGAAGGGCAGCGCGAGGCCCACCCGCTGCCAGGTCGAACCGCCCAGACTGCCGAGCGTCCAGAACGTGAATTCCCGTAGCTGCTGGTCGCTCGCAATAAAGATAATGAGACCGGTGCCCGCGCTCGCGAGCGCGCCGAGCGCTATCCCGGCAAAGAGAAGATTTGCAACGGAAGTGCGGCCTTCATGGGTCGCCAGTTTGTGAAGTAGAAAAATAGCAAGGAGACTGCCGGCAAAGGCCGCGAGCGGCAGTGCGTGATTGGTTACGATAGACGGCACATAAGCCGCGGCCGCTCCGCCGAACACGATCCACGCAACAGCAGCCAGCGCCGCTCCCGGCGAAATCCCAACAAGACCCGGATCGGCAAGCGGATTGCGAAATACACCCTGAAGTACAGCGCCAGCGACCGCGAGTGCTGCGCCGACAACCACGGCGAGAACAGTTCGTGGCAAGCGGATGTCGAGCACCACGATCGCGTCCCGCAGTTCGATACCGGAAGATCCGCGCAGTCCGAATAATCCGTCCCAGAGAATAGAGAGGACTTTCTCAGGCGCGATGACGACAGGTCCGATCGCGAGCGATGCAACGAAAGCAATTATAACCAGCAGCGAGCAAGCAACCAGAATGATGCGTGCCCAACCCGTGCGCCGCCACGATATGCTGAGCGCGGCATCGCCCGCGGTCATCGCGTTGCGGCCGGCTCCGCCTCGGTCCAGGGCCGTGGTGGCAGCTGCGGCAGAGAAAGTTCAGGATAAATCTGGGAAGCGAGCTTCTGCGCAGCGTGCGCGGTGCGCGGACCGAAGGTCAGATAGTAAGATGGTACGGAAACGAGCCGTTTGTCTTTTGCTGCTGGCGTGCCAGCGAACGCGGGAAGTGCAAACATCACGTCCGCACTCAGGCCTTGCCCGCGTTCGATCATCGTGATCACCGCTTGCGGCTGCGCCGCCAGCGCCGCTTCCGGTGTCGCAGGCTTGTAGCCGTTCATACCGCGGATTGCGTTATCGATACCTGCGAGATTGAAAATACCTTCAGCGCTCGTGTGTTCACCCGCGACAGTCGGCGTTCCGTTGCCGATCGCGAGCACGAATACGGCGCTGCGCCGGTTCGCTATCTTCGCGCGCATGGCTGTCACGGCCGCAAAGTCATCTGCGATCCGCTTCGCCATGGCTTCGCCTTTTTCGGGAACGGCGAGCGCGGCTGCGATGAAGCGTACTTTTCGCAGCACGCTTGCCTCGTCATGACCCTCCGGCACGATCACGAAGGGCACGGATGCGCGAGAAAGCACCTCGACTGCATCCGGCGGTCCCGAACCTTCGATAGCGAGCACAATCTTCGGCGCGAGCGATAAAACTCCTTCCGGCGAAAGCGTGCGCATATAACCTACGCTCGGGAGCGATTTAGTTTCCGCAGGGAATGTGCTGGTAAGATCGACTGCAACCACACGATCGCCGAAACCAAGCGCGTAAACAATTTCGGTTACGGCCCCGCCAATGGTTACGATGCGCGAGGTGTCGGCGACTTCTATGGTGCGGCCGGTAGCATCTTTTACCGGCCAGGCGCCAGCGTGCGCGAGCATCGAAGATGCAGCCACAATAAACGCTGCGTAAATTATTGTGCGGCCTTGCAAGCGTTTCATTTGGTGAGAATCAGTTTGTTCAACGCGGTGAGACGCAGCCGGTAAACTTCGCCTTCGTGTCCGATCGTTATTTCTTTTGTAGCGACAAAAAGATTACGGCTCTCGATCCGGTTGTTTATGATGTCGATCGAGCGCGCTTTCGCCGCCGCCGTACCCTCGTTGATCGGGACCTGCGCTGAATCAGACTTTTTCGGCATTGCAGAATTGTCCATCGCGCCCGGTCTTCATTGTTTTGAACAATTCTGAACTGGGTTCAGTTTAGAACTGTTTTTATCTAGTGATTTCAATAGCTTGACCCATGTACTCTGCATTGGTACGGATAGCAACCAATTTGCGAAACGGGATTGTTTTGCAAAGCCCGCCAGCTAGCCGCAGCACCGCTGCAGCCAGCAAGCCCCGGCAACAAAAAAATAAGTGGGGCTTCAAATGGCTGGGACTACCAAGCGCAGCATTGCGCTTCCGGGGAGCGCTTGCGCTCTCGTACTTCTTTCGACGGTAACTTTCTCGCCTGCGTCCGCGCAGGTAACCGTACTAGATCCAATCACGATCATCGCGTCGAAAACCGAGGAATACGCAATCGACGCACTCGCGCCGGTGAGCACAATCCGGCTGGACCAAGTCAACCAGATCCTGCCGAGCCGCGCGTCACAACTATTTATCGCAACACCCGGCGTTACTTTTCAGGACCGCGCAGACGAGCCAGCCGGCGCGATCAACATTCGCGGCTTGCAGGACTTCGGGCGCGTCGCAGTGTTGATTGACGGCGCGCGGCAGAACTCGCAGCGCACCGGCCATTTTGCCAATGGCTTCTTCTATCTCGAACCAGAGATGATCGGCGGTGTCGATGTCGTGCGCGGCCCGGCCGCGAATATCTACGGCAGCGGCGCGATCGGCGGTGTCGTCGCTTTCCGCACCAAAGAGGCTTCAGACATCCTGAGGCCAAACCAGCTTTGGGCAGTTGAAACCAACTTAGGTGCCGGCAGCAATACAGGCTACGGCCAGTTCTCTGCATTCGCCGCATCGAGAACCGCCAACGGCGATGTTATTGCGGGCATCTCGCATCGTGACCAGTCAAACTACAAGGACGGCAGTAACTTTCTGGTCCGCAATAGCTGGCAGCAAGTGACGAGTGGATTGCTAAAGGCCAACTTCATGCCTGCCGACGGTCACAAGATCACAATCGGCGGTATCTTCAACGACAGCCAGTACAATTTCGGTCAGCCGCCTCGTCCGCCGCTCGGCGGCACTTCGATCTATGCAACCGGAACGCAGAACTTCACGGTCAATTCGCGCTGGCGCTACGAGAAGCCGGAAGATCGCCTCTTCAATTTCGACGGCA
Organism: Rhizobiales bacterium Ga0077548; assembly: GCA_001464215.1. Classification (GTDB taxonomy): domain Bacteria; phylum Pseudomonadota; class Alphaproteobacteria; order Rhizobiales; family Xanthobacteraceae. The sequence continues at coordinate 11,853 of LNEZ01000007.1, read as the reverse complement.
ATGTCTACTGGAACCGCACCGACACGAACCAGCTGAAGATTGCCCACACGACCACGACGAACTCTGCTTATTGCGGTGGCGTTGCGCCGGGCAACAACATCACGGGTTGCGTCGGTGATACCCGCGGCTTCCTGCTCGATACGCTCGGCTTCGACCTTAACAACACGTCTCGTTTTGAATTCGCAGGCTGGCGCCATGCCATCACTGTCGGCAGCGACTTTTTTACCGATCAGGTATCGACATTCGATCCGCGCGGGACCGGCGACCTGACCACGCCGGGCGGGCGCCGCAACGTGTTCGGCGGCTTCCTGCAATGGAAAGGCACCTATGGCGGTTTGCTCGAGTTCATCGCAGCGGGCCGTTACGATCAGTATCAGTTCAATGCCGGCGGTATCGAGAACGACAAGTCGCGCTTCTCGCCGAAAATCACGGTCGGCTTGTTCCCGGCGCAGACCGTCACGCCTTACGTAAGCTACGCGGAAGGCTATCGCTCGCCGACGCTCACTGAATCTCTGGTGATTGGCGCACATCCGACCGGCGGTGGACCGGGCGCTTTCGTCTGTCCGGACGGCAATCCCGGTTTTTTCTGCTTCGCGCAGAATCTCAACCTGCGTCCGGAGGTCGGCAAGAACAAGGAAATCGCTATCAACTTCAAGTTCGACAATGTGTTCCAGCGCGGCGACGCATTCCGCGCGAAATTCAATATCTTCCGCAACGATGTTGAGGACTTTATCGAACTCACCGGATTCGGCGCGTTCAGCGTCGTGTACCAGACGTTCAACTTCTACCAGTACCAGAACATATCGAGCGCACGCATCGAGGGTGCGGAGTTCGAGAGCACCTACGATGCGGGCACCTGGTTTGCAGGGCTCTCCGGTCAGCATCAGAAGGGGCGCAATCAGGTTACGAATGTCGGCTTGGTGAACATTCAGCCCGACAAGATCGTGTCCACGTTCGGCGTGCGTCTCTTAGACCGCAGGTTGACCGCGATGGTTCGTTGGGCCGCCGTTTCCGGGCACAACGACCTGCCCGCGAACTACGTCCCGACCGAGAGCTACAATCTCGTGAACCTGCACATCGCATACAAGATGACCGAGAGCGCAACGCTGAGCTTCAACGTCGATAACCTGCTCAACGAATTCTACCATCAGTATCCGGTCGTCCGCTCGACGCCGACCGACGCGCAGAACGACTCGCTCTGGGCGAGCGCCGCAGCAGGCATCACGTTCAAAGCCGCGCTGAAAGTCCGCTTCGGCGACGGAGAGAATGCGTTCACTCCGGCTGCCTTGGCCGCGGTCGCGCCGCACTAACGAATTCGACGGGACTGTTCGCAGTCCCGCCGGAGATCGCTCCCTTGGGAGCACCAGCCTACAATTGCCGTTTCCGTGACCTCCGGAAACGGGAGTTCCGGCGTTTTTGACAGGTCCGTCGAAGCCGCCTAGCAAACGCGAGGCAAAAGGAAAGTCCCATGTTTATTGCCATGAACCGCTTCAAAGTGACGCCCGGACAGGAAGACGCCTTCGAGCGCATCTGGCGCGAGCGCGAGTCCTATCTGCACACGATGCCGGGCTTCATGGAGTTTCATCTCCTGAAGGGCCCGAAGAAGGACGATCACCGTCTGTATTCTTCGCACACCGCATGGCGCACCAAGTCGGATTTCGAGAACTGGACCCATTCCGAAGGCTTTAAAAAAGCGCACGCGCGCGCCGGCGAGCATAAGCCCGCCGTGCCTATGTATCTCGGTCACCCGGAATTCGAGGGTTTTGAATCGGTGCTCGAGCAGAAAGCGCCCGACAAGGCAGCTTGATCCGCATGATCGGTAGCGCACCAAAACCTGCACGACGGCACGAGGACGCGCCTGCAAGCGCGATCATCCTGCCGTTCCGCTTGCGCGCAAGCCGTTCTGAAGAGGTAGCTGGCGGGAAGCCGGTTCCGGCAGTCGAGCTTGAGAGCAAACCCGCTGCCGCCAGAAACAAGCGCAAGAATACCGTAGCTCTGGCCGCAGGAGCGGAGCGCCCTGCGATACTGCCGCCGCGCTATCGCGACTGGATTCAGCAGGCGCTGATCGGCGCGGCCCTGCTTCACCTCGTGCTATTTGCTCTTTTGCAGATGCAATTTGTCCGCGACGTCGAGCGCGCGGCAAACTCGGGCGGCGCGCAGACTTCTGAGGGCACTACGGTTCTGGACATCGACATCGTTGCCGATGCCAAACTACCGCCATCGAAGACGCCGACCAACATGACGGCGCCGGACGCGACCAAGCAGACCAATACGCCGCCGCAGATCAAACAGGAAGAAAAGCAGAAAGAAGCGCAGAAGGCCGAGCCTGCGCCGATTAACGCGCCTGTGTTGGCATTACCTAATGAAGAACTGGCGGCGCCCAGGAAATCCGAAACCGCGCCTGTCGCGCAATCTCCCAATCAGGAGAAGCTGGACGAGCAGCGCGAAGCGCAGAAAAAGCTCGAGATGCTGAAGGCTACCGAACAAAAGAAAAAGCAGGAGCAAGCCGCACCCAGCACCGCAGCCGCGCCGAACCGGCCCGCCGCAAACCGCGGCAACAATCAGCAGAGCGGAGCGAATGGGGCCGTGCAGAACGGCGGTCAGGCGGATACCTCGTCCTATAACGCGATCGTACTCGCGCATCTTCAGCAATACCGGACCTATCCGGAACAGGCGCGGGCTGCGCAGATAACAGGCGTCAGCACTGTTCGTTTCACGCTCGGTGCTCGCGGCAATGTAATTTCCGTTTCACTTGCGAACAGCAGCGGCGCCGGTGTGCTGGATCAGGCGGCGCTTGCGATGGTGCAGCGGGCTTCGCCCTTCCCGCCGATCCCGGCTTCGCTCGGCCGCGGCAGTATGTCGTTCGCGGCCCCAGTGCGTTTCAACCTGCGCTAATCGTTAAGCTGCTTCCGCCTCGCCGCGCGACCAGTTTTCCGCCGTCTCGGCTGCGAAATCTGCGAGGCGCCGTTTGCCGATCGCATCGCGCATCCCGGCCATCAGCGACTGATAATAAGCAACATTCACCCAGGTCAACAGCATGGATCCGAGAATCTCGTTCGCTTTCACGAGATGATGCAGATAAGCGCGCGAATAGTCGCGGGCTGCAGGGCAATCGCTGGTCTCGTCGATTGGACGCGGGTCTTCGGCGTGGCGGGCGTTCTTTAAATTCAGTTGTCCGAATCTGGTGTAGGCCGTCCCGTGCCGGCCCGCGCGCGTCGGCATCACGCAGTCGAACATATCGATGCCGCGCGAAACGGCTTTGACGAGATCGTCCGGCGTGCCGACGCCCATCAAATAACGCGGCCGGTCTTCTGGAAGCGCGGGAGCGGTTGCGTCTAACATTTCAAGCATGACGGCCTGCGGTTCGCCGACCGCGAGCCCGCCGATGGCGTAACCATCGAAGCCAATCTCAATCAGCTCACGCGCAGACTCCAGACGCAGCGGCACCGACGCACCGCCCTGTACGATACCGAAGATCGCGCGGCCCGCAGGAGTACCGAACGCTTTCTTCGAGCGTTCAGCCCAGCGCAACGACAGCCGCATTGCGCGCGTGGTTTCTTCATCCGAGGCAGGAAGGCGCACGCACTCGTCTAACTGCATCGAAATATCGGAACCGAGCAACTTCTGAATTTCCATCGCGCGTTCGGGCGACAGTTCATACGCCGTGCCGTCGATGTGCGAGCGGAACTTCACGCCGTTTTCGTCGAGCGTTCTGAGCTTTGCGAGCGACATGACCTGAAAGCCGCCGGAATCCGTCAGGATCGGATGTTCCCAATTCATGAATTTGTGCAACCCGCCGAGTTTCGCGATCCGCTCCGCGCCCGGACGCAGCATCAGGTGATACACATTGCCGAGCACGATATCGGCGCCGGTCGAGCGCACCGTCTCCGGCAGCATCGCCTTGACGGTCGCTGCCGTCCCTACCGGCATAAAAGCCGGCGTACGGATCACGCCGCGCGCAGTCGCAAGTTCTCCGCGGCGCGCCAATCCGTCTTTTGCGTTGACCGTGAATTTCATAAGAGCTTTTAGAGCAGGATCCCGAAAAGTGGAAACCGGTTTTCGGACAAGATCCTGCTCCATTAAAAATGAGCGAGGGTTTGATCAAACCCTCGCTGGCGTTTCCGGAAAGAGCAAACAGCCGTCGCCGTAGGAATAGAAGCGGTAGCCGTTCGCAATTGCATGGGCGTAAGCCTGTTTCATCCGATCCAGCCCCGCGAATGCGCTGACCAGCATAAATAAAGTTGAGCGTGGCAGATGAAAATTCGTCAGCATCGCGTCGACAACACGAAAACGGTATCCGGGTTTGATAAAGATGCCCGTTTCAGCGGCATAAGGTTTGACCTCGCCGCTTTCGCCCGCTGCGGACTCCAGCAGCCGCAGCGCCGTCGTGCCGACAGCGATGATGCGCCCGCCTTTCGCGCGTGCCTCGTTGATGGCTGTTGCCGTTTCGGGAGAAATCACGCCGTACTCGGAATGCATCTTGTGAGACGCAAGATCGTCGGTCTTTACCGGAAGGAACGTCCCCGCGCCGACGTGCAAGGTGAGCTTCTGCAAGCCGACACCGGCCTCGGCAAGTTTTGCAAGCAGTCTGTCGGTGAAATGCAGGCCCGCGGTCGGTGCAGCGACCGAGCCTTCGTGTGCTGCGAACATGGTCTGATAGTCGCTGCGATCACGCTCATCGTCGCCGCGCTTTGAGGCGATATAGGGCGGAAGCGGAATGTGACCCAGCGCTTCGATCGCGTCGTCGAGTACCGCGCCGTGAAAATCGAAGCGCAGCGTGATTTCTCCCGCCTCGCCTTTCTCTTCCACGGTTGCGTCAAGCGCGCCAAGGAGACAAACGCGGGACTCGTGCCCGAAGCGAATGCGGTCGCCGATATGCAGGCGCTTTGCAGGTTTCGCGAGTGCCTGCCAGCGTTCCGGTGATAGCCGTTTCAGCAGTGTCGCTTCGATATCGACACTCACGCCGTTGCGCTCGCGCGCGCCCATCAGACGCGCAGGAATGACCTTGGTGTCGTTCACGACAAGCAGATCGCCGCTGCTCAGCAGTGAAGGCAGATCGCGAACGATGTGATCTTCGAGTTCAGGCTTGGCGCTTGGGCGCACAACGAGAAGTTTTGCGGAATCCCTAGGCTCCGCAGGCCGGAGCGCGATCGCCTCCTGCGGCAGGTCGAAGTCGAAATCGGACGTCAGCATTATTCGCGCGGTAGCACCGCGCCGCTTACGCGGCCATTTTCGCGGAAACGATCTTGTCGGGCTTCACGACCGGCTCGCCGCGCTTGATCTTGTCGACGTTCTCCATGCCGCCGGTCACTTCGCCCCAGACCGTGTATTGGCCGTCGAGGAAGCTCGCGTCGTCGAAGCAGATGAAGAACTGGCTGTCGCCGGAATCCGGGCTCGCCGCGCGGGCCATCGAAACGGTGCCGCGCACATGAGGCTCGTCGTTGAACTCGGCCTTCAGCTTTTTGCCGGAGCCGCCAGTGCCGGTGCCGTGCGGACATCCGGTCTGTGCCATAAAGCCGTCGATCACGCGGTGAAAGACAACGCCGTCGTAAAAGCCTTCCTTCACGAGCTGCTTGATCCGCGCGACGTGTCCCGGCGCAAGATCCGGCCGCATCTTGATCGTGACGGTGCCTTGGGTCGTTTCCAGAACCAGCGTGTTTTCGTCAGCCATTATAACTTTCCTTATTGTCCTGCGACTGCGCGCGTAATGCGATCGGGTGTGCGGGGCGGTTCGCCCTTGTTGAGCTTGTCGACGACGTTCATGCCCGAGATAACCTCGCCGACCACGGTGTACTGATTGTTCAGCGATGACTGCTCGGCGAACATGATGAAGAACTGGCTGTTCGCGGAGTTGTTGTTGCCGCCTTTGCGCGCCATGCCGACGATCCCGCGCTTGAACGGAACGCTCGAAAACTCGGCCTTCAAATCCGGATATTTGGAACCGCCGGTGCCGTCGTTATTCTGGCCGTCGCCGGTTTGCGCCATGAAGCCATCGATCACGCGGTGAAAAGCGACATTGTTATAGAAGCCTTCGGCGGCCAACTGCTGAAGCCGCTTAGCGTGACCGGGCGCAATGTCGGTGCGCAGCCGGATCACGATTTTGCCCTTGGTGGTCTCGAGGGTCAGCGTATCGCCGGATGCTTCTTTGGTTTTCGTCTGCGCGGTCTTCTTGCTGTCCGCCTTGGTGGCGGACTTTGCTTTCTGATCCGGCACGGCGCCGCGCCACGGATCGAAATTCTGCTGGGCAAGGGCTGCGGCTGGCAACACCAGCGCAGACAGGATTACAGCGAGATAAAAGTTACGCATCAGTCGTTCCTTCGTCGCTATTTCTTCTTTGCGAATTGTGCGGCGAGTTTCTTGGCAACAAAATCCGGCACGAATTTGGAGACGTCGCCGCCCATCGCCGCGATCTGCCGGACTAGCGTTCCGGTAATGTGGCGGGTCGCTGGCGTTGCCGGAATAAAGATGGTCTGGATCGCCGCCGCCATTTCGCCGTTCATGCCGCTCATCTGCATTTCATAGTCGAAGTCGGTGCCGTCGCGCAGGCCGCGGATCAGTAACGTCGCTTTCGATTTGCGGGCCGCTACAATCACCAGACCGTCGAAGGTGACGACTTCCACCTTCACTTTGTAGGCCCGCGCGATGGAGGCGCTGGCCTTCTCGATCATCGCCTTGCGCTCGGCTGCCTCGAATACCGGCTTTTTGCCGGGGTGGACGCCGATGGCCACGACCAAGCGGTCACATAAGCGCGCCGCTGCTTCCAGTACGTCGAGATGCCCGTTGGTGATCGGGTCGAAGGTACCGGCATAAAGGCCAATGCGTTCCATGCGGATTGGTTATCCTTCTCGCTGCCGCCCGGCAAGGCGGCGTCAGGCTGCCGTGCTGTCGTCGTCTTCCCGGATGCGCTCGACCGACACCACCTTCTCGTCGTCGGCAGTATCGAACACGATCACGCCCTGCGTCGAGCGGCCGGCAATGCGGATGCCGGAAACCGGCGTGCGGATCAGCTTGCCGGCGTCCGTCACCAGCATGATCTGGTCGGTTTCTTCGACCGGGAACGAGCCCGCGACACGTCCATTTTTCTTGCCGAGCGACATCGCGACGATGCCTTTGCCGCCGCGCCCGGTGATCCGATATTCGTAAGACGATGTGCGCTTGCCGTAGCCTAGGTCGGTCAGCGTGAGGATGAACTGCTCGGCTGCGCCCATTTCCGCATAGCGCTGCTGCGACAGCTCGATCGAGCACGGCATTCGCAAGCTTGAGATAAGCCACGCGCTCTTCGCTGACTGCTTCGACATGGCGGATGATGGCCATCGATATCAGTTTGTCGTCGTCATCGAGTTTGATGCCCCGCACGCCGGACGAATCCCGGCCTTTGAACACACGAACCTCGCTCACCGGGAAGCGGATGCACTGACCGCCCGCCGTCGAGAGCAGGATGTCATCGGCATCGGTGCAGACCGCGACATCGGCAATCGACTCTCCGGTCTCTAGCTTCATCGCGATGATGCCGGAGCGGCGGATGTCGACGAAGTCGGAGAGCGCGTTTCGCCGCACGCCGCCCGCGGTCGTCGCAAACATGATGTTGAGCTTTTCACGCTCGGCCTTGTCGGAAGGCATAGTGATGATCGACGTGATCGTCTCGTCGGTCTCGATCGGCAACAGGTTCACGAACGCCTTGCCGCGCGCCTGCGGTGCCGCAAGCGGCAGCTTCCACACTTTGAGCGTATAGGCGCGGCCGCGCGACGAGAAGAACAGCACTTCGTCATGGGTGCTCGCGACGAACAGCCGGCTGACGAAATCTTCCTCGCGCGTCTGCATTCCGGCGCGGCCTTTGCCGCCACGGCGCTGCGCGCGGTAAGTCGAGAGCGGCACGCGTTTCACATAGCCCGCGTGCGAAACCGTCACCACCATCTCTTCCGGCGTGATGAGGGCTTCTTCGTCGATTTCGCCGATCTCTTCGCCGGAGATTTCGGTCTTTCGCGGCGTCGCGAATTCTTTCTTGATCTCCGAGAGTTCCGTCTTGATGATCGACTGAATGCGCGCACGGCTGCGGAGGATTTCGAGATACTCCGCGATTTCCTTGCCGAGACCGTCGAGTTCGGCTTCGATTTCATCACGGCCGAGCGCGGTGAGACGCTGCAAGCGCAAATCGAGGATCGCACGCGCCTGCTCTTCCGATAAAATGTAAGTGCCCTTGGCTGATACCTTGTGACGTGGGTCGTCGATCAATTCGACCAGCGACCTTACATCCTTTGCCGGCCATTCGCGCGACATTAACTGATCGCGCGCGGTCTGCGGGTCTTTCGCCGCGCGGATCAGCTTGATCACTTCGTCGATGTTGGCGACGGCAATCGCGAGGCCCACCAAAATATGAGCGCGGTCACGCGCCTTGTTCAGCAGGAACTTGGTGCGGCGGCTGATGACATCTTCGCGGAACGCGACGAAGGCGTAGATGAAATCATGCAAATTCATCGTCGCCGGACGGCCGCCGGTGAGCGCGACCATGTTCGCCGGGAACGACGACTGCAACGCGGTGAAGCGATAAAGCTGGTTCAGGACGATCTCGGATACGGCTTCGCGCTTGAGTTCGATTACGACGCGCATCCCGTCGCGGCTCGACTCGTCACGGATATCGCCGATACCGTCGATCTTCTTGTCGCGCACAAGTTCGGCGAGACGCTCGATCATCGAGGCCTTGTTCACCTGATACGGAATCTCGGTGATGATAATGGTTTCGCGCTCGCGCTTATCCGTTTCGATCGAGACGCGCCCGCGCACCATGATCGAACCGCGGCCGAGGTGATACGCCTGCCGGATGCCGCCCTTGCCGAAATCCGGACCCTTCACGATGTCGGCGAGTTCATCGAGCGTGATCTCGGGTTTGTCGATGAGCGCAATGCAGGCATCGATCACTTCGCCGAGATTATGCGGCGGAATGTTCGTCGCCATACCGACCGCGATACCGCCCGCGCCGTTTACGAGCAGGTTAGGAAACTTCGCGGGCAAAACCATCGGCTCTTTTTCGGAGCCGTCGTAGTTGTCCTGATAATCGACCGTCTGCTTGTCGAGGTCGTCGACCAATGCGTTGGCGATTTTGCGCAACCGCACTTCGGTGTAGCGCATCGCGGCCGGAGGATCGCCATCGACCGAGCCGAAGTTGCCCTGACCGTCGACCAGTTCGACGCGCATGGAAAAATCCTGCGCCATGCGAACGAGGGCGTCGTAAACCGATTGATCGCCGTGCGGATGATATTTACCGATGACGTCGCCGACGACACGCGCGGATTTGCGGTAGGCTTTATTCCACTCGTAACCCTGCTCGTGCATCGAAAAAAGGATGCGTCGATGCACGGGCTTCAAACCGTCGCGAACGTCCGGGAGCGCCCGCGACACGATCACGCTCATCGCGTAATCGAGATACGAGCGGCTCAACTCGTCCGTAATCGAAACGGGCTTGATGTCCGAGGGCGGCAAGTCCCCCGGATTGGGTGTCTTTTCGTCGGCCACGTGAGCGGATTATCCGGCTGAATTCAGTGCCCGTTTTCTAGCCGATTCCGGTACCGAACACCAAATAATTCGGCCGTCAAAACACAGGCATTTCGATTGTTAATTCAATCGGTTACGGGCTGTCACCCGCCGAATATGACGGCGTGCATGATGCGGCCTGGAACAAACGTAAAAATGCCCGCGATCACGAGCGCGCCGGCGAAGATTCCGATCATCCAGCCGCGATGTGCGCGCACCTTGTGCTGCCGCGCGAGCCACACCGCGAACGGCACGTTGAACAGCACGAAAATCGAAAGCAGGTGGATCGGGCTCCATGGCCCCCACAACTTGATCTCGCTAATCCAGAATGAAGTCACGGCGATCGTCAGCATCAGCGCGGCCCAGATCCAGCCGATGGTCCGGTGCGAGAAAGTGCCCTTGCGCCGCGCGAACTGCACGAGGCCGAGAACGACTGCCGCGAGCGCAGCGAATGCGTGGATTTGAATTGCGAGCGAAGAATTGAAAAGCGGCGCGAGTGTCATGCAACCCCCCCCCGCGCCGCTTTTAGCACAACCTACTTGTTGAGGAACGCTTCAATTTTATCCTTCGCTTGCGCCATCGCAATGACCCCGAGCAAATGACCATTCGGCCCATCGAGCTTTACGACTTCCACCGGCGTACCGTTGGCGGCAATTTTCTTTGCGCCCTGCTCCACGATCTCGGCTGTGAACACAAGGTCCGACGGCGCATAGATCATCAGCGTCGGCGCTTTGATCTTGGTGATATCGGCGGAGTACGTATGGTTCGCCTTCACGAGATAAAGGAAATGGTTGGCGTCTGAACTCGCTGCGCGGGCTTTGCCTGCGGCATCCAGCACCGCTTCGATCCTGAACTTTGCGCCCCAGTTTTTCGCAGGATCTTTTCCTTCCTCCGCCCAGGCCATGCCGAACGCTTTTTCCGCCCACTGCCATTGCTGCGCGTGCAGCGTCACGATCTTGAGCGCGGTCGCGAGACCTTCGTTCGGCGCTTCCTTGCCGTAATAGTCGCCACCGTTCCATTTCGGGTCGAGTAGGATGGGTGCTGCCCAGGCATTGAGCCAGCCCGTCAGATATGGACCTGGCTCGGCGGCGGCGATCACCGGCATGATCTTCTCGACCATGTCCGGATAACCGGCGGCCCATTCGTAAACCTGCAAGCCGCCCATGGACGCGCCCGCCACCATTTTCAACTTCTTGATGCCGAGGCTCTCGACCAGCGCTTTCTGCACGTTGACGAAGTCGCGCATCGTCACAATCGGAAAACTCATGCCATAAGGCTTGCCGGTATCTGGATTGATGCTAGCCGGTCCGGTCGTCATTACCGGCGCGTTCGGACTCAGATTTACGAGGGTGTCGGACGAGATCACGTAATATTTGTTGGTATCGATCGCCTTGCCGGGGCCGATGATCGAATCCCAATAACCCGCCACTTTGTCATCCGGCTTGTACTTGCCGAATGCGTGACTGGTGCCCGAGAAAAAATGGGCAATCAGGATGGCGTTCGACCTGTCGGCATTCAGCGTGCCCGCGGCCTGCCATCCGACTTTTACATTCTTGATGGTTTGTCCGCCGACCGTCGTGTAACTCGGCATTTCGAACGTCTTCTTCTCGACGATCAGATCCTGTGAGAATGCTGTCGCAGGAAGAAGCGCAAATGCGGCGAGCGCCGCAAAGCGATTAATGAATTTCATGGCGTACTCCCGACCGCCGCTAAGGTGCGGCGTTACCAGTATGCAACGCCAAACCAAGTGACAGGGCAAGCATAAAGTCACCAAAGGTTCGGGCGCGCGAGCATCAGCCAAAAAATGAGCAGGACCGAAAAGAAGGCAGGAAAACCGAAGGCAAACCAGATTCTGTAATACCAATGATAATCCGCCGGCAGTGCTTTCTTTTGACGCGCGGCATCGGCAGCGATGTCACGAATCCGTATCTGAAAATATACAACCGGCAACCAGAACGCCCCGACGACAAGGTAAAGTGCGAGCGATGCAACGATCCAGCTCGCCGTCAGCGGATAATTCTGCACATTTGCAAGCAATAAACCCGTGACCGGCTGCACGACGACCGCCGTCGCCGTGAACACGAAATCCGCAATCACGACAATGCGCGCGACCGCTGCCACCGTTGCGGCATCTTTCGTCCGGTGCGCCATCACAAGAAAGAATGCGATCCCGGCGCCTGTGCCGAACAGCACCGCCGCGCCGAGAATGTGCAGGAATTTCAGATCAAGATAACCCATCAGCGATCGTCGAGAATGGCGAGCGCCACAAACGACGCGAGCAAAATTGGAACGATCTTCACCAGCGGCCCCAGCGGGTCGAGCCAG
>LNEZ01000006.1 GCA_001464215.1 Rhizobiales bacterium Ga0077548 | reverse complement strand
CGCTTTGATCAGTTGGTCAATGTGCTTGTCGAGGCCGCGGGCTACGGTCTGATAGTCAGCAACGTTCTCGTTGCGTTGTAAGACACTGACGTGCTGTAGGGCGCGCCCTAGCTCAACGACGTTACGAATTTGCGGAAACTCCCGATCCCCAGCCTTTTCGCGCACGCGGTACGCGGCCTGTCCCTTCAATCGCGCGGCATGGCGGCATTCGTCTGAGCAATATCTGTGAGTCCGCTTCAGCGGTTCGAATGGCTTCCCGCACCCGGCATTCCTGCAAACGATCGGCATGCCGTTGCCCCTAACGGCCGGCATACTCACGTCTTGCCTGTGCCTCAGCATCAGCACGCGACAGTCCGTGATCTGCCTCTAGGATTGCGGCTCGCTCTTCATCAAAGTCCGCTACGTCCGCTACATCGGCTACATGCCCGAAACTAAAGGGTTTCTGCGTAGCGGATGCTCGGTCGTGTAGCGGCTCATCCGCTACATTCTGTTTTGCCGCTACAGGCTTAAGCCCTTGATCAATCAGCTTTGTAGCGGGCGTAGCGCACGTAGCGCTCTTTAGTGGCGGAAGGTTTCTGTTCCAGGCGTCGTGAAAGTCCTCTCTCGAAAACCCTTTGCCGACCTGGCTACCTATCCGGATATTCTTCGACCGGATCCCATACGCGCGAAGCAGGTTCGCCAGCCTCCGAGCGTCCACCGGTTTTCCCTTGATGTCGGCCCACGGGGCTTCCGGAAGCCGCACAAGAGACGACAGAAGGTCTTCCGTCCGCATAGCCTCGCCTTCAAACACTGAGCGAATATCGGAAAGCAGTGTGATCCCGAGACTCGGCAGAGCGTCGGTGCCCTCTTTCAGCAGCGCCACCGCGGCCGCTCGAGCGAGGTCCGGCCACTCGCCTCCGGCGAGATCGGCAGCAATTATCAAGGGTTCCCACTTGTCAGCATCGCGGTCGACAATGCTAGCCGGTAGCTCCGGACGGAAATCCGTTGCGCGTTGCGTCATGCTCAAAGCCCAAGACGCAAGACGATCGCGAATCCTGTAGCCATCGTCTGAATTGTCGCGATGCCTATAGGCTTCCACTATTTCGCCGGGAGCGCGACGTTTCATTCTGATTACAACGGCGCGAGATAGGATTGTATCTGGAAGCCAGCCCAGTCCAGCCAGCGCCACAGGCCCGAAGGCTTCGATTGCTTCTATCTCCGCTTTCTTTCCCACCATTACGCAACGGTAGGTTTTCGCACCGCGTCTGTGCCCTGCATTTAGCAACCCGCGAATCTCTTCGTGTTCTTTAGCCTTCGGCCCAAAAATTGTGTCGATTTCGTCGTATAGGATTGACGCGATGCCTTCCTCGCTACTGCCTACAAGGCGAAAGAGTGCGGCCGGCGAAACGTTGACGGCTTCGATCGGCCGAGGAACTAAGAGAGCAGTAATTTCAAGCGCTCGCGTTTTTCCTGAAGCGGGTTCTGCGGAAAGGAGCGCGAGCCGAGGCGTTGCATCGAATGCGCCGATCAGATGAACGTGTGCGATCCAGAGCGTGTGTGCAACTCGAGCATGTTCGCTTGGATAGATGATAAAGCGCGAAAGAAAAGCACTCACGCTGTTAAGAAGCTGAGCGCCAGCGCTCGCATCGCTACGCAACGCAATTGCGTCAAGGTCATCGTTCGAAAGTTCTTCGCCGTTCATGGGTTGTGGCCTCCCATGATGCTTGCAGCGCGGCGGTTCAGCTTCTCGAGTTTGCTTTTATTGCCAGCGGAACGCATTGGAACATCGCAGAGAAATTCCATTTCCGGACGCGCGCCGTGGCAGACTGGACAATACCCGGCTGCAATAGCCTGAAGAAAACGCCGCTGATAAAGATCGAAAATTGAATCCGACAGGCGTTGATTTTTCTGCGCCTGGGCACTACGGTGTTTGCCGATCCGCTCGCCAGAGAGATCAGAATTCAGAATGACGCCGCAGTTCGCACCTGCGGCGTTTTCATTTTTTCGTTCCATTTACGCGCCCGCAGCTTCAATCTTTTTTTCCAGAGCCGCGAGAGGCACTAAAAAACGCCTTCCAATCTGGATCATCGGGATGTCTCCGGCTTTTGCCGCTCGGTAGGCATAAGATTTGCTGATGCCGAGCATTTTTGCGGCTTCCGGAATGGTGATCGTTTTTTTCTCGATTCCTTTGTCGACCATAGAATCCTCGTTCCTTTATGAGAACAGGGTATATCTGGGTCTTATTCGTCTTTCCCCGTCAACTAAAATCTGTTACCAAATGAGAACACCAACAGTTTTCTTGGGGGTCGAGTTGAAAAAGGTCAAGAAACCAGAGGCGAGGCCTCAAAAAATAGCGAGGCCGGTACTGCATTTCCGGACGAAGCCCGAAATTTACGAAAGGCTGAAGTCAGATGCCGCCGCAGCGAGACTTCCAGTTTCGGAAATAGCGTCTCAAGCCCTCGAAAAAATAATTTCATTTGAGACTCTATTCAGCGGCCGGCGATTGCTTTTTTTGGCGTATGCAATGGTCGAAGCGTTTGAGCGCACAGGCGCCCGCTTTGCTGAAGGCCGCTCTCCGGATGAATGGATTTTAGATAAGAGCATTTATCAAAAGGCGATGTTTGCGGTCTTTGACACGCTCTTGGCTTCGTCACCTGAAATGACAGACGAAGAATTTGAAAAAGCGTTAGACGCGCTGTTTCACAGACACGAAAGCAGAAGGATTCAGGGATCACTCAAGAAGTACAAGATTTTACAGGCCGGCAAGAAGGACGAACAAAAATGAGAGGCTATATCCGCGAGCGCGGCGAAAATTATTTTGAACTCTCTTTCGATCTAGACCCTGACGCAAACGGAAAACGGAAGCGCAAGTTTCATTCGTTCCGCGGGTCGAAGCGCGAAGCGCAGCGCAAATTGGCCGAACTTATCTCTGGTGTCAGCAACAGCACATACGTTGAACCAACAAAGACTATGGTGGCACCCTTCGTTCGAAGCCGGATTGAACAATGGGAAGCGAGCGGCACTATCAGCGCACGTACTGCGCAGCGCTATCGCCAATTATGCGAAAAGCAAATTGCTCCGCAGATCGGTAATAAGCTCGTTCAGAAGTTGCGACCGATCGATATTGAAGCTTGGCACAATGAATTGAGAAAGACGGGCAGTGCTCGCGGCACCGCAGTTTCCGCTCAAACGATCCGCCATGCGCACCGCCTACTCGGCAAGGCCCTTTCCGATGCCATGCGTTCGGAAATAGTATCGCGCAACGTCTGCACCGCGCAGCCCGCGCCGAAGGTGCCGCAGTCCGATCTTTCTATTGTCCGCGATATTCCTGCCTTCCTTGCGAAGCTGAGAGGCGAACGGCTTGAGCATCCGGCCACCGTGGCGCTTTTCACCGGTATGCGGCTTGGCGAGGTATTTGGCCTCCGCTGGGGCCGTGTCGATCTCGACAAGAAGACGATCGAGGTCTGCGAAGCGCTAGAAGAAACGAGAGCACACGGCGTGACCTTCAAGGCGCCGAAAACGAATGCCGGCCGCCGTACAGTCACCCTGCCCGATCTCGCCTTTGTCGCGCTTCGCGAACAACGGCGGGAATTGCTCGAGCTTCGACTTCAGCTAGGTGCTGGCAAGCTAGGGTCCGACGATCTCGTTTTCCCGGCCCTAGAGGGCGGTCCGCAAAGCCCTTCCTATCTGTCGAAGGCTTGGAGCGATTTAGCCCGCCGTATCGGCTTCCCTGAGATCACATTCCATGCCCTGCGGCATACCCATGCCTCGCAGTTGATCGATGCTGGCATAGACGTTGTCACGATCTCAAACCGGCTCGGGCATGCGAAGCCAGATATTACTCTTAGGGTCTATGCGCACTTGTTTCGACAGGACGATTCGAAGGCGGCGAACGCCATCAACGCAGCTTTCGGCTCAAATTCGTGAGGGCACAAATGGCAAAGGATATTCGAATGAAGGCAGAGGGTGGGCAATACGCGGTGACTGGCGGCGATGCCCGCTTAGTTCATACGGTGACAAAACGAGTAGTTCAAAAAAACGTTTGGTTTGTCGCAGCCTATGCGCTTGTGAGTGTCGCTAGTGCGATTGGTTCTTACTTCACGAGCGGATTGTGTAGCGTTGCCATTTCAGTCTTCGTTACTTTGATAACCCTATGGCTAGGCTGGTACATGCTTCGCGAAGTGGTTTCGATAACCAGAGAAATTCGATAAGACATTCGTCGGCAGTTCGGCGGCAATAGGCGAGTTTTTCGCCCTTCGTTCTTGCGCGAAAAGCCACTAAATGCTTGAGAACGCTTCTGCGGAGAGGTGGCCGAGTGGTTTAAGGCAGCGGTCTTGAAAACCGCCGTACGTGAAAGCGTACCGTGGGTTCGAATCCCACCCTCTCCGCCATTCTTCAAGTGGCGCGCTCGTGTACGTAGAAACCCGAGGCTTGAGAGCTTCGAAAGTCTTCAACTATAATTGAGCATTGAATAGCTGGCCGCATTATTTGCACCAACTTGGCTCGACTAAATTGTATGCGTTTTATTTTTCGACTTATCACTAGCTCAATAATTCGGGAGCTAACGCGCAAACCATCTGCGCGCTTTAGATCCACTCAAGCTATTGAAGTTGTAGCAATTGAGAAAAAGAAGGCGCTAAGCGAGCTTGCGATAAAAGAGATAGTGACAAGCTTGCCAAAGGCCAGAGTTATCAGCGTTATTGACGGTGATACCGTAATCGTAGCCAAAGGCTGGAATGAAATTACGATCCGCCTCGATTCAATCGATTGCCCTGAAGATGGTCAGCATTGGGGAGATACTGCCGCATACGTTCTTATCAAGCTAATTGGCGGACAAAACATACATTTTGAAGAACACGGATTGGACCCCTACGGAAGAATGTTGGCTACTGTCTATGTATGGCATTCAGGAAAAGAGGAATGGCTGAATGTGAACGAGCGAATGGTTATGCTCGGCCACGCTTGGGTGATGCGTGGGTTTTATGATCACTTGCCCCCTGACCGACAGAAAAAACTAGACCGTCTAGAAAATTGGTCCAAATCAAAGCGAGTTGGATTATGGCGGACCGAGAATCCTTTTCCGCCGTGGCAATGGAGAAAAACACAGCTTTAGCTCGCTTATGGAAAAAGCCCGGCATTTCTGCCGGGCTTTGTCGTTTCTGGAAGTTGCGAGGCGCGTCAGATGCCGCGGCCCCAATAACCGCACCAGCGGTGAATTACCCACTCGATGTTCGCGTCGTGGCCAGTAAGCGTCTGGTATTTCGGAATGCGGACTTCCTTGACGGCCGGATCGAAGCATTTGCCGCCTTCTGAAGCCTTTTTCACTTCGGCAGAAAGTTCGGTGAAGAACGCGAGCTGCTCTTCCATGTCCTTGCGCGTGCCGAGACGGCCGCCGGGTCCGGGATGGCCGGGGATCATCTTTTCCCACGCGAGCCCGAGCGTACGCTTCAAGGACGCCTGCCACTCTTCCGGATAGGAGTCATTCACCGCGAGACGCGACGGAATTGCGCCGAGCGAATTGAAATCGACGGCGAAGATCACTTTCTCTTTCGGCAGGAACATCACCAGCGAAGAGTCGGAATGATTGCGACCGGTGTAAACGAGATCGAGTCTAGTTCCGCCGAGCACAATGGTGCGCTGTCCGTCCACGATCTGATCGGGCAATGGTACGTCCGCGTTGCGGCGCTGGAACAGACGCTCATAGGCGCGGCGATGCGCGACGATCACGGCGCCTTCTTTTTTGAACAGCGCGCCGCCCGCGATGTGATCGTCGTGGTGGTGGCTGTAGATCAGATAGCGGATCGGCGCTTTCGTGATCTTGCGGATTTCGTCGATGTAAGCCTTCGCCGCCTGCGGGCGGCCATAGCTGATCGGGTCGGTCGCGATCACGCCGGCGGGTGTCACAACGAACATCGCCTGATGGTTCTGGTAGCGGAAGATATAAACGTTCTCGGTGCCCTCGACCTTGGTCGTGGCGAAGAGCGGCGGTGTCGGCGCTTGCGCGAAAGCGGCGCCCGCTACCAGCGAGAAAGCAATTACTGATAACAATTTGCGAAGCATGGCGTTCCCCCGGCGCAGTTCTTTGCTGCGCTGCGTTAGATGGCTACGCGACCATTCAAGCATTTTTCAAAGCGCATGGCATTGCGTGGCGGCAATACAAATTGGCGCGCCGATGCACCCATGCGAGCTTCTCAGGCGCTCAGGTATTGGCGCAGATGTGGAGGCGGCTCTACCGAGCCCGCTTCGCGGTGCGACCAGAGAATGCGGTTTATGAAGCCCGCGGTTGCCCCAAGCGTCTCTGCCGGTTTTTCGCGGTGCGGTGCGTGGGCGGCATCCCCGATCACGATATACTCGACCGGACAATAACATTCGCGCTCCGCAAGCCAGACCTGCTCCATCGTGGCGTAAGGGTCGTTCTCCCCCTTCACGATTAGGATCGGGACGCGAATGTGGATCAGTTCTTCCCGTAAATTGAGCACGCGCTCGAAGCCTGGATCGAGCCATGCCCCGCTCCAGCCCCAGAAAGCATTATCGGGATTGTCATGATGGCGCGCGAGCTTTTCGCGCAGATCGCTTACTTTATATTCCGTTGTGATTTTGCGGATGGACTTGAGGTTGAATTCCTCGACAAAAAAATGCGGCTCGATCAGCACCACGCCGCGCACGCGATGGTCCTGCATGGTGCCTGCGTAAGCCGCGGCAATGGTGCCGCCGTCGCTGTGACCGACGAGCAGGCCGCGCCGGAATTTGATTTTATCCAGCAGCTTCGGCAATACGTCGCGCGCCTCGCGCTGCATGAAGTCGAGCGGACGCGGCAGCTTCACCGGATCGGATTTTCCATATCCCGCGCGCGAAAAAGCGAACACGCGCGTACCGGTCGCTTGCGCTAACGCTTGCGGATAGTCGCGCCAGATCGACACGCTCCCGAGACCTTCGTGAAGCATCACGAGTGTCGGCGCATTCGTCGGTGCATCGCCGAACCATGCGCATTCGAGTTTCACGCCGTCGATTTCGATAAAGTCCGTCATCGCCGCTTGCGTCCCAAATCCTTGATGATTTCGCGGGCCGCGTTGTGACCCGGCGCGCCGGTGACGCCGCCGCCGGGATGCGTGCCTGAGCCGCACATATAAAGTCCGGGGATAGGTCCGCGATAATCCGCGTTGCCGAGCGCTGGCCGCGCCGAGAAGATTTGTCCGAGATCGAGCGCGCCGTGGAAGATGTCGCCGCCGATAAGGCCAAAAGTTCGCTCAAGATCGAGCGGCGACATGATCTGTCTGCCGAGTACGGATGCTTTGAAGTTCGGAGCAAAGCCGTTCACCGTTTCGATCATCAGATCGGCGACTGCTTCGCGATGATCGTCCCACGACTTCCCGTCAGGAAGTTCAGGCGCAACGTGTTGGCAAAAAAGGCTCGCGACGTGCTGACCCTTGGGCGCGAGCGTATCGTCGAGCGTCGAGGAAATCACGAGTTCGACAATCGGCTGCTTCGACCAGCCGTGCGTGCGCGCATCGAAATAAGCCTGCTCCATGTAGCGCAGGTTCGGTGCCATGATGATGCCGGCGGTGTGGTGTTCGGCCAGTTCCTTGCCGGGTAGACATTTAAAGTCCGGCAATTCCGAAAGCGCCACGTTCATACGGAAAGTGCCGGAGCCATTGCGCCACTTCGTCATCCTATGACGAAAATCCGCAGGCAATGCGTCGGCGTCGATCAGCTTCAGATAAAGCAGCTTCGGATTGAGGTTCGAAACAATCGCGCGGCCGCGAAAGACTTTTCCGTCTTCCGTCACTGCGCCGACCGCCTTCCCCTTCTCGATCAGAATTTCCTTTACCGGCGCCGAGAGACGGATTTCCGCGCCGTGAGCTGCCGCCGACTTCGCCATCGCCTGCGTGATTGCGCCCATGCCGCCGATGGCGTGGCCCCATACGCCCTTCTTGCCGTTCACTTCGCCGAAGCAATGATGCAAGAGCACATAAGCCGAGCCCGGCGTGTAGGGACTCGCATAATTTCCGACGATGCCGTCGAAGCCATAGACCGCCTTGATCGGATCGCTCTCGAACCAGCCATCGAGATAGTCGCCCGCGGAATTCGTGAAGAGATCTAAGAGTGCGCGCTGTCCGCCCAAACCCATCTTGCGCAAGCGGTTCGCAAGCGCGCCGGCACGGATCAGTTCTGGAATTGCGGAAAGCGGGTTACCTTCGACAATGTTCGGCGGTGTCTGCAGCACAAGCTCGCGCAAGACATCCGCGACCGCATTGAGCTGTGTGTCATAGTCGTCAAGCCGCGCCGCGTCCTTCGCAGAAAACTTTGCGACTTCGCTCGCCGTCTTGCCTGCTCCAGTTTTCAGGTAGCGCCCATCCGGCAGCGGCAGGAAGTTCGAAACTTTTCGCTCGACGATTTTCAGCCCATGGGCCGCGAGATCGAGGTCTCGGATCACCTTCGGGTTAAGAAGCGAAACCGTGTAGGCCGCGACCGAGTTGCGAAATCCTGGGTGGAACTCCTCGGTGACCGCCGCCCCGCCCGCAACGGACCGGCGCTCCAGCACCACGACGTTGAGACCAGCCTTTGCCAGATAGGCCGCGCAGACGAGGCCGTTATGGCCGCCGCCGACGATTACGGCGTCATAGCTGTTCGAGGAATCGGCCAAGGATCACCGGATTTGCTTTCAGATTTGCTTTTCTTGGCCTGATTAGGCCACAAAGCGCTCCCAAGTGAAGCCCAATACGTGAACCCCGCGCGCGGCCAGAGCGGCTTGCTGCGCCATGAACCCTTCGAGAATGAGCGAAAACCCCTCTCCCCGCGTGAGTTTCGTGTCGCTCGGCTGCCCCAAGGCGCTGGTCGATTCCGAGCGTATCGTGACCCGGCTCCGCGCCGAGGGCTACGAGCTTTCGCGCGAGCACGAGGGCGCGGATGTAGTGCTGGTCAACACCTGCGGGTTCCTGGACAGCGCCAAGGCGGAAAGTTTAGCCGCGATCGGAGACGCGTTAGCTGCGAACGGCAAGGTCATCGTGACCGGCTGCATGGGCGCGGAGCCTGAGAGCATCCGCGCAGTGCATCCATCGGTGTTGGCCATCACCGGCCCGCAGCAATATGAAGCGGTGGTTTCCGCCGTTCACGACGCGGTGCCGCCCAAGCACGATCCGTTTCTCGATCTGGTGCCCGAGCAAGGTATCAAGCTCACGCCGCGTCACTACGCTTATCTGAAGATTTCAGAGGGCTGTAACAACCGTTGCACCTTCTGCATCATTCCGAGATTGCGCGGCGATCTCGTGAGCCGCCCTGCCGGCGATGTGTTGCGCGAGGCCGAACGTCTCGTGAAAGCGGGCGTGAAAGAACTGCTTGTGATTTCGCAGGACACGTCGGCTTACGGCGTCGATATCAAATTTGCTGAGAGCAAGTTCCGCGACCGCGAGGTGCGTGCGAAATTCTTCGACCTATCGCGCGAGCTTGGTGAGCTCGGCGCGTGGGTGCGGCTGCATTATGTTTACCCCTACCCGCACGTCGACGACGTGATGCCGCTGATGGCGGAAGGAAAAGTGCTGCCTTATCTCGATATCCCGATGCAGCACGGCAGCCCGGCGGTGTTGAAGCGCATGAAGCGCCCTGCTTCGCAGGAAAAACAGCTCGCGCGAATTTCGAAATGGCGCGAAGAAGTTCCGAACCTGACGCTGCGCTCGACTTTCATCGTCGGCTTTCCGGGCGAAACCGAAGCAGAGTTCGAAGAGCTGCTTTCGTTCCTTGAAGAGGCGCAGCTTGACCGCGTCGGCTGTTTCAAGTTCGAGCCGGTGCGCGGCGCGCCCGCGAACGATCTCGACAATCCGGTGCCGGAAGAAGTGAAGTCGCAGCGCTATGCGCGGTTCATGGAAACGCAGCAAAGAATAAGCGCGAAGCGTCTGCGCGCGAAAGTCGGCAGGCGCGAGCCGGTCATTATCGACAGTGTGTCCGGAAACACCGCGATAGGCCGTACGCGCGGCGATGCGCCCGAGATCGACGGCGTCGTGCACATTGCGAGCCGCCGTCCGCTTAAGGTCGGCGAAATTGCAACCGTGAAGATCGAAAGCGCCGAAGCTTACGATCTGCGCGGTACCGTCGCCGGGTTCTGATTAAATCCGATAGCCGGCGCGGAACGCGCCCCAGTGGCGGCCGAGCACGCGGATCGGCGCCACGATTTCCCACATCATGAAGATGTGCCCGCCGCCCATGTCGCGCGGATAATACTGAATCATGTAGGCCCGTGTGTTACGCGCGGCGGAAAGACCGGCGCGATCGTCGAAGATGCGCTTGTTACGGCAGTTCGCGGTATTCCATTCGACTTCGCCGGGGCGCTGCGGATGCGAATATTTTTTGTTATGCACCGGCAGATAGGCGTTGCGATCGACGGCGCCGCAGAAAACCATGCGCGAATCCGCGGCCAGAAGCGGCTCCTGAATAGGCCACAGCTCCTGCTCCAGCGGCGCGAGGTAAGGCTTTTCGTACTGCACCGGGTTGGTGCCGGGGATCGGCTGGTAATGATTATCGAACATCATCTCTGCGGTAACCTTGCCGGACTGGATCATCCGCTCAATAGCCGCGCCGATTTTGTTCGCCGTTGTAATCGCAATCTCGATGAATTCCTTGTTGTCGTTTCTGATCTTGTCGAGCTTTCCGGCCAACGCGGCCGCACAATCCGGGGCCATATCGAAGAAAGCGCAATGAATGCCAAGATCGGTGCGATTTACGACGCGCGCCGGCAGATTCCCGACGCCCGGAATATCGACATGGATGTTCTCGCCGACCCGAAGGGTCAGCGCGTCGGTTGCCTTGAGTAGTACACCGCCTTCGCCAAGATCGACCGTCATGGTTCCGGACTGCACGCCGGCGGCCGTTACCGTGACCCCCCAGTCGCAAGGCAGCCGATCCGAATGACGGCGGTCCCCGATTTCGGTTGCGCGCAGGAAAATGCTCAAGCGCTTGCGCAAGGTTGCCGCGAGGTCGGCCGCGGTATGCGCCGAGGCGTCGATCTGGACGCTCTCCAGGCGTGCACTTTCGGCACCCTTGCGGATGCTCGCGACACTCTGCGCGACCTTGCTGAGAAAATCCGAATTTTCGGATGCGTTGACCGAGAGCTCGGCGGTCGTTGCGACTTGCTGTTCGACCGAAGACGAAACCGTCGCGAACATCGGACGGATTTCCTCGATTACGCGCGCGATGCGCGCGAGCATGGCCATCGACCCGTCGGCATCTTTGCGGAGCGCGTCGATCTTTGAAGTAATCTCCGCGATTGCCTGCTGGGTTTCGGCGGAAAGCGCCTTCACTTCGTTCGCGACGACGGCAAAGCCGCGCCCGGCGTCACCGGCGCGAGCGGCTTCGATCGACGCATTCAACGCGAGCAGATGTGTCTGTTTCGCAATCGTGGAGATAAAGGTGACGACCTTGCCGATGTCGGCGGAGGACGCCTGCAAGCGCTCCACTTGCCTTTCGGTGGTACTCGCGGCTTCGCTTGCTTCGCTCGCGAGATCGTTCGCCTTATGAATTTGCGAACTGATCAGCGTCGAGGACTGCGCCAGTTGTTCGGTAGCCGTCGCGAATGCGTTGACATTGCTCTCGGCGACGCTGACTTGTTCGGAAAGATCGATCGCGGACGCCTTGATCGTCTCGATCGACTGTGCCGCAATGCCGACGCCATCGTGGACGTTCTTGGCCGCATCGCCGACGTTTAGCATCAACACGCCAAGGTCGGCTTCCAGGAGATCGAGGGACTCGCGGACGCGATGAAGTGTGTTTTCTTCCTTGCCATCGCGCAAAGAAAGTGGCGCACCAGCCGCAGCGTCACCGCTGCCGCCGGCGGACTCCATGCCGTCGGTCGTTTTCCGAATAACCTGCACGGGCTGGCCGTTCCTATCCCCGGCCGACGATAGGCTGATTCTCGTTCCGCACATTGGCCTTTCGGCTTAGTGCGGGGGAGAAATCTGCAGAGATCAGGGCAATAATACCGTCTGGCCGGTCGTATTGCGGGATTCTAGGTCGCGATGGGCCTTCTCCGCGTCCTTGAGCGGATAGGTCTGGTTGACCTGGATCTTCACCTTGCCCTTCTCGATGACCTTCATGAGGTCCTTGGCGCCGGCTTCGAGTTCTTTCCGGGTGCCGAAGTAGTGGAGCATGGTCGGGCGCGAGACGATCAGCGAGCCTTTGGTTGCCAAGATGCCGAGGTTGACGCCATCCACGGGTCCAGAAGCATTGCCGTAGGTGGCCAACATCCCGCGCGGCTTCAGGCTGTCGAGAGAGCTCATGAAAGTGGTCTTGCCGACGCCGTCATAGACGACATCGCACTTCTTGCCCTTCGTGACTTCGGCAACGCGCTTAGCCACGTCTTCATCACGATAGAGAATGACATGGTGGCAGCCGTTTTTCTTCGCGATCGCGACCTTCTCTTTCGAGCCGACGGTGCCGATCACGGTCGCACCGAGATAGTTTGCCCATTGCGTGAGGATCTGGCCGACGCCGCCGGCTGCGGCATGAACCAGCACGACGTGTTTCTTCTTCACCTTGAAGAGCGAGCGCAGGAGATATTGCGCGGTCAAACCCTTCAGCATCATCGCAGCCGCGGTTCTGTCGCTGATCTTTTTCGGCAGCTTGATGAGTTTGTCCGCGGGAATGTTCCGCTCGCTCGCGTAAGAGCCCATCATGTTGCCATAGACAACGCGGTCACCCTTCTTCAGGCCCTTCACGCCCCTGCCGAGCGAGACGACGACGCCGGCGCCTTCATTGCCCGGCACGAACGGATAGGCCGCGGGCTTGTAGAGGCCGGTGCGGAAATAGGTATCGATGAAGTTCAGGCCGATCGCGGTCTGCTTGATCCGAGCCTCACCCGGACCCGGCTCCGGCAAGGTGATTTCTTCGTATTTCAGAACTTCCGGACCGCCATGCGCATGAACCCGAACTGCAAACGCCATTTCATTCTCCCTAAATCGCCGCCTTGGCGGCCGTTGTTCTAGCTTTTCTGCTTGTCACATACGAGGGCGCAGTCGCGCAAATACGAGGCGCTAGCGGCCGCCCGAAACGCGCAGGATTGTACCTGTCACGTAGCTCGATTGCTCCGAGAGCAGGTACAGGATCGTGTCCGCCACTTCCTCCGCAGTTCCGGCTTTGCCCATGGGGATCGCGGAGCGCATACGCTCGACGCGGTCGGGCTGCCCGCCCGAGGCGTGAATTTCGGTATCGATCAGACCGGGTGCCACGGCATTCACGCGAATGCCCTCGCCCGCAATTTCCTTGGATAGGCCGATTGTGAGCGCATCGATCGCGCCCTTGCTCGCCGCGTACCAGACGAATTCGCCGGGCGCTCCGAGATAGGTCGCCATGGAGCCGAGATTGACGATCGCGCCGCCCTTCCCGCCGCGCGCCGTCGATAGGCGGCGAACCGCTTCGCGCGCGACGATCATCGCGCCGGTTACATTCACATCGACGACCCGGCGCATGGTTTCCGCGCTCACATCGGCGAACTTGCTGCTGTTTCCGATGATGCCGGCGTTATTCACGAGATGCGTGAGCTTGCCGAACTTATCGACGGCTTCGAACATCCGGAGAATATCGGCTTCGCTCGCCATATCGCCCTTGATCGCGATACCGCGCGCGTTGCTTTTTTCGATATCGGCAACGACTTCGTTTGCCGCTTTCTCGTTGCCGACATAGTTGATGGCGACGTCGTAGCCTTGTCGCGCAGCTAACCTCGCGGTCGCCGCACCGATGCCGCGGCTGCCGCCGGTGATCAATAGAACTTTCTTTTCCATCCCGGTCTCTTACTTCTTCTTTTTCTTTGTTTGTCGTGCGGCGGCGGTTTTGGCTTTGGCTGCCTTCGCGTTCTTAAACATTGCGATATTGATGCCTTCGACCAGACCCGCAAAGGCCATCGAGAAGTAGATATAGCCGCGCGGGATCTTGAAGCCGAGTCCATCGGCCACCAGCGCGACACCGATCAGCAGCAGGAATGCGAGCGCGAGCACCTTGGTTGTCGGATGCCGCGATATGAACTCCGAAATCCAGCCGGATGCGGCGTACATGATGACAATCGCGATCAGCACCGCGATCACCATGATCTCGATGTCGTCGGCAAGTCCGATAGCGGTGATGATCGAGTCGACCGAAAAAACGATGTCGATGAGAATGATCTGGAAAATGATCGTCCAGAAGGCAGTCTTCGCGACGGATGGACGCTGCGCTCCGTGCGAGCCTTCGACCTCGCGATGCAGTTCCTGCGTTGCTTTCACGATAAGAAAGACACCACCCGCGAAGAGAACGATGTCGCGCCAAGAGAAACCGCGGCCGAGCAACGTGAACACCGGCTCTTTCAGCGCGATGATCCACGTCAGTACGAACAGAAGCGCGATCCGGAAAACAAGCGCGAGGCTCAGACCGATTTGTCGAGCGCGCTTGGCGGCCTGCTTGCCGAGCCGCTGCACCAGCAATGAAATGAAAATAACGTTGTCGATGCCGAGAACGATCTCAAGCACTGTCAGCGTAACGAGCGCGACCCAGGCAGAAGGATCAGTGACCCAATCGAAGATAGGAAAACTCATGAATTGCGGACTCGAAAAATACCTGCGCCCATAAAATACAGGCCTATCACCAGAAGCGCGAACCATACAGCCGGCGGCGGAGATAGGTCATATGCAAGGGTCACGAAAGCCAGTCCCACCCATGCCCCAAGAAGGACGAGCGTGAGCCCGCGCAGCCGTTTTACCCTGAACGGATGCAGGAACGGCACCGGAAGGAAGGTCATTGCGCAAAGCACCATTACGATACCGAGCGCCATATCCGCCGAAGGCTTGCCGACCAGCAGATAGAACACCACGACGTTCCAGACCGCCGGAAAGCCCCGGAAGAACGAGTCTTCGGTCTTCATGCGGGTGTCGGCAAAATAGAGCGCGCTGGTCACCGCAATCGCGGCACCCGCCAGATACGAAAACGGCGCCGGGATGATGCCGCTCAGCACCAGCGCGTAAGCCGGCACCATCACATAGTTCAAATAATCGACGACGAGGTCGAGCGTTTCCCCGGACCAGTTCGGCAGAACTTCCTTGACGCGGAGACGGCGCGCAAGCGGCCCGTCAATGCCATCGACAATCAGCGCAACCCCGAGCCAGGCGAACATCACAGTAAAGCGCCGCTCGTGCGCGGCGAGCAGCGCGAGCAGGCCGAAGGCAACGCCGGAAGCCGTCAGCACATGGACCGAGAAGGCCGCCAGCCGTTCCGACAAGCTGAATTCCTGCACGGGTTGCATGGCAACTTATTAGCGCAATATGCGGCACGCAGACACGCCTGCATTTCGCCGGGAAGTCCGCTAGATTGGCGTGATGAGCGAAGATCTTAAAACCAGCGATGCCGTCGTCGTAGGCGGTGGGCCTGTAGGCCTGATCGCGGCGATCGCGCTTGCGTGCCAAGGTATCGCGACAACGCTGCTCGCGCCGAAGCCGCCTCACTCTGATCGCAGGACCACGGCGCTGCTCGGAACTTCGGTCGATATCCTGAAAGCGCTTGGGCTCTGGGAAGCGATCGAAGCCAAGGCTGCGCCGCTGCGTAAGCTGAGACTTGTAGATGGAACCCGCCGCCTGATCCGCGCGCCCGAAGTTCTGTTCGATGCCGGGGAGATCGGCCTCGAAGCGTTCGGGTACAACATTCCAAACGAGGAATTGCTTGCGGTGCTGCGCGGTGCGCTGGCCCAGCAGCAAAACCTTCGTGTTCTGGAGCAGTCGGCAACGCGCATAACAGTCTCGCCGGATTCTGTACGCGTTGAACTTGGCGGTGGCGCATCGATTACAGCGAAGCTCATCGTTGCCGCTGACGGACGCAACTCGATTTGCCGAACTGCCGCCGATATTCGCACCAGCAAGAGGCCTCTTCCTCAATTCGCGGTCGCGCTGAATTTTACACACAGCCGTCCGCACAACGATATCTCGACGGAATTCCACACCGATAGCGGCCCCTTCACGCTGGTCCCCATGCAGGGCCTGCGCTCAAGCCTCGTCTGGGTATGCAAGGCAAACGACGTCGAGCGTATTCGCGCGGCAAGCGATGCAGACCTCGCGCGAGAAATTGAAACGAAATGCCACTCGCTACTCGGGGAAGTCCGGATCGAAGGCGCGCGCGGCATCTTCCCGCTTGGCGTGGAAATTGCCGACCGCTTTGCTAATAAGCGTATCGCGCTCGTGGGAGAGTCCGGCCACGTCATTCCGCCGATCGGCGCGCAGGGCCTGAACCTCGGCATCCGCGATGCCGATGCTATCGCGCGGCTCGCCGGTGACGCTTCCCGCGAAGGAAACGACATGGGATCGGAAGCAATACTTGAGGCTTACGACGTAGAGCGCCGCGCCGATATCCGCGCGCGAGCAGCCGCCGTAGAGATGCTCGGGCGCTCGCTGCTGACCGATTTCCTGCCGGTGCATTTAGCGCGCGGCATCGGGCTTGAAATCGCGTCGCGCGTTCCGTTCCTGCGCCGCGGTTTGATGCAGAGCGGTCTCGGCAAAACAGCGAACGGCTGAACTATTTTACCCGCGGGTAGCTGCGCGTACCCAGCGCGCGAAACTCCGGCGCGATCGGGACAGGTAGCGCAGGCATCTGCTTGTCGCCGGCTGAAGAAGAAATCTGCGCTGCGAACAAACCGCGCTTTACGAAATGCTCGTCGGCCAGCGCCTCTTCGAGGGTCGCCATGATCGTCACGCAGCAATCCGCGGCAGCGAATTTCGGTTTCCAGTGCGCGGCGGTTTCGCTGGCGATGATTTCACGAATAGCCTGTTTCGTGGCGCTTGGGTTTTTAAAGTCGTTGGTCAGCTCTTGCGGCAAGCCGATGACCCCGCAGAATGCCATCCAGAACTTTTGCTCGAGCGCACCGCAACACACCAGCTTGCCGTCTTTCGCTGGATAAATCTGGTAGCGCGGTGAGCCGCCTGTCGTGCTCAGAGACGCCGGACCGGTTTGCTTGCCGGTCGCGTGCAGCGTAGCTAACGCCATCCATGCGAAGGTGAACATCGCGTCTGCCATCGCAATGTCGATGTACGTGCCCTTTCCGGTTTTTCCGCGCGCGATCAGCGCGAGCAGAATGTTTTGCACAGCAGGAAAGGTTCCTCCGGCGATGTCGGCGATCAGCGCGGGCGGCACAACGGGATTATCGAGTGGTCCCGGCGCGAGCGAGAGCAGTCCGGTCGAGCCGATGTAATTCAGATCGTGCCCGGCTTCGTCGCGCTTCGGGCCGGACTGCCCGTAACCCGTGATTGAACAGTAGATCAATTTCGGATTGAGTTTGATGAGTTCGTCATACCCGAGACCGTGCTTCTGCATGACGCCGGGACGAAACTGTTCGACCAGCACGTCGGCACGCGCCGCCAGTTCGCGCGCGGCCATGCGGCCTTCGTCCGTGCGCAGATCGACGACAAGACTGCCCTTGCCGCGATTGAGCATCGCGAACGCGGCCGAAACGCCATCCCATTGCGGCGGATATGCGCGCATATCCTCGCCGCCCGGCTTCTCGACCTTGATGACTTCGGCGCCGGCTTCCGCGAGCATCAGCGTCGCAACAGGTCCGGGAAGCAGCGTCGTGAAGTCGGCGACCAGAATGCCCTTGAGCGGAGGTTCGTGTGTGCTCATTGAAACAACGTGACCGGTAACAGTTTCCGCTCGATCAGATAGAGCAACGCAGTGACGGTCAACACCGAAGCTATCGTGCAGAGCAGCACGCCGTTCGACGCCTGCTCAATATAGACGTCGTATTGCCGCGCCATCACGAAGGCGTTCAGTGCGGTGGGCAATGCCGCCATCAACACGGCGGTGTAAACCCATACCGGCGAGAAGCCGCCAAGGGATGCGAGCAGAGCCCAGATCAAGAACGGATGCACGATCAGCTTTATTAGGATTAGCCCCGGCACTTCGCGCGGTGTCTCGGTAAAGGGCCGCAGTGCGACTGTGACGCCAAGCGTGAAAAGCGCACAAGGTGCGGCTGCGTTCTTCAGAAATTCGAGCGTGCGGTCGATTGCGGCAGGCGGTGACCAATGCAGCGCCGCCGCGCCGACGCCGAGAAGCGTCGCGACAATGAACGGATGCGTGAACACGCGCCGCAGGATCAAGAGCGTCGTCTGCACGGCGCCCTTCTTCTCCGTGCCCGTCGCCGCCATCAACAGCGGCACGAGCGTGAAGAAGAGTGTCGAGTCGAACACGAAAATGAGCGTGGTCGGCACTGTCGCTTGCGAGCCGAGAGCCGCGAGCGTAAGGCCCGGTCCCATATAGCCGACGTTCGCATAGCCGCCGACGACGCCCGCGATGGTTGCTTCGCGTGCGTCACCCCGGCGTAGCCATAGTGCGAAGAAGAACGCGAAGGAGAAAGTAAACAGCGTGCAGGAAGCCGTCGCGACGATGAAGCGCCAGTTCGCGAGCTCCTCGATCGGGGTGCGGGACATGGTCTGAAAAAACAGCGCCGGTAGCGCCATATAGAGCACGAGAAAATTCAGCCACGCCATTCCGTCTTCGGGAATGTTGGCGAACTTGCCGCTGACGAAGCCGAGCAAGATCAGGCCGAAGAACGGCAGCGCGAGACTGAGAATATCGGCCATTGGAATTACCGGCGGGCGTGATCGAAGCACCTATCGGCTGCCCCCGCGCCCCGGTCAACCTCATGCTGCGTTGCACTAGCTACCCGCCCGGCGCTCGGCTAAACCATAGCCACGAACAGCACGGGGACCGCGATGAAGCTGCCGAGAAACTTCTATAAGCCGCTGGCGATGGGTGCGCCGGACCCGATCCGCGAATTGCCGGTGCGGCTCGAGCGCGTGATCCAGTTCGTGCCGGGTCACAACGAGAAGGTGCTTTCCAAAGTCCCCGACCTTGTGAAACAGGTCGATGTCGTTCTCGTAAATCTTGAAGACGCGATTCCGGCTGATGCGAAGGACGCCGCGCGCCAAGGCGTGATCTCAGCAGGCAAGAGCGTTGATTTCGGTTCAACCGGATTCTGGATCCGCTGCAATTCGCTCGCGAGCCCCTGGGCATTCGACGACATCGTCGAGATCGTCGCTGCCGTCGGCAACAAGCTAGATGTCGTGATGCTGCCCAAGGTCGATGGGCCGTGGGACATCCATTATCTCGATCAACTTCTTGCTCAACTTGAAGCGAAGCACGCCGTCAAAAAGCCGATCCTCATTCACGCAATTCTTGAAACGGCCGAAGGCGTGAAGAATGTGGACGACATCGCCTGCGCCTCGCCACGTATGCACGGCATGAGCTTCGGCCCGGCCGACCTCGCCGCTTCGCGTGGCATGAAGACCACGCGCGTCGGCGGCGGCCATCCCGGCTATCAGGTCGTGGCGGACGCCGAGGAAGGTTCGCCTTCGCGTGCGCGCTACCAGCAGGACCTCTGGCACTACTCGATTGGTAAAATGGTCGATGCCTGTGCCGCGAACGGGATCAAGCCGTTCTATGGTCCGTTCGGCGACTTTGCCGATCCGGAAGCCTGCGAGGCGCAATTCCGCAACGCCTTCCTGCAAGGCTGCCTGGGTGCGTGGTCGCTGCATCCGAGCCAGATCGAAATTGCAAAGAGAGTCTTCAGCCCCGACCCCCAGGAAGTCGCGTTCGCGAAGAAGGCGATCGACGCCATGCCCGACGGCATGGGTGTTGCGCTCGTGGACGGCAAGATGCTGGACGATGCGACCTGGAAGCAGGCCAAGGTGATGGTCGATCTCGCAAAGCTCGTTGCCGAGAAGGACCCCGCGCGGGCGAACCTCTACAAGCTCTAACGCCGTCTGCTAAGCTCCTTTCGGGGAGCAGAAGCACGTCATGAATACCTTTGTCGTCGTGAACCCGGCCGCAGCCGGTGGCGGGGCTGGCAAGCACTGGCCGAAAATCTCGCGTCAACTGCGGGACGCGATCGGAAGTTTCGACTCGGCACTCACCACGAGACCCGGCGAAGCCACGACATTGGTACGCAACGCAGTTGCGGGCGGTGCAAAGTCCATCATTGCGGTCGGCGGCGACGGCACCGTCAACGAAGCGATCAACGGGCTTTGCGACGGCGATAGTGCACCGCCAAGCGATGTCAGCTTGGGTTTTGTGATGTACGGCACGGGCGGCGATTTCCGCCGCTCCTTCGACTTGCCGAAAAGCGTCGGCGCTGCAATCGAGCGGTTGAAGGCCGGGCAAACGCAAACCATCGACCTCGGCCGGTTGCGTTATACCAACGCGAATGGCGCGCAGTCGCTGCGCTGGTTCAACAACATTGCGAGCTTCGGCTTTTCCGGCGAGGTCGTGCGCGCGGTGAACGCCGCTCGCTACAGCAAACTACTCGGCGGCAAGTTTTCGTTTCTCTGGAACAGCTTTCTTGAGTTGCGAAAGTATCAGGGCTGCAAGGTCGACATT
>LNEZ01000005.1 GCA_001464215.1 Rhizobiales bacterium Ga0077548 | reverse complement strand
GGCACCTGAGGCCATCCTATGGCCCGCAACAAAACCGATGGCGCAAATGCAAGCTCTAAACTAACATTCCAACCGGACCACTCAGTGGGGGCCGGTCAGAGCTTCGGAGAGTTTCCTTCGGTGCGTGCGCCTGACTTGCAATGAAAGATGACGACCTCGTCGCCGCTGCGTACAGGGCTCTCCGAGTCTACGCGGGTAAGTGCATGGTGCCGAGCACCGGGAATATTCTCGCGCGCGTGCTCATCGGCACCGCGGATATCGATGAGAACAGCACCCGATTGTATCAGCACTGCAGCACGATCCGGAGAGATTGACTTCAAGTGTGACATTCTTAAGTTCCTTCAACGTAGTTTGTTACGGACAGTAAATATCCTTCAGCAGCGCGAGTACGCGAGCCGCATTGAGATCGGATATTCGGTAGAATACGGTTTGCGCTTCACGTCGGGTCGCAACCAAACCTTCATCGCGCATCTTCGCAAGATGCTGCGAGAGTGCCGATTGGCTTAGCCCGACTTCATCCGCAAGCTCTCCCACCGAGACTTCACGGGAGATCGCAAGCTGACAAAGAATTTGCAGCCGGTTTTCGTTAGCCAATAGCTTTAACAATTGGGCGGCATCGCCTGCTTTGCGAGCGAGACTGGCAATGCCGGTGTCGGTTTTCCTCTTCATCGCCGATCGGGACATCCAACGCTCCATAAATTAGGTATTGCTAAATTAGGAACTGCTAATATGTAAGTCAAGTACGGTGATAGGAATGACTTGGGAGCCTGCTATGACTGCGATGCAAAAGATTGGAATCAAAGCCTTTTTCGACGAGGCGACGAATACCGTCAGTTACTTGGTCTGGGATCCCGCAACCATGCAGGGTGCCGTAGTCGACCCTGTTCTGGATTATGATTTCCGGAGCGGTAAGGCGACTTTCACTTCATCGGATCAGATTTTGGCTGAGGCTGAAAAGAACGGCATCAAAATCGCACAGGTACTGGAAACCCATGCGCACGCCGATCATTTATCTGGCGCGCCTTACATCAAGCTCAGGACGGGAGCCAGGGTTTCCATCGGTGAGCACATTCGCGATGTGCAGCGCATCTTCCGCCCCGTCTTCAATGCAACTGATATTTCTGGTGATGGGTCTGAATTTGATCACCTATTCAAGGACGGCGAACGCTTTGCGATCGGAAAGTTGGAGGGTGAAGTCATTTATACTCCCGGCCATACGCCAGCATGCGTGTCCTACAAGATTGGCGATGTCGTGTTCGTAGGCGATACGATGTTTATGCCCGATTATGGTACTGCACGTGCCGACTTTCCCGGAGGCGATGCGAACGCACTCTACCGCTCGATCCAACGCATTCTGGCATTGCCACCTGAAACGCGGCTGTTCATGTGCCATGATTACAAGGCGCCGGGACGTGACCACTATGCGTGGGAAACCACGGTTGGTGAGGCGAGGGCACGCAATATTCACGTACATGAGGGCGTGGATGAAAGCGACTTTGTCGAGATGCGCAAAGCGCGCGATGCGACGCTTGCCGCGCCATTGCTTCTGTTGCCATCGATCCAAGTGAACATTCGTGCTGGAAAGTTTCCGCCGGCGGAATCGAATGGTGTGCACTATCTGAAGGTGCCGGTAAAAATGCCGCAGTAGCAGACTTTGACACTCGCCAACGCGATTATAAATCAGTCCGAAATCAATCGATTTGAACAGGCCATGAAGCTATTGATTGCTTAGCAAATATCGAAACCGTTGTTCGTCTACGTCGCAACATATTGTCCCATCATGCCGGCATCCTCGTGTTCAAGGATATGGCAGTGATACATGAAGGGATGTTCCCGTGTTGCGCGCTGGGAAAAGTGAACGAGAATTTCAGCTGATCCGGGCACCAATACTGTATCTTTGTTGCCTTGCAGATGCATTGGTGGCTTTCTTCTATCGATTGAGAGAATTCTGAATTGAACTCCGTGGATGTGGAATGGATGAGCCATCATTCCTGATTCAACTTCCCAGACCTCGCTGCTGCCCAGCGAAACGGTAGTGTCAATCCGGGTCATGTCGTACTGTCTTCCATTGATGGCAAGACCACGGTTCCTGGATCGCATGCCCATCATATGATCGTTCAACACGAACTGGCGGCGTCTCAGGCCATCGACCTTTCCGATACCCGAGATTGTTGATAGTTTTTCTGGAATGGATTTGATGGGAGCCAACTTAGTAGGATCGGGTTCAAATTTAATAATTTGCGCTGCCCCGCTGACGTCTCCGGACATCATACCCATCATGGGAATAAACTGATCAGCCCCTGTTTCAAGTAAGACAGACCGAGCATCGGAAAAATCGGCCAACAGCTCGAAGCGCTCGCCGGGCGATATTATTAGACGGGTACGTCGTACTGGAGAGGGGAGATAACCACCATCAGATGCGATTACGTGAAATGCCCTTGCATCGCTGAACGACAGATCAAAAGTTCTCGCGTTCGAACCATTCAATAGTCGCAGCCGAACCAATCCCACGGGAACGCGCGCGACAGGTGCGATAACTCCATTCACAATAATTGTATCTCCCCGCGCGCCGAGCATCGTCGTCTGGGGACCGTCGTCGTAGCGTAGGCTGCCGTTTGAGTTGAACTGCCGCTCTTGAAGTATGAGCGGAATATCGTCGGCCCCATATGTTCGCGGTAAACCTAGCCGCTCACTTGATCCGTCATTGATCAACACCATTCCCGCAAGGCCAGAATAAACCTGCCGTGCTGTGTCACCGTGCGGATGCGGGTGAAACCAGGCTGTGCTTTCCGGTTGGTCGATCTTCAGTGTCGTCTGCCAGGAAGTGTCCGGAGCGATTAGATTATGAGGCCCTCCATCGGAGATACTCGGAATTAGTAAGCCATGCCAATGAACAGTTGTATGTCGGCTAAGTCTGTTCTCGACGGTGACCGCTATCTCGTCGCCCTTATGGAAGCGAAGCGTTGGGCCGAGAATTGCACCAGAGTAACCCGAAGTTGCAGTTGGCTGATTTGGGAAGAATTTGTGTCGTCCTTCAGCCGCGATCAAACTGATCTTGTTAGCGACTGAACGCGCGTCGATTAGCGGTGGAATCGGCAGGCTGCGTTCGAACAGGTTGGATTGTCCGAATGCCCATTTTGCGGTGAGAAGGGCGTTCGACGATCCAATCATCGCACTGGCAATGAATGCGCGTCTCGTTAACATGTGATTGTTCTGCTTTAGCGGCTTCATTCGCACCTCTGTGGCAAGAGCGAATTGACGCAGATCAAACTCACCTCAGGCTCGCGGCGCGGTATTGTGTGCGCCTTTGCTTTTTCGCCATTCTCACAATCTAATATTTCGCCATATCGAACGATGCCGCCGGCAGGCCGGTTTTGTCGGAAGGAGCATTGAAAATTGCTGGCTTCTCTAACAACTTCTAAGCTTGGTCGCAGCTTCGATTCCGACCGGGGGGCACCCATATTTTCAATGCGTCAGCGCTGTAGCCGGGGTTCATTCCGACAAGTTATTCAATAAATCTTGCGCTATCTAATAATGCTGCCGGAAGGGCATTCTGTGAGAATGGGTCTCAGAATAATTGGCTCGCAGTACTCGCCTGAATTTGCCCAAAATGCTCTCGCGCGCACATCGACTTGCACCAAGCTAATAAGTTTTTGTGGGACTTAACGTGTTTCGGCGAGCAAAATTACTACCAAAGCGACTGCTGTTACCCAAATAGTTGCGATCAACCCCAGTAATAAGCCCGTCGCGTTTCCGGAAAGTAATTGCCGCGGATTAATCGTGAGGCCGATTGCGGCAAGCGCGAATGTGAAGAGTACGCTGACAATGACACCGAGGGCTGCCCGCGCTTCGCCGGGAACGGGCAAGAAGGAATTGACGGCGACTGCCAGCGCAAAGCCAACCACGAACCACGGCACTACGGACTTCGCGCGCGGCGCGCTCGTGTCCGACGGCAAGGAGAATGTAATAGCGGCGACTACAGGAGCGAGCAGTAAGACGCGAGAAAGCTTCGTAATGGTCGCGACTTCGCCGGCCTCTTGGCTGTGCTGAAATCCGGCGGCAACGACCTGGGCGACCTCATGGACCGCCGCACCGGTCCAGATGCCAAACAGCCGTGCGTCCAGACTGAGAAACTGACCCGCTAGAGGGAATAAAAACATCGAGAGCAGGCCGAAGAGCGTCACGCACAGGATGGCATAGGTCATGTCGCGCGCACTGGCACGAATTGCAGAGCCCATCGCGACAA
This sequence comes from Rhizobiales bacterium Ga0077548, assembly GCA_001464215.1. Lineage (GTDB taxonomy): Bacteria > Pseudomonadota > Alphaproteobacteria > Rhizobiales > Xanthobacteraceae. Next base: position 28,728 of record LNEZ01000005.1, on the reverse strand, counting down.
TCGCTGCTACGCCACAGATCGCTGTTCCTACCGCAATTAAAATCGCCGAGTTGCGTTCGACGCGCATTATCCGACCGGCAGCAAGTGTCACGGCGAGCGTGGTCGCCGTCGCAACTATTGCGGAGGAAAGTCCAGTGCCGCCGATACTGAGTACGTCCGCAATCGAAATCTGGAATCCGAGCAGCACGATTGCGATCCGCAACGCAAAGCGAGGTAACGTTTCAAGGCCCCCAGTAATCCACGCCGGTGAGCTGGTGAGACTGGAAATCAGTATCCCAAGCACAACGGCGATCATGATGGGATTGAGCGGGACTTGCACGATCCAACGCGAGAGTAGATAGGCCACGGCCGCAATCGATGCGGAGACCGCTACGCCTGGCAAAGCAAGCATAATGGTATGGCCCGGCGAACTCGCCGGTGGAGCTTCCGGTGCGGTCGTCATCGGCGCGTGCCTTTAGAGTGCTTGAGCGGCGCTGTGCTCGCGCGCATGATGAGTTCGGTGGGAATGATCTGGCTTTTGATCGGCGTCTGCTGGCGCGCGGCAGCGATGAGAGCGTCGGCTGCGGCATTTCCCATCTGACGTGCAGGCACGTGGACGCTGGAAAGTGCGGGGTTGGCGGTGCGTACGATCGGCAGGTCGTCGAAACCGATAATCGACACATCTTCGGGCACGCGTATCTTCATGCGCTGGCAGGCGAAGAGGGCGCCAAGCGCCTGAATGTCGTTCGCACAGAAGAGGGCAGTAGGCGGTTTCGGATTCGACATCAGCCTCGTTGCGGCTTCGGCCGCAGCCTCAATCTCGAACGGTTGCTGGGAGACGAGCGTTTCGTCGAAGGTAATGCGATGCTTCTCCAGCACGGACTGGTAAGCCTCAAGCCGCATCGACGCGCGATCGTTGATGGCAGCAACACCACAGATGAGTCCAATGCGGCGATGACCGAGTTTGATCAACATCTCGGTCGCTTCGGCAGCAGCAGCATGATTGTCGAACGAGATGGAGGGGATTGAACGCTTCGGGCTGATTGCCCAGGTTACCACGAACGGAATGCGGTAGTGCTCGAGCAACTGATAGAGAGATGCATCTCTACGATAGCCGGTTAGTATGACGCCTTCGACGCGGCTTTCGATGAGTTTGCGGATGATGTCGCGTTCGATTTCCGCTGAATAGTTTGCGTTGACGATCAGCAGACTCGGCCCTGCGGCTTGCAGCCGGCTCTGGATAGCTTCGGTGAACTCCGCGTAGATCGAGTTCGAGATCGTCGGCACGATCAAGCCGACAAGTCCGGTCCGCTGGGAAGAAAAATTCGCGGCCCTGCCATCCGGCACAAAGCGGTACTTTTCCACGAGACGAAGAATTTTTTCTCGCGTGTGCGGCGCAACAGTGTCCGGCTGCCGCAGTGCACGGCTGACCGTTGCAACCGAAACGCCTGCTTTTTTTGCGAGCGATCGGACGTTGACGGACTTTTCCGGCTTTTTCATTTCGGACGTAGAGCCCCTAGACGGCCGGCAATGTAACCGGTTACATTCGGCTTCGGCAATACGGAATTTGATAAGATGGTGCGCTATTTAAAGCAGGCTGCCCCCCAGTCCCGTCAGGACAATCGCGATCTCATCGATCGGGTCCGTGAGATGATCGCAGACATCGAGCAGAACGGTGACGACGCCGTTCGCAGGTTTGCAGCGAAATTGGACGGCTGGAACAACCCGGTGTTTCGCGTGTCGCAAGATGAGATCGCGACGGCGCGCAAATCGCTGAGCGAAACCTTCAAAGAGGATTTTGCCTTCTGTAAGAAGCAAGTGACGGAATTTGCTAAGCGTCAGCGCGATTCCATGGCGGAGTTCGAGGCAGAGTTCGGCAACGGAATCACGCTCGGGCAGAAGATCATTCCGATCGAAGTTGTCGGTTGCTATGTCCCCGGCGGAAAATATCCGCTGATCTCAGCGGCGATCATGAGTGTTGCGACGGCCCGCGTGGCCGGCGTTTCGCACATCGTCGGTGCGGCGCCGCCGCGAGAAGGTAAAGGGATTTTCCCGCCGACGCTGTATGCGCTCGCGGAGTCGGGTGCCGACGAGATTTATACTATCGGCGGCGTGCAGGCTTTCGCTGCAATGGCCTATGGCCGCGTTGGAATGCGGCCGGTCGATATGATCACGGGCCCCGGCAACGCATATGTCGCGGAAGCCAAGCGGCAGTTGTTCGGTCTTGTCGGCATCGATCTGCCTGCAGGGCCGACCGAAATTCTGGTCATCGCTGACGAGAACTCAGACCCCGCGCTCGTTGCAACCGACCTGTTAGGCCAGGCCGAACATGGGCCTGATAGCCCGGCGTGGCTGATTTCGACGTCCGAGAAGGTTGCGCGTGAAGCGATGGCAGAAATCGACCGCCAGCTTCTTACGCTGCCGACGCGGGAAATCGCGGGTGCTGCCTGGGCGCGGTGGGGTGAGGTGGCGGTCGTAGACAGCGATGATGAAGCAATCGCACTCAGCGACCGGTACGCGCCGGAGCATTTGGAAGTGCTGACTACGAAAAACGACTACTACCTGAAACACCTCAAGAACTACGGCAGTCTGTTCGTCGGCGAAGAGAGCACGGTTGCTTACGGCGACAAGGGTGTCGGCACCAATCACACGCTGCCGACCGGCCGCGCTGCGCGCTACACCGGTGGTCTGTGGGTCGGAAAGTTCCTGAAGACCGTTACGTACCAGCGCCTCACACCGGAGGCGAGCCACAAGATTGCGCCGATCATGGGCCGCATGTGCGCGTCCGAAGGAATGCTCGCGCATGAACTCACTGCAACCGTGCGCGAGAACCGTTACGCGCAACGCCGCCGAGGTGGGGTAGGGCAATGACGGTTGCGCGCGACAAGCCTTGGGTAGTAACCCCTGAAGCCGCGATTAGCGCGGTGCGCGATGTTGCGTCAGGTCACGGGAAACTCGAGGTTACGCCAAAGGTACATGTAAGTTCGCTGCGGGATATCGCGACGCTGTATACACCGGGCGTTGGCGTGCTGGTCCAGCGGATCGTAGCCGATCCCGAGCAAGCGGAAACACTAAGCAACCGCGGCAACACGATTGCTGTCGTTACCGACGGAACCGCGGTGCTCGGATTTGGCCGCACCGGCCCCTTGCCGGCTGTGCCGGTCATGGAAGGCAAGGCGATCATGTTCAAAATGCTCGCTGGCCTCGATGCGGTTCCGCTCTGCCTCGATGTAAAGGATCCCGCGAAGTTGACGGATCACATCGCTGCGCTGGAACCATCGTTTGCAGGCTTTAATCTCGAGGATGTAGCAGCGCCGCATTGTTTCACTACCATGGCGGCGCTGAACGAGCGGTTGTCCGTTCCCGCGTTTCACGACGATCAATACGGCACGGCGACGGTGGTTGTCGCCGGCATGATGAATGCGTTACGGGTTCTCGGAAAGCGCAAGGAAGATTTGCGCGTCGTTGTTAACGGCGCAGGCGCGGCCGGGACTGCCGCCGCGCGGCTTCTGCTCGCTTGGGGCGTGGGCGAGGTCATTGTCTGCGACAAGCACGGCATTCTTTCGGCCAAAGAGCGTCAGCCGTTTCCGCACATGGACGAACTTGCCGGGCGGACCAACCGCAGCGGTATGACCGGCGATTTGCGCGAAGCCCTCAAGGGCGCCGATGCTTTTGTCGGCTTGAGCACCGGCAAACTGCTGACGCCGGCACACATTCAATCCATGGCCAAGGATTCTATCGTGTTCGCCTGTGCGAACCCCGAGCCAGAGATTATGCCGAGTGCCGCGCTTGCTGCCGGTGCTGCAATTTCGGGAAGCGGCCGTTTCGACGAGCCGAACCAGTGCAACAACGTTTTGGCTTTTCCGGGTGTGATGCGCGGGGCCGTCGATACCCGCGCGAAAATGATCACCGAAACCATATGCCTTGCGGCTTCGCACGCAATCGCGGCGCATGTTGGCAAAACAGAGCTTCGCTTCGACAACATTCTGCCGAGCCCGCTGGACCCCGAGTTGTGTCCGGTTGTCGCCGAGGCGGTCGCGAAGCAAGCGCAGGCCGAAGGTCTCGCGCGGCGTTCGTGCGCACCGGGTGTCGTGGCCGCCAGCGTGCGCGAGCGCTGCAGCTTCGGCGCGGCGCAACAGTCGTTTCTGCAAGCGTTCAAAAAAAGTACTGCCGAGACAACGGCAGCCTGATCCGTTGAAAGGGAGGACCCAATGACAAAGAAATTCGGAAACTTTCCACTCGACCGCCGCACGTTTCTGGGCGGTATGGCTGCGGCCGGAGCAAGTGCCGGCAGCCTGTTCGGCACGACCCCATCGTTCGGCCAAAGCAAGAAGACCGGTACGGTTCGCGTGTGGGGCGAGCCCGGGCCCTACGGCGGCGTCGGCGTCGCCGCGATGAACGAGTGGGCGCAAAAAAATGCGCCCGGTCTCAAGTTTGAAATCGAAACCATCCCGTGGGACGGCGTTTACGTGAAACTGATGACGGACCTTGCCGCGAAGCGGCCGCCGTCGCTGATTAGCGTGGAGTCGCCGATCGCCACCCAGATGATGGCGGAAGGCCTGCTGCTGCCGGTAGACGATATGGTCGACAAGATTGGCCGCAATCGTCTGGTCGACGGCGTCAAGTGGGACTACTGGGGCAACTGGAAAGGCAAGCAGTATGTCATTCCGGCGCACCACCAGCCGCATTTGCTGCTCGTGCGCATGGACATCATCAAGGAGCTCGGCCTCAAGGATCCCGAGACGTGGGACTGGAACGACCTTCTGCATGCGGCGAAGACCATTTCGGAGAAGAAGCCGAACATGGCGGGCTTCTGCATGGCGCTCGGCCGGAATCTCTGCACCGATTATCACTTCGCAGCGCTCCTGCATTCGGCCGGCGGCCGGATGTTCGATCCCGCAAACAAATACCAGGTCGTGTTCGACAGCCCGCAGACCGTCGAAGCGCTGAACTTCGTTCGTGAACTTCGTCCCTACATGCCGAAGGGCGCGGTCGAGTACAGCTTCCTGCAGGTCGTTGACGCGCACGTCACTGGCCAGACTGCGATGAGCTTCTACTGGGGCCGCACGCTCGGGCGCGCCGCCGAAGAAGCGAAGCCGATCTTCGAGGCGACGGAAGCGTTCAACCACGCCCGTCACCCAAAGACCGGACGGCGCAACAATTGGAACGACTTCCAGGGTTGGTGCATTCCGGCGCAGAATAACCCGTTCATCGACGAAGTTAAGGCGGCGCTGCTCTATCAGCAGACGAGCAAAGAGTGGCTGATCAAGTACTGCCATTCTCTGATGCCGAACGTGGCCCCGACCTACAAAGACATCGCGGACGCTCCGGAACTGAAGGATCATCCGTTCTACAAGTCGAAGCCAAAGACGGTCGATACCTACTTCCGCACTTCGCTCGCGAACTCGAGCAGCACGGCAAACGAGATGCTGCAGGGAGCGAACCCGCTTGCGGGATACGTCCACGGCCGCTCGGTGCTCGCGCAGACCGTGCAGAAGGTTGTCATCGACAACATGAAGCCGGAGGACGCAGCAAAGTGGGGCGCACGCGAACTCGAAGCCATTCGCAAAGAGAACGTTCGCCTGTTGGGTTAACTCAAGAAAAAGCGCTACCGGGCGCGTGCGCCCGGTAGCGCATCATTCAGAAACATGCACATACTTCGACATCTGCAATCGGATCGTGCCGTCGGGCTCTTGTTCATCGCGCCCTTCGTTATCACGGCATTATTCTTCATGGTCTATCCGATCGCTGAAGCGATCCGGATGGCGTTCTACAGCTATAACCCGCTTCGGCCCGATCTCACTGCTTTCGTGGGACTCGCAAACTTCGAATACATCTTCGAGGATCCGCTGTTCTGGGCCTCGTTTTGGCAAGCGACTGTCTGGACCCTACTGTCGATTCTATTCCAAACCGTGTTCGGTGTCGGCCTTGCGCTCTTGCTGCATCGTGCGCTGTTCGGCATGGCCTTCTTCCGCGGTCTTCTGCTCTTTCCCTACATCGTTCCGACGGTCGTCATCGCGCTTATTTGGCGATGGATCTTCAATCCCGAGATCGGCGTCGTAAACTACAGCCTCATTGCCTCCGGCATCATCAAGGAGCCGATCTACTGGCTCTCGACACCCGCGATGGCGATGGCGTCGACGATCATGCTAAACGTCTGGAAGTACACGCCGTTCGTCGTGATCTGCGTGCTCGCGCGGCTTCAGTCTGTGCCGCTCGAACTATATGACGCCGCCAAGGTGGACGGCGCAGGCACTATGCGGCGGTTTTTCGACGTCACGCTGCCACAGTTGAAGGAAGTGCTGATCGTGGTGATCGTGTTCCGCACGATCTGGACCTTCAACAAGTTCGAGGAAATCTACCTGCTAACGAAGGGCGGTCCGGGCACCTCTACCTTCAATCTCGCCGTTTACTCGTTCGAGCAATCCATGGCGAGCTTGCGGCTCGGCGTCGGTGCGGCGACGGGTGTGGTGATGATGATTATACTGCTTATCGGAAGCATCGTTTACCTGCGCGTTGCCGGGTTCGGAGAGAACGAGAAATGAATTCGGCAAGCACGCTCTGGAAAACCGTCAAGAACGCGATGCTCTATCTCATTCTCTGCGTCGTGACATTTCTGATCTGCTTCCCGCTGATTTGGGCACTCTCGACGTCCCTGAAGCCGAAATCGGAAATCTTTGCGACGCCGCCGACGCTGATCCCGCACAACTTGACGCTGGAGAATTACGAGGCGCTTCTAACTGGGCGCCAGCAGTATTACCAAGCGCAGGGTGCGCCACAGAACACGGGTACCACGCCCGCGCAATTTTTTACTCGCTGGTTCATCAACAGCGTAATCGTAACGTTGGGCTCGACGCTGATCAGCATCGCTGTGTCAACTCTCGCGGCTTATAGTCTGACGCGGTTCCGATACTGGGGACGGAGCGCGGTGCCTTACTTCAGTCTGCTCGGCTACATGGTGCCGTCCATCATCTTCGTGTTCCCACTCTTTCTTATGATGGTTCGGCTGGACCTGACGGACAGCCTTTGGAGTCTGATCCTCGGGTATGTCTGCATCACGCTGCCGTTCTGTATGTGGCTGATGTGGGCTTTTATGCGCTCGATCCCGATCGAAATCGAGGAGGCGGCGCTGATCGACGGTGCGTCGCGCTACCAGGTTTTCCGCCAGATCGTGCTGCCGTCTGCGCTGCCCGGGATCATCGCGGCATCCATCTTCGCGATGATCGTGTCGTGGAACGACTATCTGTTCGGCCGCGTATTCATCAACTCGATTGACAACCTGACCCTGACGGTTGGCGTGATGCTGTTCTTCGAAGGCACGCACGTCGACTGGGGGCTGTTGATGGCCGCATCCGTTCTCATGACGGTGCCGATGGCGATCCTATTCATGGCGTTGCAGCGCCATCTCGTTGCGGGCTTCGGCGCCGGCGCGGTGAAGGGCTAAGAAAGAAAAACAAAATGGAAGTCAGACTCGAAGGCATCACTAAGAATTTCGGAAGCGTCCAAATTCTGAAAGAGGTCAATCTCGTCTTCCCGAGCCGGAAGTTCGTCACGCTTCTCGGGCCTTCGGGCTGCGGGAAGACGACGCTGCTGCGCATGATTGCCGGGCTCGAAGAGATCACGGCTGGGCAGATCGTCTTCGGCGACCGCGTCGTGAACCGGCTAGCGCCGAAGGATCGTAACATCGCGATGGTGTTCCAGTCCTATGCGCTCTATCCGCAAATGTCGGTGCGCAAGAATTTGGGATATGGCCTGCGCGTTCGCGGCACTGTGTCTGCTGACGTCGATGCCGCGGTGGAGCGTGTTGCTAAGATTTTGGAGATCGACCATCTCCTCGATCGCAAACCCGGTCAGCTTTCGGGCGGTCAGCGCCAGCGTGTAGCGCTCGGTAGGGCCATGGTGCGCAAGCCAGACATCTTCCTGATGGACGAGCCGCTTTCCAACCTCGACGCAAAGCTACGCGTAACGATGCGGAGCGAGTTACGCCGCTTCCATCTCGATCTAAACGCGACCACCGTCTACGTCACACACGATCAGCTCGAAGCAATGACGATGTCTGATTTGGTCGCGGTTATGCATCAGGGTGTCGTGCAGCAGTTTGGTACGCCCGCGGAAGTATATTCGCGGCCAGCGAACCGTTTTGTCGCGGGTTTCATTGGCAGTCCTCCAATGAACTTTCTAACCGCGGCGCGGCGCGGTAATGAGGCCGAAGCAGGCGGTGGCGTGCTTTCTCTTCCGCCGTTGAGTGACGATGCGACCAAGGCCGAAACTGTCGTGATCGGCGTTCGTCCGCAAGATCTAGAGATCGTTCCGGTAAGCGGCAATGATCGTCTAAAAGGAAAGGTATCGCTGATCGAGTTGTTGGGCTCAGAGAAGCTGGTTGAAGTCGATTTCGTCGGCGTACGCGTTCTAGTACAGGTGAGGGCTGATTTTCCCGTTAAAGAACAGAGCGAAGTGTTCGTGCACTTCAATCCAGACCGTCTACACGTCTTCGAAGCGGAATCAGGCCAATCAATAGTGAAGAGAGCCACACTTTGAAGCAGGATTACATCGCCCAACTTACTGCAGCAGCTTGATTCCTTCCGGGATCGCTAATGATATCTGAGCAAGAAAATCAAAAAATCGCGATCGAACGACCCGAATTCGCCTGTAGTTTCAATATTGCTTGACCTAGCGTCTGCGCGCATAGCTGCCTGGTTGCAGGTCAAAACAGTTTACACTTCATGCGTAACCCATTGACCTGGTTGAGCACGAATGGGCGTAGTTTACAGCTAAGTGCTTGATATCCTTAGTTCACGATGAGACTCTTAATCACCGGGTCCAAGGTTCGAGTCCTTGTGCGCCCACCAAATCTTAAAAGAAAATCTGGCCTCCGTTCGTGAAGGGCCGAAGTGAAAGACAATCAAGTTCGCCCGGAAGGATTTCTTGTCGTTTTCAGCGACGTAAAGCATGAAGACGAGCAGGATTATTTTCGCTGGCTCACCACGGAACACGTTGAAGAGCGCTTAGGCATTCCGGGGTTTCTTGCGGTTCGCATTTTCAAGACTGCAATTGCCGGCGGCAACCGCTATTTCATCTGGTATCAGCTTGAGAATGCGGATGTCGTCGACAGTGCTGCTTATCTCGAGCGGCTGAATAATCCGACGCCGTGGTCCCAACGCATCATGCCCATTCTCGGAAATTTTGGCCGGGGCGGGGGTGCGGTGAAGGAGTCCTTCGGAGAGAATCCTGGCGCTTACGTGCTGACCGTGGGTCTCGCGAACATCCCTGCCGATGCGGGCGTCAGCTTGCAAAAGATTATGCAAATGCGCGGTGTCGTCTCATTGCACTTGCTGGCAACGGATATCGGAAAAACCGCGGTGCAGACCAGCGAGCGCAATCTCCGGAAAAGTGATAAATCCTTCGCGGGCTGGCTGGTCATCGAGGCATCTGATCGCGATGCGCTGACAGGATTGCTCCCTGCCATTGCCGGGCTCGCAAACCTTGCAGACGAGAATTCCATTGGCGGTCCGTATCGGCAAGTACTCTCGCGCTAAAGCGCGGGCAGCTTCAACGGGCCGCGCAAGGCGAGCGTCGCGCCGATTGCGATTCCAACGGCTGCCAACAGCGAGCCGAACGCGAGCGTTGAAAAGCCGGTGAGGCCCTGACCGATGGAGCAGCCGAGCGCCATCGCGCCGCCGATACCCATCAGCGTGCCGCCAGCCATATAGCGAAGCATTTGTGTCGGGCGGCTGAAACCTTGCAGTTCATATGTGCGCGTGAGGAGGGCTGACGCGAGCGCCCCGAGAAATACGCCGCAGATGATAGCGACACCAAATGACATCCGCGCGCCGGTGGAGAGCATCGCATATTGAATCGTTTCGCCGACCGGCGCGATGAAGGTCAACGAGGCAATCGGCGTGGGCTCGAAATCGTCTTTGCCGAGCCAGCTGGTCGCGAGCCAGCCCGCGGGAATCAACAAACCGACGACAATACCGCCAACGATATCGCGCGGGCTCTTGCGAAACGCGCTGCTTCTGAAAGCAAGCGCTGCAAGAATTGTCGCGAGCAGGAACGCAGGCAGCAAGCGCGCAGCACTGGCGCCGAGCGAGGATTCAAGATAACGCGGAATCGACAGCAGTTTCTCGAAGGCGATTGTTGTCGGACCTGCGAGCGCCGTGCGCACGGGAGCGAATACGCCGCTCAAGGTCGCGTAAGCCGCAATGCCAAGGCAAAGCAGCACGAGGAAAGAGCGAAGATTGCCCTGACCAAGCAGCACCAGCGAACGCGCGCCGCAGCCGTTCGACGTGATCATGCCGTAGCCGAAGATTGCCCCCCCGAGCGGAATGACCAGCCATGAGAAGGGCGCGGACAGATAGATCGAGCGGCGAAGATCGATGAGGCCGGTTGCTTCGCTCGCTTGCGTCACGAGCAATGCGACTGCCATCGCGAGCAGAAAGCTGGAGAGCTTTCGCGTATCTCCGGTTACCCACAAGCCGCGAAAAGCGGTGTTCAGGCAGAAGCCCGTGCGCTGCACGGTAACGCCGAACGCGATGCCGATAACGAAACCGGCCCAGAGCGAGAGTGTCAAAGGGGACATGGTTCTCGCTTACTGGGCCGGTCGAAGGCTCGCAAGTGGTCTTTAGGTTTTTGTGCCCTCTAGGCTTTCGTGCCCCAGGCGTCGTTGGCAATCGAGTTATACCAGGCAACGCCGTAGTCGGCCTCTAACTTGCGGAACTCCGCGGAAGCTTCGCGCGGACTGACTCCGCCCGAACCCTTCGGCTCGACAATCTTGCCGTCCTGCTCTTCGTAAACGCCGGCAACAGAGATGCCATAGTCCGGAGCGATCAGGCTGTAGCAAGTGTTGGCCCACGACGCTTTCGGTGCCTGCTGGCCCGCAAGCGAAGCGACAATTGCACCAGCCACGACCTTGCCTTGTGCGTTCGCGCAGAAGCCGGACTTCGGCATCGGTGCGGCAACCGTCGCGTCACCGGCGACGTAAATGTCGGCAACCTGTGAAGACTCGAACGTCTGCGCCTTCACCGGCACCCAGCCGCTTTGCGCGGTGACGCCGGCGCGGTCGGCGATGAAGCCGGCTTTCTGCGGAGGCACCACGTTCAGCACAGAGGCTTTGTGCTTCTTGCCGAATTCGGTTTCGACCTCGCGGGCCTTCGCATCGACGCGGACGACCTTGCCGTCCTTCGAGAGCGGAACCCACTCGATCATCTCGCCGTAGAACTTCTTCCAGCCGTCGAGGAAGAGGCCCTGCTTCGAGAAGTTTTCCTTCGCGTCGAGGACGAGAATCTTCGACTTCGGTTTCCGGGTCTTGAAGTAATGCGCGACCATGGAGACGCGCTCGTAGGGTCCCGGAGGGCAGCGGAACGGATTGTCCGGCGCGACAAGGATAAAGGTGCCGCCATCGGGCATCGCGTCGAGCTGCTGCTTCAGCAACATCGTCTGCGGACCGGCCTGCCATGCGTGCGGCGCGAGTTGCGCGGCTGCCTGATCGTAACCCTTCAGCGCACCCCAGCGGATGTCGATGCCGGGTGAGAGTACGAGCTTGTCGTAGTTCAGCACGCGGCCGCCTGCGAGCGTCACCGTCTTCTTCTTGTTGTCGACATCGTTTGCGAGCGCGTGAATGACCTGCACGCCGATTGCGCGCAGTTCGTTGAAGTTATGGCCTTGCTGCTCGAAAGTGCGAAGCCCGCCGAAGTGAAGGTTGGTGAACGGGCAGGTGTAGTAACGCTGCAACGGCTCGACCAGCGTTACCTGCACTTTCGGGTTCAGGCGCTTGATGTATTTCGCGGCGGTCGCACCGCCGAAGCCGCCGCCGACGACGACTACGCGTCCGGCGTTCTGCTGCGCGATCGCAGGCATCGAGAGCGAGAGCAGGCCTGCGCCCGCACCACCAAGAAGCTGCAAGGACTGACGGCGGGAGATCGTGTTTTTGCTCATCACTTTTTCTCCGAGAAATATTTGGCGAGCGCATCAATCTGCTCGTCGGTGTAACCCTTGGCGAGGCGGTTCATGATGGTGGTGCCGGGAGGCGGCGTCTCGCCTTTGTATGCCTTCAGCATTGCGGCGAGAGTCGGAGCCGGCCGTCCCGCGATCGTCGGGATCTTGCCGTTCGATTTGCCGTCGGTGCCATGGCAGTTCGCGCAGGAACCTGCGAGCACCGAAACATCGAGCGCGGATTGCGCGTGTGCCGCGCCGCCGATCAGCAGCAGCACGGCCGCTGACATCGAGCACAGTCTTTTTATTCTGAAACTCATTCAGCCCTCCAAATATAATCACACATATTCTATGTGATTAAATATATTTCACGTTTGGAACATATCAAATGAAGTAGGGTCTTTAGGCAAGGGGTATTTTTTACACCCTCGTTATTTGGCGATGGACCGCTTATCTCTTGAAATACGTGCAGAAAATGAGTGCAAAGACTGGAATGAACAGATTTTCGAGACGTCAGATTCTCGCGCTGGCCGGGTGGGTGGCGGCAGTCATGCTGCTGCGTCCCCCACGCGCTGAGGCCCAAACGCAGGATATCGTTTCCGCATTCACCGGCGGCAAAACGCCCGCCGCGGGCAAGATCGAACTCGACATTCCCTTTACCGCGGACAATGCGAACTCGGTGCCGGTCGGAATTCGTGTCGATAGTCCGATGACGGCCGATAACTATTGCAGCGAAGTATTGGTGCTGGCCGAGAAGAACCCGCGCCCGAAAGTTTGCAGTTTCAAGTTCGAGCCGGGGCTTTCGGTGCCGTATCTGAGCACGCGCATCCGTCTTGCCGAGTCGCAGAATGTCGCGGTGTTTGCAAAAATGAACGACGGCTCGGTTTTCGTGACGCGTAAATCGGTTACTGTTACGACCGGCGCCTGCGCGCCAGGCGGATAGGAGCGATCATGTCGAATCCTCCGCGCATCTGGCTCAGCACCAAGACACCAAAGCAGGGTGAGATCGTCACCGTTCGCACGATCGTCCAGCACGTCATGGAAACCGGCTTCCGAAAGGATGCGGACGGCAAGACCGTGCCGCAGAAAATCATCAGCAAGTTCGACTGCACGTTGAACGGAAAGCCAGTCATATCGTGGACTCCCGGCACCGGAGTTTCCGCGAACCCCTATCTCGAGTTCCGTTTCAGGGCGGAAGAGGCGGGTGAACTGAAGATGGTGTGGGTCGATGACGATAAGTCGGTCATCGAAGCGGTCGAGAAAATCACGCTCACCTGATCGCGCTTGAAGCCCAAGTTTTTCTTGAAAATCTTAATCTAGGCCAAGCTTTTGGTGCGGCCGCAGCCACATCTTAAGGTTGTATAATGTTCTTTCGCACTAATATGCTGCCTCTGCAACGCAAACTGATTCGGATCGCTCATGTTGAAGGTTGGCGAGGTCGCATCGACCACTGAGACTTCAAGCGAGGCATTTCGCGCCAGGCGGAATGCGGGAACCCGAGACGGCGTGGCCGGGGCCGGGATGGAGATTTCTGGCGGCACTTATCTTCCGACCTGCAACGGATGTTTTGTGCGCAAGACCGGCGCTTGCCCAGGCTTCGGCGTGAAGGGCGATCCGGACTCGAACGCGCAGCGCGGCGTTCAGCCGGTGCAGTCGCAAATTCAGGTGTTTCCGGCGCGGCGCCCGATTCTTCATCCGCGTGAGGAGGCCGACTTCGTGCCCGTAATCTGTAGCGGCTGGGCCGCGACCTCGATCAGCCTTTCGAACGGACGAAAGCAGATCGTGTCGTTCCTGCTCGCAGGCGAAGCCGCGTCGATGAATTATCTTTTCGAGGCCTGCGCGGGACGCGCGATCGAAGCTGTGTCGCAGGTCTCGTGCCGGAAGTTCCGCCGCAACGATATGCGGGACGCTGTGATGCAAAATCCTTCGCTCGTTGCTTCGCTCGGCCGTGCGCTCGGAGAAGAACGCGAGCGCTCCGATCAACTCAGTCTCGATCTGAGCCGGCGCTCGGCGGAGGCGCGGATTGCACGGCTCATCTGGAGCCTGTTCGAACGTCTCCGCAAAAAAGGACAGGCGCAGGACAGTGTGATCGACTTTCCGGTGCGCCAGCAGCAACTCGCGGACGCAACGGGCCTGACTGCGGTCCATGTCTGCAAAGTGCTCAGCCGCTTCCGCAGCAATAAATTGCTGCGGCTCGATGGGCGGAAGCTGACGCTACTCGATCAAAAAAGGCTGCAGGAATTCGTGGAGTGGCGCTGAAGGGCGCATCCCGGCACTGGCAGGTACCTGACATTCCCGGATAGTCTGGCGCCTGAAGCCGCGCGGCCCTGTGTGGCCGAAAGGATCCTGCCAGTATGCGTTCCAGTGCGTTCGATTTCGCCTCGCTGTTTCCTGCATCGCTACCTGCGCCTGCGGTCAAGTGGACCGGTGCTGCGCGCTATAACTTCGTCGGCGGCCATAACGACCCCGAAATGGTGCCGGTCGAGGCGTTGCGCGCGGCGGCCAATGCCGTGCTTGCGCGCGAGGGGCAGGCGCTATCGAATTACACCGTGAATACGGGTCCGCAGGGCTACCGGCCTTTGCGGGAGTTCGTCGCGGAAAAACTCAAACGCGATGCCGGGATTTCCTGCACCGCCGAAGACATAGTGCTGGTTTCAGGTTCCTTGCAGGCGCTCGATCTCATCAACGCGGTCTTCTGCGAACGCGGCGACACCGTGATCTACGAACAGGAGAGCTATCAGGGTTCGATCAACCGCATGGCGCGAATGGGCGTGAATGTCGTGGGCATTCCGCTCGACGACGGCGGGATGCGGATGGATGCGCTGGCTGCGGCACTCGCCGATCTGAAGGCCCGCGGCGTGCGGCCGAAATTCATTTATACGATCCCGACCGTGCAGAATCCGACCGGAACGATATTAAGCGAAGCGCGGCGCCATGAGTTGCTCAGGCTTTCTGAAGAATACGGCGTGCCAATTTTCGAAGACGACTGTTACGCCGATCTGATCTGGAGCGGAAAACGCCCGCCAGCACTTTATGCGATGAGCAAGATCGGCGGCGTCGTTCATATCGGTTCGTTCTCAAAGTCCGTGGCACCCGCGTTGCGCGTGGGATACATCGTAGCACCCTGGGAAATCCTCTCACGTGCGCTTGCGCTAAAAACCGACGCGGGCTCCGGCGCGCTCGAGCAGATGGTGCTTGCCGAATTCTGCAAGCCGCACTTTCAGGCGCACGTACCAAAGCTGTGCGGGGCGTTGCGCGCGAAACTCGTGACCCTCATGGAGTCACTGAGCGAACAGTTCGGCACCAGCGCCGAGTTCGAAGACCCGCCGGGTGGAATTTTTCTCTGGGTGAAGCTGCCCGATCAGGTGGACTCCATGCGGCTCTACCAGAAGGCACTGGCCGCAGGCATCGCGATCAATCCCGGCCCGGAATGGTCGGTAAACGCTCCTTACAGCAAGAGCCGCATCCGCATCTGTTTTGCGAGCCCGTCGCACGAGCAAATCCGCGAGGGGATTGCGCTGCTCGCGGAAGTTTGCCGGAGCGAGTTCGGCGTGCCGTTGCGCAGCGCCAACGTGCAGAAGCGGGCGTAACTTCGCGAGGCCGCCGACGGGCTTTCTGCTTGCAGTGTTCAGCTAAGCTGCGATCGCCTTCAGAACGTCGTCCGGCTTTTCTGCGAGCAACATATGCCCCGCGCCGGGTAGCGTTATAACTTTCGCATTAGGAATGAGGGCGGCCAGCGCTCTTCCGTTCTTTGTCGGCGTCATCAGATCGCGCTCCGCTAACACAATCGTTGTCGGCGCCTTCACTTTCCTTGCCGCTTCAGTCGCGTCATAGGCGTTGCTGGCAAGAAGATCGGTATAGAGCACGCCGGGCTTCGCGGCTTCCAGCACGCGCACGCCTTTTCCGACCAACCAGTTTCCCGGCGATAGCGAGCCGCCGAGCGATGCGCGGGGACCGAAACCCCATAGCGTCATCATTGCGATGGCGTCGGGCGAATTCGCCTTTGCTGCGCTTAAGAGGCCTTCGCTGACGGGCATGGCAGTGGCGGTGCCGATCAGGCCGAGGCTCGTGACTTTCTCCGGGTGACGCGCGGCTGCTTCTACTGCGATCAGCGAGCCGAGCGAGTGACCAATCAGCCGCGCTTGTTTTGCACCTGCGGCTTCGATCAGCGCGACAATCCAGTCCGCCATTTCTGCGACCGATCCGAGCAACTCGCCGCCTGAAAGCCCGTGACCGGGCAAGTCAGGTGCTAGCACCGAATAACCGTTGTGCGCGTGCCAGCGCGTATAAAGCGCCCAGGTCGAATGATCGAAGCCTGCGCCGTGGATAAAGACTGCGGTTGGTTTTGAAGGATCGAAATCCTTGCCGCCGGTTGCGACGAAAGTTTCGGCACCGTTCACATTGATGCGCATGGCTTACGCTTTCTGCGAGGCGCGCAGCGCCTGCGCGAGGTCATCGACGATGTCTTGTGCATTCTCGATGCCGACGGAGAGGCGGATCAGTTCTTCACCGATACCGGCGGCTTTGAGCTGCGCAGTATCCATCTGCTGATGGGTGGTGCTCGCCGGATGAATCACGAGCGTTTTCGCATCGCCGACATTCGCGAGATGGCTGGCGAGACGAAGGCTTTCGATAAATTTCTTGCCTGCGTTCCGCCCCCCCTTGATGCCGAAGCTCACGATGGAGCCCGCCCCGCGGGGAAGAAGCTTCTTCGCAAGTTCATGGTCCTCGTGCGAAGGCAGAGAAGGGTGCAGTACCCATTCGACCGCCGGGTTTTTCGACAGCGCTTCGAGTACTGTTTTGGTATTCGCAACGTGGCGATCCATGCGCACGCCGAGCGTTTCGACACCCTGCATGATCTGGAATGCATTGGTCGGCGAGATGCAGGCGCCAAAATCGCGCAAGCCTTCCGAACGCGCGCGCATCACGAAGCCCCACGGGCCGAACTGCTCGACGAAATTGATGCCGTGATACCCGGCGTAAGGTTCGGTGAGTTGCGGGAATTTTCCGGAGCCGATCCAGTCGAAGCGGCCACTGTCCACGATTACTCCGCCGATGGCGATGCCGTGGCCGCCGATCCATTTTGTCATCGAATGCATGACGAGATCTGCGCCTAGCTCGAGCGGGCGGGAGAGGTAGGGCGTCGCAAACGTGTTGTCGATCAGAAGCGGAATTTTGGCGGCGTGGGCAATCTCCGCCACCTTCGGAATGTCGAGCACTTCGAGACCGGGATTGCCGATGGTCTCGCCGATCACGAGCTTGGTATTCGGCTTGATCGCGGCCTTGATGCCCGCATGATCGCGCGGCTTTACGAACGTCGTGGTGATGCCGAAGCGCGGCAGCGTATGAGCGAGCAGATTGATCGTGCCGCCGTAAAGCGAAGCGGAAGCCACGATGTGATCGCCGGCACTCGCGATCGTTGCGATCGCAAGATGCATCGCGGCCATGCCGCTCGCAGTCGCGACAGCGCCGACGCCGTTTTCGAGCGCGGCCATGCGCTCTTCCAGTACTGCGGTCGTCGGGTTCGAGATCCGCGTATAGATGTTCCCCGCACGCTCCAGATTGAAGAGTGCCGCAGCGTGATCGGTATCCTGAAAGACATAGGAAGTGGTCTGATAGATCGGTACCGCACGCGCGCCCGTGACCGGGTCGGGATGCTGTCCCGCGTGCAGGCTCAGCGTTTCGAAGGCGGGCAGTTTTGGTGCGGCCATCTTATTTTCTTTCGCGCGAAGTTCTCTGCGTAACTTCGCCCGTACAACTCACAAGAGCAACGCGCCGCCCGATTTCACGCAAGCCGACATTGGACATTTTCGGGAAGCGTCAGGATGAGTGCGCTGCAGCGCGACTTTCCTACTGTTCGGCCCACAGACTCGTTGGTACACCAATGAATGGGGGCCCTACCTTTGGCTCCCCAACAGTCTAAGCAGGGAGGAAAGCCATGAAATTCAATGGAAAAGTGCTGCTCGGCCTCGCGGCTGCAGCCGCGTTGGCGCTCAGTGCGCCGATGCTGTCGGCGCAGGATGCTGCGCCGAAGGTAATCAAGATCGGCTATGCGATTTCGAAAACCGGCCCGAATGCGGGCGGCGCGAACATCACGCAGATTCCGAACTATCAGCTCTGGGTTCAGGAAGTGAACGCCAAAGGCGGGTTGCTTCTGAAGCAATACGGCAAGCGTATTCCGATTGAAGTCGTCGAATACGACGATCGTTCGAACTCGGAAGAAGCCGTGCGCGCGGTCGAGCGTCTGATCGAACAGGATAAGGTCGATCTTCTGCTACCGCCTTGGGGCACGGGCATCAACCTCGCAGTCGGCCCGACATTTAACAAGCACGGCTATCCGCAGATGACATTCAGCGCCGTCACCGACCGCGCGCCTGAACTCGCCAAACGCTGGCCGAACAGCTTCTGGTTCCTCGGCACCTCGAAGCAGTACATCGACGCACTCGTCGAACTGATGGTGAAGCTCCGCAAGGAAGGCAAGATCAACGACCAGATCGCGATGGTTTCGGTCGCCGACGGTTTCGGCATCGATCTCTCGAAGGCCGCGCGCTCAGGCTTTGAGGCAGCCGGCTTCAAGCTAGTGTTCGACAAGAGCTACCCGGTCGGCACGCAGGACATGGCGCCCATCGTCGGCGAAGCCGAGCGCTCGAAGGCCGATACCTTCATCGCCTTCAGCTATCCGCCGGATACTGTTGCGATCGTCGATCAGGCTCGCCTGACCTCCTATGCGCCGAAGGTGATGTTCACCGGCGTCGGCACTTTCTTCCCGCTGTTTCCGCAGCGCTTCGGCGACAATGCCGAAGGCGTGATCTCGCTCGGCGGCTGGTCGAAGGACAACAAGGCGACGATGGAGTACCGCGAAAAGATCCGGAAACTCGTGAACCGCGATCCGGACTATTGGGGCAGCCAGATCGGCTACTCTTCGTTGCAGATGCTGGAGCAGGCGATCGAGCGTGTTGGCAAGATCGACCGCGCTGCAATCATCAAGGAATTGCAGACCGGCACTTTCGACACCGTGATCGGCAAAATCAAACTCGAGAACAATATGCCAAAGGATGCATTCTGGCTGCTCGGCCAGTGGCAGGACGGTCTTTACGTCGGTGTCGCGCCGCAGCGTCCGGGTGTGGCGGACCTGAGAGTTCCGAAAGCTCCCTGGAAGAAATAACGGGAGCAATTGACGGCGCGGCAGGCCTCCTCCCAGGCCTGCCGCGGTGTGCTTTTTTAAGTTGACGCGAAGATCGAAATCATGATTACGGAGCCGCTGCTCTCTGGCATCACGCTTGGGGGCATTTATGCGTTAATCGCGATGGGCCTGACGCTGCA
Source organism: Rhizobiales bacterium Ga0077548 (assembly GCA_001464215.1). GTDB lineage: Bacteria > Pseudomonadota > Alphaproteobacteria > Rhizobiales > Xanthobacteraceae. The sequence goes on along the minus strand of LNEZ01000005.1, from coordinate 9,495 downwards.
ATACGGTGTCGCGCGCATCATGAATTTGTCTTACGGCGAGTCGCTGGTGGCTGCGTGTTTCGCCGCGCTGTGGCTGTTCACCGCCGTCTCCGTCAATCCATTGATCGGCTTGCTCGTGATCGTGCCGCTGGCGGCCCTCATCAACTGGCTGGTCTATCAAGTGCTGTTGATGCCGCTCGTGAAGCGCGCGCCGTCGCGCGACGCGCTTGAGGTTGACTCTATTCTTGCGACCTTCGGCCTCTTGTTCGTCGCGCAAGGCATCATGCTTGCGATCTTCGGCGGCAATTACTTCAGCTATTCGTTTCTCGCGATCCCGGTGAAGATTTTCGGCGCGACAGTTTCCGCAAGCCGCCTGCTCGCACTCGCCTTTGCCGTCGTCATCGGGCTTGCGCTCTATCTAGGCTTGACGCGCACACGGGCAGGGACTGCGATCCGCGCGGTGGCGGTCGATCCGGTTTCCGCACTTCTGGTCGCAATTGATGTGCGCGCGACGGCGGCTTTTGCCTATGCGCTGGGCGGCGCACTGGTTGCGGCCGGCGGCGTATTGGTCTCGATGTTTCTTACCTTCAACGCCAGCCTGGGTGTCGTTTTCACGATGAAGGCGTTGATTGTCGTGATCATGGGCGGGGTCGGCAATCTGATGGGTTGTCTCGTTGCCGGCATGATCCTCGGTCTTACCGAGACATTCGTCGCGACCTATGTCGATCCGGGGCTCACGCTGGCTGCGACCTACATCATCTTCATCGCGGTGCTGCTCCTGCGTCCGCAGGGTTTGTTCGGAGCGCGGCGGTCATGAACGCGCGCAATCTCGTAATCATCGCGGTGTTGGCAGCAGCCGTCGTGCTGCTCGCCTTCGTGCCATCGTTCACAAACGGCTATCAATTATCGCTTGCCATCAACATCGTGAGCTACACGGTGCTGGCGACCGCATGGACCTTATTCTCAGGTCCGACGCGTTACGTTTCGCTCGCGACCGTCGCGTTCTTCGGCATCGGCGCCTACACAGTCGCGGTTCTCGGCGAACAATTGGCGTGGCCGCTCGTTCTGCTGATCGCTTTTGTCATCGGCTTCGCCCTGTCGCTGCTCGTGGGACTCTCCACGCTCAGACTTTCGGGCGTCTATTTCGTGATCTTCACCCTCGGTCTTGCCGAGCTCGTGCGTCAGCTTGTGACCTGGTACGAAGTGAATATTACCCGCACGCTCGGCCGCTATATCTTCCTCGACGTCACTCACGCCCAGATATACTGGCAACTTCTGGCGTTGGCGGTGACGGTCTTCATCTCCGGCTGGCTGATCCAGCGCTCGAAACTTGGTTTAGCGCTTCGCGTGATCGGTGATGACGAGGCGGTCGCGCGTCACGTCGGCATCAATACGGTGATGGCAAAGGTCGTCCTATTCGCTTTCAGCGCAAGCTTCATGACGCTTGCAGGCGCGATCATGGCGCCGCGCTGGACCTATATCGACCCGGCGATTGCCTTCAATCCGGTGGTGTCGTTTCAGGTGCTGATTATGGCACTGCTCGGCGGCGTACATCGCCTGTACGGGCCGATCTTCGGCGTTATTCCACTCGTTATGCTCTTTGAAATTCTGCTCGCGAAATTCCCTAACCACTTCAGCATTCTGGTCGGCATCGCGTTTCTCCTGATCGTTTATGCAATCCCGCGCGGCATCGTGGGCCTGATCGAGGGCGTACAGCTTTCGCTGCGCAAGGCGAAAGGAGCGGGGGCATGAGCGCGCCGCTGCTTTCCATTACCGCTCTCACGCGCCGTTTCGGCGGGCTTGTCGCGGTGGATGGCTTAACGCTGGAAGTCCGCCCCGGCGAGATTGTCGGTCTCCTTGGCCCGAACGGTTCCGGCAAGACGACGGTGCTCAATCTGATTTCCGGCGCACTGAAGTCCGATGCCGGCAGCATTCAGTTGCGCGGCAAGCCACTCGAAAAACTGCCGGCGTTCAGGATCGCGCGCGAGGGGATTGCGCGGACGTTTCAGCTCGTCCGCGTGCTTGGCTCCATGACCTGCAGGGAGAACGTTATTGCAGGGCTCGCCTTTGGCGCGAAAAGCCGCTGGGGCAAGGAAGCGGAGCTAGCCTCGCAGGAACTGCTTGCGCGCGTGGGTCTCGCGAGCCGCGCCGACGTGATGACTTCGGAGCTCACGTACATCGATCAGAAGCGGCTTGAGCTTGCGCGTGCGCTTGCGATGCAGCCGGAGTTACTTTTGCTCGACGAATGGTTAGCGGGTCTCAATCCTACCGAACTGCGCGATGGCATCGATCTTGTGCGGTCGCTCAGGACCGAAGGCCGTACGATCCTGATGGTCGAACACGTGATGGATGCGATCCGTTCGCTCTGCGACCGCTGCTACGTGATGAACGCGGGCAAGAAGATTGCCGAGGGCACATCCAAAGAAGTGCTTTCCGATCCCGAGGTCGTGCGCGCCTATCTTGGAGATGCGGATGCTTGAAATTTCCGGTCTCTCCGTTGCCTACGGCAAGCATCGTGCGCTCGACGACGTAAAACTCTCGGTTGCGCAACACGAGATCGTCGTCATTCTCGGGGCGAACGGTTCCGGCAAGACTTCGCTTTTAAAAGCAATCGCCGGTATCGTACCGAAATCATCGGCGCAAGTTTCGCTGTCCGGCCGCGACCTTCAGAAGATGCGTGCGAACGACATCGTTGAAGCAGGTCTCGCCTTGGTACCGGAAGGGCGCGGCATCTTCGGCGAGCTGACGGTTCGCGAGAACCTGATGCTCGGCGCTTATGCCAGGCGGGCACGAGCAAAAGAGAAGCAAAATTTCGACCGCACGCTTTCGCTGTTCCCGAAGCTGGCGCAGCGCCTGAGCCAAGCCGCCAACACCATGAGCGGCGGCGAACAGCAGATGGTCGCAATTGGCCGCGCGCTGATGTCGGCGCCGGATATTCTACTACTCGATGAACCGTCGCTCGGCCTGTCTCCGCTCGTCTGCGGCGAGTTGTTTGCGTCGCTTGCCAAGGTGCGTGCGACCGGGATCGGTATTCTTCTGGTCGAGCAGAACGCAAAGCGCAGTTTGCAGATCGCGGATCGTGGCTACCTTATCGAGACCGGCCGCATCAGCGGCGAGGGAACTGCCGCGCAGCTTCGCGACGATCCGGCGGTGCAACGCGCATATCTGGGGGCGGCGTGATGGGGAAGCTCGACGGAAAAGTCTGCGTCGTCACAGGCGCTGCGGGAAGTCTCGGGCTTGCGAGCACCGAAGCCTTTCTCGCTGAAGGGGCAAAGGTTCTGCTCGCCGACCGCACCAACCAGCAACTCGCAACCGCTGCGAAGTCGCTTGAGAAGTATGCGGGGCGTTTCGCCGTTTGTGCCGCCAATGTCGCCGATGCTTCTGAAACGAAGAAATACATCGGCGCTGCCGTCACCGAATTCGGTAAGATCGATGTGCTGTTTTCCAACGCCGGCATCTCCGGCGTGATCGCGCCGATCGCAGAATATCCTGATGAGTTATTCGATCAGGTGATGGCGGTGAACGTGCGCGCGTCGTTTCTTGCGATCAAATATGCGCAGCCGCAAATGAATGATGGCGGCAGCATTATCGTGACCTCGAGTGTGGTCGGCGTTACCTCAGACCCCGGTATCTGCGCGTATGCAACCTCGAAGCACGCCGTGATCGGCCTTGTGCGGACCGCGGCGAAGGAACTCGCGGGCCGCAATATCCGGGTGAACATCGTGGCGCCTGGCCCGATCGATAATTCGTTTCAGAAGAACATCGAGGACGGCATCACCGCCGCAACCGGCCACGACGGCACAAAGCTGCTCGACTCCATCATTCCGTTGCACCGCCACGCAAGAGCGGACGAGGTTGCGAGGATGGTGCTGTTTCTCGCCTCATCGGAGAGCAGCTTCTCCACCGGCAGCGTATTCATGGCTGACGGCGGAATGCACGTCTGAGATTTCGCAAGCCAAAAGCAAGCAAGAGGAGGAACGAATGCCTGAAGAAGCAAAAAACGAATTCTGGAAAGACCTGAAGCCGATCACGAAAGTGTTTCAGCCGGATGCGCTGCCCGAGGTCTATACCAAGAACGCACCGACGGAAGATGATAAGTACTACGTTCCTTTCACGGAGACGGTCTCGTCGCGGCCGCTATGGATTTCGCCTTCGCAGAACAAGTGGTGCGATATCTTGATGGCGAAGAAGGCAGGCCTCGTGAACCGGCATTATCACCCGCACGAAGTCTTCGCCTACACGATCTCCGGCAAGTGGGGTTACTTGGAGCACGACTGGACCGCGACCGCGGGCGATTTCGTCTACGAAACACCGGGCGAAGGCCACACGTTAGTTGCCTATGAACATAAAGACCCGATGAAGGTGTTCTTTCAGGTCACCGGTCCGCTGGTGTGGCTGGACGAGAAAGGCGAGGCGAACGGTTATTTCGACGTTCACGACTATATCGCCATGTGCAAGGCGCATTACGAGAAGGTCGGCATCGGTGCGGACTACATCAAGAAGCTGTTCCGCTAAACCGGATTTCGTTTCACGTGGATTTCGTCGCATACTCGCGCAATGGTGAGACGCGACGAAATTCGTTCGGGCGAAGTGGCCGTCAACGCGCCGGAAGCGCGCGATGCCGGCATCATTTTCATCGGCCGCATACATACGCCGTGGCACGACCGGCTCGAATGCCCGCGCCAAGGGCGGCACGACGGACCGGTCTGCCGGATGGAAATTTTCGAGCCGTGGGTCGCGGGGCTGAAAGGCGTCGAGAAATACGAACAGCTGGAGGTGCTCTACTGGCTGGATAAATCGCGGCGCGATCTCGTCGAGCAGAGCCCGAAGAGCAACGGCGAAACGCACGGCACGTTTTCGTTGCGCTCGCCGGTGCGGCCTAATCCGATCGGTACTTCAATCGTGAAGTTCGAAAAGATCGAAGGAAATTCGGTGTTCGTGCGCGGGCTCGATTGCCTCGACGGCACGCCGCTGGTCGATCTGAAGCCCGACCGCTGTCTGTTCACGCCGCTCGCGCCGCCGCAGCCGGGCGATTTCCAAAAGGGCTAATACTTCAAATTCAAAGCATAGGCAGGCTTTTCGGCCGTCCGAGCGGAAATGCTTTGTCGATCGCTTCGATTTCTTTTGCGCTCAGATCGAGATTTCCTGTGCCCGCATTCTCCTCAGCGTGTGCGACTTTCGATGCTTTCGGAATCGCGAGCACGGATTTTTTTCGGGTCAGGAATGCGAGTGCGGCCTGACGCGGCGTTGCGTTATGTGCACTCGCGATTTCTGCAAGAACCTTTCCTCCGGGAGAAGCAGGCGAGGGTGAAGCCGTCTGTCCGAAGGGGCTGTAAGCAACCACCGCGACGCCATGCTTCTCGCACCATGGAATGACAGCGTGCTCGATGGCGCGCTCGCGCAGATGATAGAGCACCTGATTGCAGGAGATCTTGCCTTTGCCTGCGACAGCGAGCGCTTCGTCGAGATCGTCTTCGTCGAAATTGCTCACGCCCCAGGATTTGATTTTCCCGGCGCTTTTCAATTCTTCAAAAGCCGCGAAAGTCTCTTCAAGCTCATATGAGCCGCGCCAGTGCAAAAGATAGCAGTCGAGATAATCGGTCCTGAGCTGCTTCAGTGAGCGTTCGCAGGCGGCAAGCGCACCCTTCCGCGAGGCATTTGAAGGCAGAACTTTCGAGACGACGAAGACCTTGTCGCGACGCCCCGCGATCGCTTCGCCGGCGAGTGCTTCTGCGCGGCCCGCGCCATACATCTCGGCGGTGTCGATGTGGGTCATGCCTAACTCGATGCCGCGTTGAAGCGTCTTCACCGCTTCCGCGCGGGAGCTAAGCTCCAGATTCCATGTGCCTTGGCCAATGACGGAAACGCCGGTTTGTACCGGCCCGAAAGCGCGCGTTTTCATAAGATGAATGTCGCGAGAGAAAAGACTGCGGTCAATGCGCGGGCTTGGTCATCACGTAGAGGCCGACATCGATCGAGCCGGAGCGGAAGCCGCCTTCGCAATAGGCGAGGTAATATTCCCAGGTGCGCTTGAACTTGCGCGAATAGCCCATCGCTTCGATCTCCGGCCATGCGCGCTGGAAGCGGCGGTTCCAATCGTTCAGCGTTTGCGCGTAGCTCTGACCGAAATTCTGCAGCGAGGTAAATTCCATGCCGGCCTGCCTGATCTGATCGAGCATCACATTAGGCGAAGGTAGCATCCCGCCGGGGAAGATATAGCGCTGAATAAAGTCGGCGTTCTTCGAGTAGAAATCGAAGCGCCCGTTCGCAATCGTAATCACCTGCAACACGGCATGGCCGCCGGGCTTCAGGACTTCTGAAATCTTCCCGAAGTACGCCGGCCAGTATTTCTGTCCGACCGCCTCGATCATCTCGATCGAAACTACGCGGTCGAATTTTTCGGCGACATCGCGATAGTCTTGCAGGCGCAGATCGGCCTTTTCGCTGGCGCCGGCTTTGGTTATGCGATCTTTCGCGCCGGCAAGCTGCGATGGCGAAAGCGTGAGACCGGTAATGTGCGAATTGCGCTCGGTCGCGAGCCGCTCCGCCAGGCGGCCCCAGCCGCAGCCGATTTCCAGCACGCGTTCGCCGCCCTGAAGTGCAAGCAGATCCATGATCCGCGAGAGTTTGTTTTCCTGCGCATCTTCGAGTGACTGCTTTGGCGTTGCATAGAGCGCGGACGAATAGGTCATGCTCGGATCGAGCCAGAGCCTGTAGAAATCGTTGCCGAGATCGTAATGAGCTTCGATGTTACGGCGGCTGCCGCTTTTCGTATTAGCGCGCATCAGATGCTTCACGCGATGCAGAAGCCGCTTGAACCAGCGGCCCGCGACCACCTCGCTCAAAGCTTGCTCGTTCACGACGGCAAGTTCGATCAGGGTCGCAAGATCGGGGGTGGACCAGTCTCCATCCATATAGGCTTCGGCAAAGCCGACATCACCGCCAAACATGAGGCGGCGTATGGTGCGCCATTTGTGGAGGATGAGGGTCGCGCGCGGGCCTTCGATTTCGCCACGGCCTTCGACGCGCGCACCTGAAGGCGTTTCGATGACGAGGTGGCCGATTTTCAGGGAGCGGACGACATGGGCGATCCAGCGGTCGGCAAAACGCGAATGATCGAGGACATCTTCGATCCTCGTCTGGCTGTTATGCCGCTCGATCTGTGGCGCCTGCGATGACATTCCCTTTTGCCTCGTAGCGTTCTTCAATTCCCAGCGTGACCTGCCGTTCCGGCGGTGCTGGCTTGGTGTGTACCTTCACGCCCTTCAGCCAAAGCTTCAGGGCCTCCCAGTGAATGCCCGCCACTACCTTGAGCGTGAGCAGCGGGAACATAATAAAGGTCTTCAAAAGCGTGCCGTTCGTCAACTCCATTCTCTTCGCCGAGAGTGACGCCGCGACCAGAAGCCCTTCATCGTCAAGAACATGAATGGAAACGGTAGCTGTGCTCGCCGGTGCTGCAATGCGGAATCGATATTTGAGGTTGAGCGGAAGGAATGGCGATACGTGGAAGCGCTTGTCACTCGTCTGCGCAACCACTTCCTCCGTACTTCCACTGGCAGGGATCAAGTAGTTGTGGCGCTCGCCAAAGGTGTTGCTTACTTCGTAGAGGATCGCGGCCAGTTCGCCAGAGGGGCGATGGCAAAAATAGACGCTGATCGGATTGAACACGTAGCCGAGCACGCGCGGCATACAAAGCAGCCGGATCGGCCCGCCTGCGATGCCGATACCATGCCGATTCAGAATTCCTTCGATGTGGCCGCGCAGCGGCAGCTTTCCGTCGCCGTAATCGCAATCGTAGAAGCTGAACAAGTTGAATCGATTGTGCGAGAAGCTATGCAGTTCGCGCGATAGTGCGGGCAGTTCATCGAGATCGAACAGAATATTGAAGACATTATATCGGAGCTTGTGCTGTTTTGGGCGCAAGCGGCGGTGAACAACGGCGCCGTGATAAAGCGCGGACTTGAAGTTTTTCATGCCAGCGCCTCCTGCAGGGGAGCGAGCGGCGATTTGTGAACTCGGATTCGTCCGTTCTCGTCTCCGACCTGCCATGGGCGTTTCACGCCGCCGAGTGCTTCGGCAACGGCTAGCCCCGACTGCAAGCCGTCTTCGTGAAAGCCGGAGCCGAAATAAGCGCCGCAGAACCAGGTGTTGCGGTCGCCCTGCAAGCTCCAGAGTTTTTCCTGCGCGTGTAAAGCTTCGGTGTCGAAGATCGGATGATCGTAATGCTCGGTGCGTATCAAATGTTCTGCGTGCGGCAGCTTGGGCGGATTAAGGGTCACGAACAGCGGCACATCATCGCGAATGCCTTGCAGGCGGTTCATCCAATAAGTCACGCAAAGCTGTTGCGCGCCTTCCGGGCTGCGAAGGCCGATATAATTCCAGCTCGACCACGCCGCCGGACGTTTCGGCATAAACGCCGGATCGCTGTGCAGGATCGCGGTGTTCGGCTGATAGCGGAATTTCGACAATGCGCTCCATTCCGCGTTGCTCGGATCGGAAAGCAGACGCAGCGCTTCATTTGCGTGGGTTGCGATCACGACATGATCGAATACGCGCGCGTTACCGCGCACATCGTCGATCTGAACGCCATCGGGGCGGCGGATTACGCGCTGCGCACCGCAACTAAGTTTGACGCGATCCGCGTAGGCCGCGGTCAATCGGCGTACATATTCGCGGCTTCCGCCTGCGATCGTGCGCCAGGCAGGACGCCCGGTGATCTTCATGAGCCCGTGATTTTCGCAGAAACGCACGAAGGCGGCAGTCGGATAAGCGGCAAGTTGTGCTGGCGACGAAGACCAGATTGCCGCCGCCATCGGCAGCAGATGATCTTCGCAAAAGGGGCGGCCATAGCGCTCACGCGCGAGATATTCGCCGAGCGGCATCAGTGCGGCTGACTTCGCGTGCGCAGGCGCTTCCCGGTAAAAGCGAACCAGATCCTTCAGCATCGACCAGAAACGGGGACTGAAGAGATTGCTCTTTTGCGCGAACAACCCGCGTAAATCCGTGCCCGAATACTCGAATGCGCCGTTATCGAAGGAGGCGGCGAATGACATTGTCGAGGTCTGAGTTGCAACGCCAAGGTGCCGCAACAGGGCGGTCAGGTTCGGATAATTGGTCTCGTTGAAAACGATAAAGCCGGTATCGACCGGCAGCGGCCCAAACGGCGAGGGTGCCTCCACCGTATTGCTGTGGCCGCCCAGCCGGGCGTCGCGTTCATAGACTGTGACCCGATGCCGCTGGGAAAGCAGCCAGGCGGCTGACATTCCGGAAATGCCGGAGCCGATAACGGCAATCTCTAACGGGCGATGGGGGGATGAGACGGGGACAAGCATTGCATGGAAGATACCCTTGGGGGCCCGTTCTGGATGCATCCACAATGTCGCTGCGGGGGTTATGTACCTTTGGACAAAGATGAATTTGTGAGCAGATGAAGCGCGTGTGGATTGCTGGCCTGGTTTGCCTTGTTCTTGTAGCCGCCCTGTTTGTCTGGGCGCCCACATTCGTTCTGAACACGGC
>LNEZ01000004.1 GCA_001464215.1 Rhizobiales bacterium Ga0077548 | reverse complement strand
AGGAAAACACCACGATCGTGAACGGCGCCGGCAAGAAGGCCGACATCGAAGCACGCGTTAACCAGATCAAGGCGCAGATCGAGGAAACCACCTCGGACTACGACAAGGAAAAGCTGCAGGAACGTCTCGCGAAACTCGCGGGCGGTGTTGCGGTTCTCCGCGTCGGCGGTGCGACCGAAATCGAAGTGAAGGAAAAGAAGGATCGCGTGGACGATGCCATGCACGCGACCCGCGCGGCCGTGGAAGAAGGCGTGCTGCCGGGTGGCGGCGTTGCCCTCCTCCGCGCAGTCAAGGCGCTCGCGCGTCTGAAGCCGGAAAACGACGACCAGCGTACCGGCGTCGAGATCGTCAAAAAAGCGATCCAGTCGCCTGCCCGTCAGATCGCGCTCAATGCGGGCGAAGACGGTTCGGTCATCGTCGGCAAGATCCTCGAGAACGACTCTTACTCGTTCGGCTTCGACGCGCAGTCGGGTAATTACGTCGATATGGTCAAGAAGGGCATCATCGACCCGACCAAGGTTGTGCGTACCGCGCTTCAGGACGCAGCTTCGGTTGCTGGTCTTCTGATCACGACGGAAGCGATGGTTGCCGAACTCCCGAAGAAGGGCGGCGCTGGCGCTCCCCAGATGCCGGGCGGCGGTATGGGCGGGATGGATTTCTGACGTAGTCAGAAATCAGACCGCCCATCATTTAAGATTCCAAAGCCGGCCAGGGCCGGCTTTG
>LNEZ01000003.1 GCA_001464215.1 Rhizobiales bacterium Ga0077548 | reverse complement strand
GGGCGGGATGGATTTCTGACGTAGTCAGAAATCAGACCGCCCATCATTTAAGATTCCAAAGCCGGCCAGGGCCGGCTTTGGTGGCGGGATGGATTTCTAATCCACTCGACCAGATACAAAATCAGAAAGCCCGCTCGAAAGAGCGGGCTTTTTTGTTTGGACTCAAGCGAACTGCGGACCCTTCGAGGCTTCGTGCTTCTCGGTCAGCGAAGGATCACTCGCAACGCGGCTGCAAATCTCGGACGCGCAGCGAAGGGCAGACTCCACTGCACCTTCGATCCAGCCATGCTTCAGCGAAGTATGCTCGCCGCAATAATGCGATAATCCAGACGGCCGCCAGACATCGGTGAACAGATCGCCAAGCTGATACGGCTCGAACAGCGCGAACGCCCCGCTCGCAAACTCGTCCTGATCCCAGGTGTGCGACATCCCGCCCACGCACTTCGGCGCAAGCTCTTCATAAGTCGTGCCGTGCACCTGCGCGACATCGCTCAGCGCATGGCGAATACGGTCATGCGGTTTCAACGCGCTCCAGCGCAAACTGTCCGCGCCCCACGTATAGCTTGCGAGCAACACGCAGCGGCCGTTTTTCCCATGCTGCTCCTTGATCGGATAGACAATGCGGCGGATCGGAAAATCCGTGATCGTCGAACCGCCGGTGATTTTCTCCTCGTCCCAGAACGGTTCCGAAAATTCGAGCACGACTTTGCAGGCATTGTCGTAATGCAGCTGACGTATGGCGCGGTTCTTCGCGAAATCGGTGAATCCATTCGTCCTGATATGCCGCAGGCCGGTAAAAGGAATGGCGTAAACAATCAGGTCGAACTTCCGTGTCGATTTATTCCCGGTCGCGCGATTTTCAAGTTCTACATACACCCGATCGCTGCGAAGCTTGTCGTTCGTATCCACCGCGACGACGCGCTGGTTATATTCGGTGAAGCCCGACACTTCTTCCGCGAGCTTTCGCGGAAGCAAATCCATACCACCGGCGATTTGTTTATATTCGCTGCTGCCCAGCGCAAGGAGATCGTCAAGCACCGCGGTCATCGACGTCGAGAGCAGACTCTCCAGGTTTTCGATCAGAACCACGAAATCCTGTGCCGTCGCGGAAAGCTTCGTCTCTATTTTCTTTTCGCGCGTAAGATAAGCCTCGTCTTTGAGAAACTCGCGCAGCGACAACACATCGAGCGCGGCGCGTATCTGGTGATATTTCTTAAGATCATCCGGCGAGGATGAGTTTTCGTTTATCTCATCAACATTGAAACTGTCCGGCAGATCGCACTTGCGCTTGATGAAATTATTCAGACAAAGCAGGAAAATCTGGTCGGCAACCTGCTCGTAAGCTGGATCGTTTTTCGCGAGACCGAACATACCGAGCGGGCCGAGCTTCTCGGTCTTGATCCTGGTGCGCGGTGTTTTCTTATTGCTGAAGTGAAGAAAAGTCTGGTCGCATGAATTCCTGAAGTTCCACGTCGAAAGCCCAAACTGCTTCGTAAGACCGAGCGTCAGCTTGTGCTTCGCGGGAATGCGCATCGCTCCCGCTTCCGCGTAAAGCCCGCTCGTGAACCCGTCGCGCATCGTCTTGACGCGCCCGCCCGGAATATTGTTCGCCTCATAAATGCGAACGCGGTGTCCCGCGCGCTGCAACAACCATCCGCACAGGAGCCCGGAGATCCCGGCGCCAACGACCGCGATGTCTTTCTTGTCCTGCGACTTGGGAAGCTCGTTTTCCCAGCCGCTAAGCAGCTTGAGATATTCCGCCTGCGTGTAATCGGCGGGAGCTTTGAATGTGATTGCCGGCATCGGATTCCCTCTGCCCGGCATCATAGGAATTATGGACGCGCGGGCAACAACTCCCAGCCATCCCCACCATAACGATAGCGTGACGTTCGCGCTTCCTTGAAACCGCCGCCCGGCACCCAGCGCATCACCTCCACCTTGATATCGTGCCCATCCACTTCGATCAGGTTGTAGGTGTTGCCGTCTCCCTCGCGCGTGCGCGTCGAGTTTGCGGTCCCCGCATAAACGATCAGCGCCTGCTCTCTATCTTCGGTCTCTTCAATCGTGCCGCTAAGGCAGCGATGATGATGTCCGGACAACAGCATCTGCACCCCGGCATGGACGACGCGCGGCAGCGCGAGTTGCGAACCGAAAGCAAGATCCACAAAGACCTCGTTTGCGGCCTGCCCGACCGGGTGGTGCGTAACGAGGATGCGCGTCACACCCTCGCCTAAGTCCGCGAAGAATTTCTCGATCTCCGCAATCTGCTCCTCCGAGATGCGTCCGTTCTTGCCGGTAAAGCGCCGCGCGGTGTTGAGGCCGAGCACCGCCATTTCTTCGTCGCGATAGGCGGCACCCGCGACGCCGAGCGGCTCGATATATTTGTTGTAACCGGAGAATGGCCAGAACAGGCGTGCGACGATACTGAAAAGCGGCACATCGTGATTGCCGGGAATAACAAGCTTCGGCTCCGGTAGCTCATTGACAAAATCACGCGCTTCTTTGAATTGCCAAAGTCGCGCGCGTTGGGTGAAGTCGCCGGAGAGCACGACGAGATCTGGCTGCTGCGCGTGAACGTTTTTTACGAGCTCCGCCGTCACCAGCGGCTCATGTGAACCGAAATGCATATCGGAGATATGCGCGATCTTCCTCACGCCTTACTCTCCACCGCCTCCGGCACAAATACTTGCAGCGCCTGCTTCCGGATTATGTAACGCAACGGCGGTTGCAGAAACTCCACCTCACCATCCAGCGCGACCGGCAGCCGGCTGGTGCGCGAAGTAATCTCCGCGAACCTACCCTTCAGCGTTTTCAGATCGCGGCTGTATTTCAGCTTGCCCAGCAAACCGCGCAGCACTAGCGAGAGAAAGCCCGTCCGCGATTCTACATTGGCGATGTGGATCGACAGTTCGCCGCGATCAATCCGCTCGCGTTTCCCTATTTTTCCGGCGTCGAGCCCGTAATCGTTATTTCCTACGAAGACAATCGGGCTGCGGTGCAGTGCCATTTCGTTTTCGACGCGCACGCGTAGCTTGCGCAACGGAAATTTCTTCATTGCGCGGACGGCCGCATAGATTGCAGCGTGCCATTTCTGTTTGCCCTCTTCTTCCTGCATTCGCTCACGATCCAGTACCAGGAACGGATAGATGCCGATCGATGAGTTGTTGATGAAGACTTCGCCGTTGACCTCAGCGACATCGACGCGCGCCACATTGCCGGCAGCGATAACGCCGACTGCATCTTGAAGTTTCTGCGGCAGTCCCAGGTCTTTCGAAAAATGATTGAGCGTGCCGAGCGGCAGCACACCAAGCGGGGTTTTCGAACCGGCGAGTGCCGCCGCTGCGGTTCGGATGGTGCCGTCCCCGCCGCCTACAATGATACCTGCGATTTCTGTTTCACTCGCTTTCCTCAATACATGAGGCAGTTCCTCCGCATGAGGGAAACGGATATCGGCCTCGATATCGTATTTGTTGAAGATTTCGGCGAGCGATCCGCGCAGATCGTCCTTGCTTTTCGCTTTAGCCGCCCCGGCAGAAGCGTTGATGAAAGCGATGAATCTCTTGGTCAAATGCGGCCTCTGTTTTCCAGAGGCCATAACGCTCGAAGCCGCGCGAAGTTTCTTAAACTTTTTTTCCGTTCCGGAGCAGCTTCAGCGTCTTATAAACATACTCGTTCGCCGGTGTCGCGACACCATGCTTCCTGCCGAGTTCGAGGACTTTGCCTTGCAGCCAGTCAAGCTCGAGCCTATTGCCACGCTCAACGTCCTCGCACATCGAAGCCTTGATCGTCGGCAGCGCGCCTTTTGCGCGGGCAAGCAGCTTGTCCGCTTGTCCTTCAAGCGAAACACCCTCCTTGATGCCCACGGCCTCGGTCTCGTTCATCAAAGAGACAAACAGCGCGGCAGTGTCCGGATCGGCAAGAATAGGCCCGATTGACGAACGTGTGCTCGCGGTGGCTCCCGACATTGCGATGAGAAATACGAACTTCTCCCACAGGTCTTCGCGCACGGTCTTGGAGAAATTGGCTTCGACCTTCGCTTTGCGCAACTCTTCGCAAAGGCTTTGCAAACGCGTATCGTCGCGGCCGTCCAAAAAGCCACAGCGGAAATTCGCAAACGTACCGTGCTGAACAACTTCGCCGGGCGCGGTGATCACGGCGGAAATGCGCGTCGGCGTGAAGGCGACCACGTCCCCGAGGATCGGCTTCAATCGGTCTACCGAATCGATACCGTTCTGCATCGTAAGCACGCGTGTGTCCTTGCCGACAAAGGGTTTCGATAGTTCGCCTGCTTTCTCGGTATCCCAGAGCTTCACTGCGAAGAAAACAATATCAACTACGCCGACTTGCTTCGGGTCTTCAGTAACATTGGGCTTCTTGACGTGAATGTCTCCGAGCGCACTCTTTACTTTCAGACCGCTCCGCTCGATCGCCTCTTTGTGCGCGCCGCGCGCGATGAAGTGTACTTCGTGCCCTGCTTCTGCCAACCGCCCACCGAAACAGGCACCCAAGGCACCAGCCGCCATCACCGCAACGCGCATTATTCTCTCCCGAAATTCGCGCCGCGTTATGGCACAGAAAAAGGCGCGGCCGAAACCGCGCCTTTGCCGTTCTGCTACGCAGAAATCAAACCGTGAATTTTCCGGCCTTCGCGTCGGCGTAACGCTGGTTGATGACATCCCAGTTCACGACGTTCCACCACGACTTCATATAGTCAGCGCGGCGGTTCTGATACTTCAGGTAATAGGCGTGTTCCCAGACGTCGTTGCCGAAGATCGGCATCTGACCATTCATGAGCGGGTTATCCTGGTTTGGCGTGGTGACCAGCGAGAGCTTGCCCGCCTTGTCGGAAACGACGAACGCCCAGCCCGAGCCGAACACGGCCGTACCGCGCGCATTGAAGGTTTCCTGCAATTTTCCGAAGTCGCCGAAACCATCATTGATCGCGGCAGCTATTGCACCCGTCGGAGCGCCGCCGGCGCCGCCCATGACCTGCCAGAACATCGTGTGGTTCGCGTGGCCGCCGCCGGAGTTGCGCAGCACGCCGCGAAGATTTTCTGGAGCGCTCGAGAGATTTGCGAGCAGTTCGTGAATGGGCTTCTTGAACAAATCGGCGTTGTCTTTTGCCGCGTTGTTCAGATTGTTGATGAAGGCCACGTGATGACGGCCGTGATGGATTTCCATCGTCATCTTATCGATATGCGGCTCGTTCTTGTCGGATGCATAAGGCAGCGGCACCTGCTTGAACGGGCCTTCCATGGCCTGCGCGAAGACATAGTCGCTACGCACGGTGGCATAGGCGGTGACGGCGGCGGCACCCATCATCAGGGTGCGGCGATTGACGGCGAGCATGAAAACCTCCCAGAAAAAATACTGTGGCCGCGCCTTTCGCGGCCATCGCACTGCCTGTATGCCCGGGCAGTATTGCGGGAACACTTCGTAACGAGGGATAGTTTCACCGACCCGAAACTTTGTGAATAGCGCTGGAATAACAGGACCGTATGCCTTCCCTATTCACCATCGGCTATGAGCAGGCACCGCTTTCCGACGTGATCGACGCGCTGCAGCGCGCCAAAGTGAAGATTTTGGTCGACACCCGCGCGGTCGCAGCCTCCCGCCGGGCCGGTTTCTCCAAGAAAGCGCTGTCCGCGGCACTCGATGAGGCTGGCATCGCCTACCTGCATTTCCAGAAGCTCGGCACGCCGGCTGAAGGCCGCGAAGCCGCACGCGCCGGAAACTACGGCAAGCTTTGGAAGATCTACGGCAAGCACATCAAGACCAAGCCCGCGCAGGAAGAACTTGCGGAACTGAACAAGCTCGTCGAAGCGGGCAAGAAGGTTTGCCTCTTGTGTTACGAACGCAAGCCGGAAGAATGTCACCGCAGCAAGATTGCGGAGCTGGTCACGAAAGAAACCGGAGCGAAAATCGTCGATCTGTTTCCGGGGCACTTCATCTGATGGCGAAACTTGGAAAGATTTACGCGGGCATTGGCGGCTGGACCTACGAGCCATGGCGCGGCGTATTTTATCCGAAGGGCCTGACGCACGCGAAGGAACTGGAATACGCAAGCCATCAGCTTACTTCGATCGAAGTGAACGGCACCTTCTATCGCACGCAAAACGCAAAGACCTTTAAGAAATGGGCAAGCGAAGTACCGGACGGCTTTGTCTTCGCACTCAAAGGGGTGCGCTATGCCGTGAACCGCCGGGTGCTTGCCGAAGCCGGCGACTCCGTGAAGCGCTTTATGGATAGTGGCGTGACGGAGCTTGGCGAAAAGCTAGGCCCCCTGCTCTGGCAATTCGCGCCGACGAAGAAATTCGACGAGGCCGATTTCGGGAAATTTCTGGAATTGTTGCCGCAGAAATTCGACGGACGCGCCATCCGTCATGTCGTGGAGCCGCGTAACGAAACCTTCTCGACGCCCGCGTTTATCAAGCTCGCTCGCGAATTCGGCGTATCCATCTGCTACACCGATCACATCGGCTATGTGAACATCGCCGACATCACCGGCGATTTCGTCTATGCGCGGCTCCAGCGCGGCAAAGATAAAGTGAAGACCGGCTATCCGCCGAAAGATATCGAAGCTTGGGCAAAGCACGCGAAAACATGGGCATCAGGCAAAGATGTCGCTTCGCTCCCGCACGCTGACAAGACGAAGCCCGCCGCGCAGCCGCGAGATGTCTTCATCTACTTTATTCATGAAGGCAAAGTCCGTGCGCCGGCAGCGGCGCAGGAACTCATCAAAAAGCTGAAGTAATCAATCCAACGTCCGTCTGAACCGCGTCACCGCAATCGTCATTGCAACCAGCATCAGCACGAACAGCGCGATCATATCGTATTGCAACTCGGTGAAGCCCGCGCCCTTCAGCATGATCGAACGGACGATGCGCAGATAATGCGTGAGCGGCAACGCCTCGCCGATCCACTGCGCCCAGCCCGGCATTCCGGCGAACGGAAACATGAAGCCCGACAAAAGAATGTTGGGCAGGAAAAACATGAAGGTCATCTGGATCGCCTGCAACTGGTTCTGCGCGACCGTCGAGAAGGAATAGCCGATCGAAAGATTGGTCGCGATGAAAAGTGTCGAGAGTAACGCGAGCAGGAAAAGGCTGCCCAATATCGGCACGCCAAAGAGAAAAACGCCGAAGCCAATGATCAGCGTCGCCTGCGTGAAGCCGACGATGATGTAGGGAATGATCTTCCCGATCATGATCTCCAGTGGCGAGATCGGCATCGACAGTAGGCTTTCCATAGTGCCGCGCTCGACTTCGCGCGTGACAGAGAGGGCAGTAAAAATCAGCATGGTCATGGTCAGGATCGTACCGACGAGACCCGGAACGATGTTGAGCGAACTTACCGCCGCCGGGTTGTAACGCGCGTGACTTCTGATTTCGAACAGAGGTTCGGTCTGGTCCGGCAACATCCGCTCGTTCTTCAGCGCAAGCTCGACGATGCGGCCGAGCGAGCCGAGCGCCGTCCCCGAAGCCACCGGGTCGGTCGCGTCAGCCGCGACAAGCAGCGCCGGCTTGTCCCCTCGCCGCAACGCGCGTTCGAAGCCTGCCGGGATTTCGATCGCGAACAGCACTTTGCCGGACGCGAGCACGCGATCGAATTCCTCCGCCGAGGAGAGCCGGTGCGTGATCTTGAAGTACTGCGTGCGCTCGATGGCAGCCAAGATGGCGCGCCCAACATCGCTCGTTTCCTGCAATAGCACTGCCGTCGGCAGGTTGCGCGGCGTAGTGTTGATCGCAAAGCCGAACAGCACGAGCTGCATCACCGGGATCATCACGATCATCGCGAACGAGACGCGGTCGCGGCGGAGCTGGATGAACTCCTTCGTCAGCATCGCGCGGACGCGGCGCCAGAACCCCGGAGCACGGATGATGTCAAGCCAGCTCATTGGAAGTTATCCTTCGAGCGGTTCATTAACTCGATGAACACGTCTTCGAGCGAAGGCTCGGAGCGCGTCCAGACGAATTTTTTGTCGGCACGATAAAGCTTGATCGCCGCTTCCAGTTTCTTCTCGTCGCGGCCGGACACGTGCAGGCTCGTGCCGAAGGGTGCCACCATATCGACGCCGGGCTTGCCGTCGAGTCGATGCAGAAGATTCTGCAGCTCTTCGCCGCTGACATTGTACGTAATCAGCTTCGACTGCTCGATAACCTGCTCGACCGTGCCGCGGGTTAGCAACTCGCCATAAGCGATATACGCAATCTCGTGGCAGC
>LNEZ01000002.1 GCA_001464215.1 Rhizobiales bacterium Ga0077548 | reverse complement strand
CGACAATCTCTTCCGCTGTATGCCTCTTCCTCGCCATCGAACTCATCCTCCGTCCGAAAATTATACTTCAGGGAGGACCACTTCAAAGGGGGCAGATCAGAGGGGCACCATGACTAAGAAACCAGCACATCTGACCGAGCGGCAAGCGGAGGCGGGTATCCGGCGCTTAGTGAACCATTCCGGCAATCTTCTGGTCGAGGGTTTTCATCTCCTCGGCCTGTTTGCGATCGGCGCTTCCACCGTCTGGGCCGCGGTCGCAACGTTCTGGGCCATGGTCGGGCGCGGGCAGGCTTCGATCGAGGATCTGTTGCTCTTATTCATCTATCTCGAGATCGGTGCGATGGTCGGCATCTATTTCAAGACCAACCGGATGCCGGTGCGCTTTCTGATCTATGTCGCGATCACCGCTGTCACGCGCCATGTCGTCGTGGTCGTCACCACGCATAAAGCCCCCGAGATGGAAACGCTGATGACGGCGGGGGCCATCCTGATCCTGGCGCTCGCGGTCGTGGCGCTGCGCTTCGGCTCTTATTATCTGCCGTCCGCGCCGACTGGTAAGCCTTATTTTCATTCTGACATCGGTGGGAAAACGTAGTGAGTTTATTTTTGCGCGAATGGCCTAAGGGCCAAGCGCGCTAATGTTCACCGATCTTCGCATCATCGCGGTTGCCACCGCAGCGGCGCTTGTCTGCTTCGTGTTCGCGCGGCGCGCCGAACGCGAAGGAATGGTCTGGCGTTTCAGGTTTGCGCTTCTTCTGATGCTCGCCGTTGCGTGCTGGCTGATCTATTTCGGCGTGAGCTTAGTCCGGGGCGGGCAGCCGCCGCTCGTCACGCATCCGTGGATTTCCACGCTTGAAGACGGCCGCACTTCGCTCACGCTCGAGATCGCCAGAAACTGGGCCTATGGCGTGATCCTGCTCGGCGTGGCACTCGCGCTGCAAGCCTGCAAGCAATTGCTGTTCTCGTTCTGGCGGCCTGAATAAAAAGAAACCCCGCCGGTTTCCCGGCGGGGTTTTTCGTTTTTGATTGGCGCGAATAGGGCAAGCCCATTTTTTGTTTACGCGAATGGCCTAGAGGCCACGCGCGTTAGCGCGCTAAAAGCCCCGCCGGTTTCCCGGCGGGGCTTTCTTTTTTGATTGGCGCGAATGGCATAAATGCCAAGCGCGCTATCGAATCGCGTCAGAGATCAGCAAGGACGGCAGCTGCCCCAGCGGGTGCGGCGCCAGCCCCAGCCGCAGCCGTCGCGTGGGGCATTACGCCAGCAGCGGACGTTTTCGGTCTGGCTGGTTACTTCCGGCGTGCCTTTGGCGAAGGACGCGGCGTTGGCCTGCCAGGCGGCGGAACCGCCGACGATGAAAGCGGCGGCGAATAGCGAAGAAACGATGAGGTTGCGCATAAGCATCTCCTCCATGGGGGATTGAACTTCGGGGGATTAGACTTCGGGTTACTCCGCTCGCTCCGGATGCGATCGGCTCGCCGATAACCGCCGGACGGTCTCGTAGTTCCCTGCCGATAGATTCGCGCATCGCGTATGTACCGGTGATGAACGCTGCCGATCGTGCCCGGCAGTCGAGGGCTTGCTACGCCGCGCAAAGCAGCGAATTATTTCATGTGACTGCGGGGGCGGGCATGGAAGGGTTGGTGCTTTACGGCGAGAAGGTGTCGAACCTTCTGCTCGGCGGATTGCTGATCGTGATCGGGGGTGCCGTTTTACTCGGCGGCTACAGCGCCGGGTTCCGCGAATTCGCGAGCGCGGAATTTTTCCCGGCGCTGATTGCAAGCTCCATGTGTATTCTGGGTGTGCTGCTTATGTCGGTTGGCTGGCTTACGCGCGGGCTGCCGCCGTTTCGGTGGACCTGGCTCACGCTTCTGATTGCAGGCGTTATCGCTATTGCCCTCAACATCGGGCTTGCGATGTATTTCGCGCGGCACTTTCTGCTGCTCGGCCCGCCGGAATATGCCGCAACGATTTTTCTCGTGCTTGCAATGGCGGTGGCCTTCGCGCGCCGCTCGCATCTGCGCGCGGCCGGCATGACGCTGCTGGGGCTTCTCGTTTCCACCGCCGGTATCGATATCATCACCGGCCGCCTGCGTTTCACGCTCGGCAACGAGGCGTTGTTCAACGGTTTCGATTTTCTCGTCGTGGCACCTGCCGTGATCGTTGTCGGCGAGGCGATGCTTTGCCTTTATTCGCCGCAGCTCTGGTTTTCGACGTTCAAGCGCTGGCTGGTGCCAACGCTAGCGACCGGCCCACGCTGGCCGCTGCTGCTACGCATTCTGTCGGCAATCGCTATCGCAGCCTCGCTCTGGCTCGCATGGGAAGTGCATCACAGCGGCTGGGACATCGCATTCGCAGTCTGCTTCGGCGTGTTCGGCGCTATATGCCTGCTGCTCGGCTGGAACCGGCTCGTATTCTGTCTCGCGCTCTATTACGGGCAGCAGCTTGAACAGAGTCTGCGCCAGTCGCTCGTGATCTCGCGGGACGAACTTTCCGTCTTCACCGACCGCCCGTTCAGCGCGCTTCTGCTCTGGATTGCATTTGCAGTGCTTGCTGTCGCCTTCGCGCTTTGGCTCTGGCGGGTTGTTAGATTGCGACGGCCTAGACCAGCGCTACCGGACGTAACGGCGAGCCGGTCGCGCCCTTGATGCGCAAAGGGAGCGTTACGAAAGCGAAGTCCGCGCGCCCGCAGCCCGCCAGTTCCTCGAGATCGAGATTCTCGATGATGTGAATGCCGTGCTGCGCGATCAGGATGCGGTGCGCATCCATGGTGATATTGGTCTGCACGATCTGCTCGAAGCCCGCGGTGTCGTTTCCGACCGCGAACGGCTTTTTCGAAGCTAGCCATTCCGCGCCCGCGCTTGCCACGCCCGGCGTGCCCGCGCTGTCGAGGCCGAGATACCTGCGAGAGTCGGTCCAGTATTTGGTCCAGCCGGTGCGGAGCAGGATGATGTCGCCGGGATTGACCGCGACATCGGCGTTCTTCAGCGCGAGCGCAAGATCATCGACGGTGATTTCTTCCGCAGGCGCGAGTACATCTTTCTTTTTCGCGCGGGCGATATCGAGCAGCACGCCGCGCCGGAAGATGGGCTCAATCGTCTCGACGCCGTGTTCCTTGAACAGTTCCGTGCCTTGCTGGGCCTTTGCCGCATCGACGCCGCCATGCAGCATTCCATTCTCGGAGACGTGCGAGAGCGCGTCGATATGGGTCGAGGTATGCGTGCTGGTGATGATGAGTTCGTTGGAGGAGGAGAAGCCGCAGCCGCGGTGAATGTCGCCGTGGCGGTTATTCAGCGTGATGTGAAAGGGCGGGTGGGTCGGATAGATCGGCATACCCTTTTGCAGCGGGTGATCGAGCGCTATCATGCGTGCCCCGCGCGCCTTCGAAAGCCAGTCATCGACGTCGAGCCTGCCGCCGCTACGTTTTCCTTCGTGCATTTGACGTCCTCCCGAGACGGCATGAAGCTAGCATAACAGCGGGCCGCAAACCGGAGCCAGCCATATGACCGTTACCTTCGCTTTCCTGCATCATCTCGCTTTCGTGGCGCTGTTCGTGACCCTCGCTGCGGAGATGATCCTGTTGCGCCAGCCGTTCACGCTAGAGACCGCGCGGCGCTTGCAGGTCTATGACGGCATCTATGGCGCGGCAGCCGGCGCGGTTCTCATCATCGGGGGCCTGCGCGTCTATTTCTTCGAGAAGGGCTGGTACTATTATCTCACGAACCATGCCTTCCTGACCAAGATCGCGATCTTCGTACTCGTCGGCGCGATTTCCGCGATTCCGACCATGGAGTTCATTCGCTGGCGCAAGGAGACTCAGGCAGGCAAGGTGCCCGAGGTCGATCCTGTGAAAATGCAGCGCATCCGCAAGATAGTGCATTGGGAACTGGCCGGCCTGACGCTGATGCTTTTCTTTGCAGCATGGATGGCACGCGGCACGTTCCGCTAGTGTGGCGGCTCGCAGGTCCGCAGCGCGGGATAAGCCGCTAATCTCGTCTCGACAAAAGCGTTCGCACCACTTTAGCATCCTCTCGGGGATGCTGGTGCAACGCTTTCAAGGGATTGACCCATGACGGACACCGCGGCGACTGTCTTCAAAGACGAACCTAAACTTCACCGCTCCATCGGCCCGACACAGCTTGCACTTTACGGCCTCGGCTCCATGCTCGGCGCCGGCATTTACGGGCTGATCGGGCAGGCGGCGGGTATCGCCGGCAACGCGGTATGGCTCGCATTCATCGCCTCGCTCGTGGTGGCGCTGCTAACGGCGCTCTCTTACGCTTCGATCATTTCACGCTATCCGCGCGCGGCGGGCGCGGCCTATGTCACGCAACGCGCCTACAAGGTGCCGCTCTTGAGCTTCGTGGTCGGCATTGCCGTGGTTTGCTCCGGGCTCACGTCGGTTGCGACCCAGTCGCGCGTGATGGCGGCGAATGTCGCGCAGATATTCGGCTGGCAGCAAATCCCGGTCGAGTTCATTGCGGTCGGCTTCCTGCTCCTGATGGCGGGTATCGCGTTTCGCGGCATTCGCGAGGCGATGTGGGTGAACGTGCTCTGCACGCTGATCGAGGCATCCGGCTTGCTGATCGTGATTGCGGTCGGTTTCAGCTATTGGGGCAGCGTCAATCTTCTCGAAATCCCGACCGGCCTCGGCAGTGACGCCTTCTTCCTGATTATTCTGAACGGTGCCGTGCTCACGTTTTTCGCTTTCCTTGGTTTCGAGGACACGATCAACGTCGCGGAAGAATGCAAAAATCCTGAAACGACACTGCCGATCGGGCTGATCGCGGCCATGGTGATGGCGGCAATTCTTTACATCGCGGTCGCAATCACCGCGGTCTCGGTCGTGCCCTATGGCGAACTTGCGAAGGCACCGAGCCCGCTGACTGCGGTTGTCTCAAAAGCCGCACCTGCGTTCCCGGCGATTATCTTCACGCTGATCACGATTTTCGCGGTCGCCAATACCGCTCTTGTAAATTACGTAACCGCGTCTCGTCTGGTCTATGGGATGTCGCGGCAGGGATTGCTGCCTTCGTTCCTGGGCCGAGTGCACAAGAGCACCAAGACCCCGCATATCGCGATCTTCGTTCTGTTCGCGGTTCTGGCGCCGCTCGCGCTTTACGGCACGATCGGAAATCTCGCCGCGGCGACCGTGCTTCTTCTGCTGACCGTGTTCTGCGTCGTTAACGCGGCACTCGTCGTGTTGCAGCGGCGGAAAGGGGAGAAGCCCGGCAAGTTCGAGGTGCCTGCCTTCGTGCCCGCGCTCGGCTCGGTCGTATGTCTCGTGCTGATCGCGGTACGGGTTTCGACCGGAGATATCTGGGCGCCGATTCTAGCCGGTGCGCTGCTCGCAGCCACGCTCGGGCTTTACTTCATCATGCGGCCGATCCCGTTTGACGAAGACTGACAAATGGTGGGTTAAAATGATGGGCGCCGCGAAGTGGATACGCTTCGCGGTGCTTCTCAGTTTTACGCTGCTGTTTTTCTTTCTTACGTATGCCCGTGGCCAGTATTTTTGGCTGATGCCGGCGATAATCTTCGGCGCTTTTGCAGCAATGATATTGAGGTCAGGAAAATGATTCTTGCGAAGTCGATTGCGGGAAGCATTCTCGTGCTGCTTGTTTCTTTCGCGGCTTCCGCGCAAACGTCGCCGAAATTTGTGTGCCAGATCTCAGCGGATAAGCTCACGCTGCGGGTGACGATTACCAACCCCTACGATCAGCCGACACATTGTCAGGTGAACTGCCACCTGAGCGGAAGTGCGCCGGGCAGTACGTTCAGCAGTTCCTGCGGCAAGACCGTTCCGGGCAAGGCCGCCGACTTTCTTCTTTGCGAACAGCAGTTACCGGGCAAGCGGCCTTATGGCGCCGTCGATGCATCGAGCAATGCCGAATGCATCAAGCCGGTTACCGATGCCGACCGTCAGAAAGAAGACGATGATGACGACGAATTGGTCAAGAAGCTGGAGAAAGAAGGGCTCGATATGTTGAAGCGTCTGCAAAAGCAGAATTGAGCGTCAGACGACGAGCATCGCCACGAACCAGACCACGCTAGCGGGCCGGGCAAAACCCGCGAGCCATGAACCGTTTTCGCGTGCCGCCGCGCGCCAGACGGATGTAACGAGCACTGCATTCATTGGCACTACTACAAAATGCAAAAGTAAGCCCAGCCACACCGGTCCGCTTTTTAAGAACACGATCAGCGCCGCGCCGGTGCACAACAGATTTATCAACGTGCCCCAGCCGATCGTGTATTCCCAGAAGACGCGGGCGAGCGGAAGGTCGCCGCGCCACAGGGAAGCGATCCAGCGAAAAATCATTTGGGCATCGGGATCGGTCCCACTTCTTTCGGCACCTGATAGCCTTTCATTACAGCGGGACGCTTCGCAATTTCGAGATACCAGCGCTTCACGTTCGGATACTCGTTGAGATCGATCTGCTGCCATTCGAAGCGCGAGATCCACGGCCAGGTTGCGATATCGGCAATCGAGTAGTCGCCCGCCATGTACTCGCGGTCATCGAGGCGGGTGTTCAGAACCCGATAGAGACGGTTGGCTTCCTTGCCATAACGCTCTTCCGCATAGGGCGCTTTTCCAACGTTGTATTTCAAAAAGTGATGCGCCTGGCCGAGCATCGGGCCGATGCCGCCCATCTGCCACATCAGCCACTCGATTACGCGATAGCGGGAAGACAGGTCTTTGGGCATCAGCTTGCTGGTTTTTTCGGCGAGATACATCAGGATCGCCCCGGACTCGAACAAAGAGTAGTTCGATTCGCGGTCCACGATGGCGGGGATGCGGTTATTGGACGAGATTTTCAGGAAATCGGGAGCGAACTGCTCGCCCTTGCCGATGTCGATAGGATGGACCGTGTAAGGCAGCCCCATTTCTTCGAGCGCGATGGAAACTTTTCGTCCGTTCGGCGTTGTCCAAGTGTAGAGGTCGATCATTCCGGTTCCTTCGTATTGCGCGTTGGGGCTGTATTTATATTGGGGACACTATCGCCGGCACGGCGATTTAAACAGGAGGGGTTTCATGAATGCCACTATGCAGGCAACGCGGTTCTGGATCGAGATCATTGCGGCTTTGACCATCCCGATCGCAATCGGCGCAGTCATGTATCAGCATATGCGGCAGGGCGGGGCGATCAGTCTTCGCACGATCCAGGTGCTTGCGATCTCGGTACTCGCGCCGTTGATCCTGATTCTCGGGCTAGAGAAGGTTCTAGAGCCGAGCGCCGTCGGTGCGCTGATCGGTGCGCTCTTGGGCTATCTGTTGTCGGGGATCGGAAACGAACGGCAGTAGCGCGGACCGGAGCCCGGCGTCAGCTGCTCTTCAGTTCGATTTCGGAGATGCGGCGGCGCAGGGCTCCAAGTTCTTTTTCGAGCTTTTCGATACGTTCGAGCAAAGTCTGGTCGTTCGCCGCTGGCTGGATCGCCGGCACGGTGGTCGCGCCGGTATGCGCGTCCAGCTTGCCGAAGGCGACGCCTACATCGGTGCCGTGGTTCCAGATGGTCTCGACGCGAAGCGTCTGGTCGCGGTTCGGAATATGCAGCTCAAAGGCGTGCGGGAGTGCCACCGGATCGGTGAAGGAAAGCCGCGCGCCTTCATCCGTCAGTTCACGGATGATGCAATCCGCGCTCTGGCGGCGGCTGTTATAAAACACGCGCCCTTGCAGGAAAGTGCGGTGGCGCGGCGTGTGGCGGCGCTCGTCCATGTCTATTGGCTCAGGCAGGCTCATTTCCAGTCATGTTGCGCATTCTCTCTTAACGACCGGTTAAGTGCATTGATCTCGGGCAGTTGCGCTGGCAAAAGGGCCGGCCCTCATAGACCCGACCAATGCCCGAAAGCTCTTCCCGTTCCCTCGAATTGATCGTCAAGGCAGCGCCCGTGCTGTTCGTGCTGTTCTGGAGCACGGGCTTTATCGGCAACAAATTCGCGCTGCCCCATGCCGACCCCCTGACCTTCGTCGCGATTCGGCTTTGCTTTGCGACGATTGCAATCACCTTGCTTGCACTTGTTCTGCGTGCGCCGTTGCCGCGCGGTCGCGCGATCCCGCACTCGATCGTCAGCGGTGTGCTCGTGCATGGTATGTATTTGACCGGCGTGTGCGTTGCGATGGCGCAGGGAATGCCTGCCGGGATCGCGGCGCTTATCGTCGGTCTTCAGCCGGTGCTGACCTCGACGCTTGCGAACCGTTTTCTCGGAGAAAAGGTTTCAGCAGTGCAATGGGGCGGGCTACTGCTCGGCCTTGCCGGTCTCTGGCTCGTGGTACAGGCGAAAGTGTCAGGCAACACCACGCTTTGGGGCTGGAGCGCGATTGTCGGCTCGCTGGTCGGGATTACCGTCGGCACGCTTTATCAAAAGCGCTTCGGGGGAGGCGTCGATTTTCTGTCCTCGATGCCCATTCAATATACGTCGGCGGCGGCGTTCGCAGCACTCGGCGCATTTGCGCTGGAAGATCGCAACGTAAACTGGACCGGCGAATTCATCTTCGCGGTTGCCTGGCTTGTCGTCGTGCTATCGGGCGCCGCGATCGTGCTCTTGTATCTGATGATCCGGCGCTCGGCGGCGACAAGGGTTGCTTCGCTCTTTTATCTGACGCCTGCGGTGACGGCGGTAATGTCGTGGGCGCTCTTCAACGAACAACTGGGGTTAGCGGCGATTGCCGGCATGGCACTCTGCGCAGCGGGCGTGTTGCTCGTGAACTGGAAAGCAGAACCTGCGGCGGCAAGCTGATTATTTTGTTTCTTTTGGCGCGATCACGAGTTGTGATTGCGTGACCAGCGCCGCTAGCTTGCCGTCCTCGCGAAATATCTTCGTTTGCCACACCATCAGCGTTTTGCCGCGGTGAACCGGCGTGCACTCCGCGCGGGCGGTTTCGCCGACCGGAATTGCCGAGAGAAAATTGGTTTTGCTCTCGGTGGTCAGCGTGCGGTAGCCCTTCGGCAGATTGGCGGTGGTGCCGACGCCGCCAAGCGTGTCAGCGAGCGTCATGATCGCGCCGCCATGCAGAAAGCCGCCGCGATTTGAAATTTCTTCGCGTGCCGTCAGCGTCGCTTCGACGAGATCGGGAGAATATTTCGTTATCTCGATCCCGATGAAGGAAGCGAAATGCTTTTCTTTATGTTTGAAAATCTGTTCCAAGAACTCTCCATTCAAAACAATACGACGCTGCGGATGGATTTTCCCGCGTGCATCAGGTCGAAACCCTTGTTGATGTCCGAGAGCGGCATGGTGTGGGTGATCATCGGGTCGATCTGGATTTTCCCGTCCATGTACCAGTCCACGATTTTCGGCACATCGGTGCGGCCTCTCGCGCCGCCAAACGCAGTGCCTTTCCAGACGCGGCCGGTGACGAGCTGGAACGGGCGCGTCGATATCTCTGCGCCTGCAGCGGCGACACCGATGACGATGCTTTCGCCCCAGCCGCGATGACAGGCTTCCAATGCCTGCCGCATGACGTTCACATTGCCGGTGCAGTCGAAGGTGTAATCCGCGCCGCCGATCTGGTCCGCAGGCGTCTTCGTCATGTTGACGAGGTGAGGGACGAGATCTTTTCCGGCTTCGGCTGCATTCACGAAATGCGTCATGCCGAATTTCTCTCCCCATGCTTTACGCTCGGGATTAAGATCGACACCGATGATCATATCGGCACCCGCGAGCCTCAAACCTTGAATGACATTGAGGCCGATGC
>LNEZ01000001.1 GCA_001464215.1 Rhizobiales bacterium Ga0077548 | reverse complement strand
CGAGTTCGTGGCCCTGATCGCGCTTCCCGGCGCGCTGGACCCCCGCGCGTCCGCCCGCGCCTTCGGCGACGAAATCCGGCTGGCGCTTCAGGAGCCGGTCGAAATCGATGGAAACCGTTTTCCGGTTGGTGCCAGTGTCGGCGTTGCAGTCGTTCCCGAGGACGCTGAGACGCTTGCAGGCGCCCTCGTGATCGCCGACGCCGCGCTCTATGAGGCCAAGCGCTTGGGGCGCAACCGCGTGGTCGATCAGGCGCCTTCTCTCGCGTCAGAGGGCGAGGCCGACCACGATGGCCTGCTCGAAGGTTATTGGACCGGGCTGGACCTAGTCGGCTATGGGAAATAGAAACAGTAATATCAATGGCTTGATGGCTTACTCTATCAAATAGGTAGATACTTCTCTTTGAAGCCTATATCGCCGTATGTAACTGTTATATCAATTTGTTTTATATAGATATTTTCATCCCATCATAAGCCGGCTGGACATTCTCTGGCAGCCGCGACTTCAGCTCCTCGAAGTCTAGATCCGTGTGCAGGTTGGTCAGCACCGCCTGCTTAGGCTTCACGCGCGTAATCCATTCGAGCGTCTCATCGACCGAGAAGTGGCTCGGATGTGGCCGGTAGCGGAGCGCATCCACGATCCACAGGTCGAGCCCCTCTAGCGCCGCCAAACTTGATGCCGGAAGGTCGCTCACGTCGCAGGAATAGGCCGCAGCACCGATCCGGAAGCCCAGCGCCTGGCTTGAACCATGCTGCATTGGGAAAGGGAGTGCCGAGACATCCCCGCCCTTACCGGCAATCGTAACTTCGCGGCCCTCGCGCATCCGATGTTCCTGCAAGATTGGCGGATAATCGCTGCCAAGGGGCGTCTCGAAGCAATAGCCGAAGCGCTCGTGCAGCAGTTTCGAGGTCTGCTCGTCGGCATAGACATCGATGCGTTTACGCTGAACCAATGCAAGCGGCCGCAGGTCGTCGATTCCGTGCGTATGGTCGGCGTGGTCGTGCGAATAGAGCACCGCATCGAGTGCGCTGACATTGGCGTCGAGCAGTTGCTCGCGCAGATCCGGCGAAGTGTCGATCAGAACCGTGGTGCGGCCGTCCGCAGTTTCGCGCTCGACCAAGAGTGAGCAGCGGCGGCGGCGGTTTTTTGGGTTATTTGGATCGCACGCCCCCCAGCCTTGTCCTACGCGCGGTACGCCGCCGGAAGAGCCGCAGCCGAGAATGGTGAAGGTATAGGTCATGCAAGCAAAGCTTACGCCGCGCGTGGAACCTTGGAGAAGAGGCGGAAGAAGTTATCCGTGGTCTGGCTTGCAATAGTGTCGAAATCCGTGTGGCGCGCTGCCGCAAGCGCGCGTGCGGTATTGGTGACGTAAGCCGGTTCGTTGCGCTTGCCACGATAAGGCTCGGGCGCAAGATACGGCGCGTCGGTTTCGACCAGAATCCGGTCTTCGGGAACGCTGGCCGCGACCGCGCGTAGCGCCTCGCTCTTCTTGAACGTAATCACCCCGGAAAACGAAACATAACCGCCGAGCGCAACACCGCGCCTCGCGAGATCAGGCCCGCCAGTAAAGCAATGAAGTACGAAGGGAAACGCGCCTTTGGCGGATTCCTCTTCGAGTATCCGGGCAACGTCGTCGTCGGCTTCGCGGGCGTGGATCACAAGCGGCAGCCCGGTTTCGCGCGCGGCTGCGATGTGGCGGCGGAAGCCCTGCTCCTGGTTTTCGACCGAACTGTTGTTGCGGAAATAATCGAGCCCCGCTTCGCCGATGGCGACGACCTTCGGGTCGTTGGTGAATTTCACGAGGTCGGCGGTCGTGATTTCAGGTTCTTTATCCGCGTAATGCGGATGCGTTCCGATCGAGCAGAAGACGTCGTGATAAGTCTCCGCAATCGCGCGGATTTCCGGAAACTTATGGACCTTGGTGCTGATCGTCAGCATCCGCCCGACACCCTGTTCGCGCGCACGCGCGACAATGGCATCGCGCTCGGCGGCAAAATCCGGGAAATCCAGATGACAATGGCTGTCGACCAGCATTGTCAATCCTTCTTCTCGCCCTCGGCGTCCACGTAACGCGGGAAGATGCCGGCAGGCACAGGCAACGGCGTGCCGGCTTTCAGGCGGCCTTTCTCGCCGAGCGAAGCGAAGTCGCGCGAAGATTCAGGAACAGCAAGCAGGTCGAGCAGTTTCGCGCTGCCTGCGGGGACAAAAGGTTGCGCGAGGATTGCGACCTGACGCACGACTTCCGCCGTACACCAGAGCACGCTTGCCATTTTTCCGGGATCAGTCTTCTTCAACTCCCACGGCGCGCTGGCGGCAAAATACTGGTTCGCGTCGGCGACCACCGACCAGATCGCTTGCAGCACCAGATGAAGCTGCTGCGTCTTCATCGCTTCGCGCGCCTGTGCAAGCAACGCATCGGTCGCGGCGAGAATTGCCTTGTCGGCGTCTGACAACGCTCCCGGCGCCGGCACTTTCGCTTCGCAGTTCTTCGCGATCATCGAAAGCGAGCGTTGCGCAAGGTTTCCGAGATTGTTTGCGAGATCAGCATTGGTGCGGTTCACGATCGCTTCGTGGTTATAGCTGCCGTCCTGTCCGAACGGCACTTCACGCAAGAAGAAATAGCGGATCTGATCGACGCCGTAGTGTTCGGCCATGTCGATCGGATCGACGACATTGCCGGTCGTCTTCGACATTTTCTCGCCGCGGTTCAAGAGGAAGCCGTGACCGTGCACGCTCTTCGGCAGTTCGATGCCTGCAGACATCAGAAACGCCGGCCAATAGACCGCATGAAAGCGCACGATGTCCTTGCCGATGATGTGAATGTCGGCGGGCCAGTACTTCTTGAAGTTTTCGGCGTTTGTATCTGGATAGCCGACGCCGGTGAGGTAGTTCGTCAGCGCATCGACCCAGACATACATCACGTGCCCGTCCGCGCCCGGCACCGGCACACCCCACGTCAGCGTCGTGCGCGAGATCGAGAGGTCCTGCAAACCGGCTTTGACGAAACTTTCGACTTCATTCCGGCGTGTCTCCGGCATGATGAAGTCCGGATGCTTCTTGTAATGCGCGAGCAGCTTGTCGCCGTAGGCCGACAACTTAAAGAAATAGGTTTTCTCTTCGGTCCACTCGACCGGCGTGCCTTGCGGTC
The DNA here is from genome assembly GCA_001464215.1 of Rhizobiales bacterium Ga0077548. Taxonomy (GTDB): domain Bacteria; phylum Pseudomonadota; class Alphaproteobacteria; order Rhizobiales; family Xanthobacteraceae. Next base: position 7,352 of record LNEZ01000001.1, on the reverse strand, counting down.
CGCGGCGGACTTTGTCTTCGCCGACGACGGTTTCCGACTCCGCGTAAAACGCTTCATCGCGCACGGAGTACCAGCCGGCATAGGTGCCGAGATAAATATCGCCGGCCTCCTCCATCTTTTTCCAGATCGCCTTCGACGCTTCGTAATGCGCGGGCTCACTGGTGCGGATGAAGCGGCTGTAAGAGACGTTCAGCTTGTCGCACATCGCCTTGAACAGCGGTGCGTTACGGTGGGCAAGTTCGTTCGGTTGCAGTCCGAGTGCGGCCGCGGTCTGCGTCATCTTCATGCCGTGCTCGTCGGTGCCGGTCAGGAAGAAAACGTCGTAGCCGTCGAGCCGCTTGAAGCGCGCGATCGCATCGGTCGCAATCGCTTCGTAAGCGTGACCGATATGCGGCGCGCCGTTCGGGTACGAAATCGCGGTCGTTATGTAGAAGCGCTGCTTCTGCGCCATAAAAACTTCCCTCGTTCCCTTATCGGCTTCAGCCGCGGGCCGCCTCCGAGAGCATCGTAAAGACCTGAAACACCAAGGGCTTGCGGTCGAGATTATAAATCTCTGCGGTCGCCGTGGCGCGGCGGACCTTGTCCCATGCCTCGGCAAACTGCGCAAGGCGCGCAGGGTCGTCGCCACTCGTTGCCGCACCCGCAAGCCAGTCTTCGACGGCTTCTGCAAACACACCAAGATTGTCGCCGCGCAGCTTGTCGCCGAGCGCACTGATGGATGCGGACTCCACTTGCGGTAGCCGCGCCAGCAACGCGCGCGTCATTTCCAGAATTTCCAGACCGTCCTCGCCGCCCAAGAGAAGCGACAGCGCGCGGCCGACGCTGCCTTGGCTCGCTTCGGCGGCACTCGCGAATTGCATAGGATCAATATCGGGCAAGACCTCCGAAAGCGATGAAAGCGCTTTGGCCACCTCGCCGCTGCTCAACGGTTTCATGGTGAGCCTGCGGCAGCGCGAGCGAATGGTCGGCAGTAACCTGCCCGGCGTGTGCGAAATTAAAATGAATAGCGAACGGCCCGGCGGCTCTTCCAGCATTTTCAGAATAGCGTTCGCGCTTTCCTTCCCCATCTCTTCGACCGCATCGACGACGCAGACACGCCAGCCGCCATAGGCTGCAGTCGAACCGAAGAAGGAAGTGAGGCGGCGCGTGTCTTCGACGCGAATGACCTGCGAGATCGCTTTCTTGTCTTCTTCTTTGGTGCGGCGAAGCACGAGCAAATCGGGATGCGAAAGGGCTGCGACCTGCCGCGAAGTCGGATGATCTTCGGGAAGCGAAAGATCCGCCGCGTCGTTCCGTCCGCCTGACAGCACGAAACGCGTAAGGCGATAAGCGAGTGTCGCCTTGCCGATGCCCTGCGGGCCACCGAGCAGGATTGCGTGCGGCAGACGGTTCGCCTGCCAAGCGGCCAGCAATTCGGCTTCCGTATCGGCGTGGCCGATCAGGTCGAACCGCTCGCGCGGATGCGGGCTGCCGGCGAGCCTGTCGCCTTCTATCGGATCGGAGATCAACTGGCGGCCCTCGGCATGGTTTGCGGCGCGCCCAGCTTCAAGAGCCGTTCGACCACGGCAAGCCAGATACGGGTCGCGACCGTTTCAGGCGATTGCGAAGCATCAATCACGAGACAGCGCTTCGGCTCGCTTCGCGCGAGCGCCAAGAATGCCTCGCGCAACTGTATGTGAAACTCGATCTCTTCGGACTCGAAGCGATCCTTCTCCTGCCCGCGGTGCGAGACGCGCGCAAAACCGACTTCGACCGGAACATCGAGGATGAAGGTGAGATCGGGAATGGTATCACCGATGGTTACGCGCTCGAGCGTGCGAATGATGCGCTCATCTACACTGCCGAGCGCGCCCTGATAGACGCGTGTCGAGTCCATAAACCGGTCGCAGATGACCCAGGCGCCGCGCGCGAGCGACGGCGCGATCGTGGTCTGCACATGATCGTCGCGCGCAGCGGCGAAGATCATGGTTTCGGCGGTCGGCCCCAACGGCTTCACGACGCCGTTCAGGAGCAAGAGCCGCATCGCCTCCGCACCGGGCGACCCGCCGGGCTCGCGCGTGGTGACGACATCGATACCGCGCAGCCGCAGACGCTCCGCGAGCAGCGATACTTGCGTCGATTTACCGGAGCCCTCGCCGCCTTCGAAGGTGATGAAGCTGCCGCGCTTTGGTCTGGATTCGATCATGGGACCGGGCCAGCCTTACAAGGCATGGCCGGGCCGATCAATCGGCGGTCAGTAAAGCCCGCGGCCAGTCAAAGAAGCCGGAGAAAACGCCGCTGGTGCTGCGGCTGGCGTGCGCGGTTGCGGGCCTACTGCCACCTGCGTCGGCTGGCGGCGCACGACCTGCGGCGCATCCGGCTGGTCCGGCACGAAGGGCTGCTGGCGCGCGATCCGCACCTGCGACGGAGCCGGCGCCGGGCTATTCTCGCGCAAAGTCGCGGCGAGTTGCTGGTCGTCGGAACCCTCGATTTTGGCGCGGCCGACATACTCGACCCGGACGCGTTCGGTGCCCTTGTGCTTGAAGCCCAGGAGATCGGCGGCGCGCACGGAAACATCGATCACGCGGTTGGCGTGGAACGGCCCGCGGTCGTTCACGCGCACGACCAGCGAACGGCCGTTCGTGAGATTGGTCACGCGAACATAGCTCGGCAGCGGCAGTGTCGGGTGAGCGGCCGTGACCGAGCGCATATCGAAAACTTCGCCGTTCGAGGTCAGCCGCCCGTGGAAGGCGTCGCCGTACCAGGAGGCAATGCCGCTCGCGCGATAATTCGGATTTTCTTCGGGATAGTAGGTGACGCCCGCGATCACGTAAGGCTTGCCGATGTGATAGCGGCCGTTGCCTTTCGGGATTTCGTCGCCGTCGTTGTATTTGCGCGGGCTCACGGTGACGCCGTATTTAGGATCGACGCCGGTGGTCTTGCAGTTGGCAAGGAACAGCGACGCCGCGACGATCAACGCCACGCGCCCGCTATTTCTCGCAATGTCGGAAAATTCCCGCCTCATCTACCGGCCGATACGCAACCTGAAACCGGGCCTTGCCGCCCTCTTCGCCATGTATGACGCATCAAGGCTGCCAAATCGGGGCATGGCCGCACCGATTGCAAAGTTTGGTTAAAAAATTCCCGCTTGCTACAAATGCCCTTGAGAATGGCTCCCTCACCGGTTTGCGGCGGAAGGAAATGCCTCATGAAACCCACACTTCTCCTCGGATTTTTGTTTTGTTTCTTCGCAACCGCGTCCATCGCGCAAACGTGGCAATATTCGCCGAGCCTCTATTTGGGCGACAACACTTCGAGCGATGTACAAATTATCGAAGACGGCGTGGGTCCTGAAATAAAGAAGGCGACGCTCGACCTGTGCTTTGGCTTCGATATTGAGCAAAGCTATGCCCACTTGAATGTCGGCAATTTCGATCGGGTTATCGTGCCTTTGAGCATCAGCAATGACTCTTTGTCAGGTTCCGCATCGTCCGTTGAAAGGAAGAGAGCAATAAAGGTCGCTCTAAAACGTAAGCCCGAAAAAGACGGTGTGAGCTATTCCGGAACGATCAGCATTGATGGCAAGTCCTATCCGATCTCCGAGCAACCTGTTTCCAGCCGGGCAGACGGATACAGACCGGAAATAATCATCGACGAGAATCCGAAGGAATTCAGGGACGTTTTGCCGAATGCGTTAATTATCAAATACAAATACGGCACCTCGCCTCAACTGTTAGCCACGTTGAGGCAAGCAAACGCGGCGCTGGATGTGGCGCCTAGCTTTCATAATAGATGCAACGACATTCGTAGCGGATACGAGTATCTGAAAATCCTGACGCCGCCGCAGGAATCCCAGGCACTCGTCGCGCGTCTCAGGAAGTTGCCGTTCGTCACGCAGGTGGGCTGGACCGACCACGAGAAGACAGTGACCGTTCGCGTCACCGGTCAAGGCTGGGTCAACAAGGGCGTTTTGAATAGAACGGTGGCTGCGGCTGGTTTATCGGCGGCGATGGCAAAAGCTCTTGGCGCGAGCGTTACCGGTACTTCGTGGGATCAAAAGACCGGCGAAGTGAAGCTCTCTTTCAAGCGTCCTTCAAAGTTGATGCCCGGCTCCGGCCTGTCCGAGCTGATTTCAATGGTCGCCCTGATCGCGCCCGACAGATTTGGCGACACGAACCGGGCGATTGTTTCGGTAGCCGGACTCTCGGGCCATGTGATGGATGACGGCCCCGGTCCCAGAGTTCGCGTGCTGACGATGCAGCTTGCTGCCGGTCCCGGCCCCGAAGGCTTCTATATCTACCTGAATTCGGAAGAAGTGGCTCCGCTATTGAAGGGAGAATGGTGGAACGGAACTGAGTGGACGAAGTAGCGGCGCAGTTGTTCTTTTACAAAAAGCTGCTACGCCATCGAACATTGCGGAGAGGTGGCCGAGTGGTTTAAGGCAGCGGTCTTGAAAACCTAGTGAGACCGTATCTCCCTGTCTTACTGGATGCTTCAACGTCCTAATTTGCTAGCGTTTTCTGCATCAATCGTTCTTGCAGTCCCTCCCCGTTCCTTTACGTTTCTTAGAGTTCGGCGGCAGTGCCGTCGGCAGTTAGTCTTGATAGTGCCACTCAGGGTCCGTCGATCTAACAAATCGATAGCGTGCTGGTTCGTGGTCCCAGAGGAAGCCACTCTCGCGCTCAACTCCGTTGTCGTCACGGTATCGAACGGCGCCCACGACGGCGAGCTTTTGACCTTGTCCAATTCTTGCATCGAACTCGGTTTGCGGAACTCTGCTGACAACTTTGAAAGTGTGCATTTGGCCACTACGCAAAATAATGTGCGGGATGTCTTTCGGCGAAGCTTGAAGCCCTGGTGGGGCGTACTCATCCCTCATCCATTGATATGGCAGATCGAGCCCAACAGCGAAGATTGTAGCGTCGGTCTCGCCAATATTAACAACCGTCACATGCGCAGTTGTGCCTTCCTTCGACACCGTGGGGCCAATGACGAAACGGACAATCACTTTTGGACGGTGCGTTGCGATGAAATTCCGATGCGAGACTTTCCATTGAGCTCGTGTCGAAATCATTAGCGAGATCGTCAGAAAGGCGATCACAACGGTGCTTGCTGCATTGATCTTGTTGGCGTCCCACCAACTGACAAAGTCCCAAAACAAATGAATAAAATTCATGATCGCGCTCTTCCAATCGAAGGCGTAATCTAAATAACAGAACGCCCCGGCGCTAAGCCATGGTCCCCTTTCAAATAGCTGTACTAGAACTGAGAAAGTCATAGGTTTGCGTTCAACACGAAGAACGCGACACTTGCCACGATGAGCGCAACGAAAGAGAAGAGGATTGCATTCGCGAACTCTAATGACGCCGCTCGCTCTTCCTCGTAGCTCGTCCCCTCAAAGTCACTATTACGGTCCGGTGTAACCATCCCCAGTATATAGAGCAGTACAGCAAAAAGAGGACCTAGCAGGAGCGTAGAAAAGAGCAGCCACCATATTCCGAGAACAAAGTAAGCTATTAGCCGTAGGTCTTCGTATTTTTGAAATCCCCCCTGAGAGTTGCTGATAATTGCTCTTATTGCGATCGCAGTGAACACTGAGGAGAGAATAAACGCATCTTTATACCAGCCTGGGAGAGAGAACGGCAGAAAGTCGAAAAACGAATAGAAAGCCTTTCGATAAAACGCGAGAAAATCCGAGAGCAAGGGCACAAGGCCGACGTTCCAGAAGCGCTGAATAACGCTGACGACTGAGAGCGCGGAAAACATTGCCGCGAGTATCGACGTCCAGAAGTAATACGACGCTCGCAACTTATTCATCTGGGCAATTTACATAAGAACAACAGCGCAAATATAGGCATGGCGTTCGAAAAGTAAAACCCCGGCGCTAGGCCGGGGCTTTGTCTTTCAGTGCGCTAGGGCTTTCTGGACGGCTTCGGTGATCCGCCGCGGGAAGCGTTCGCTTCTGAAGCGATTGCAGCGCCACTAACTCCCGCATTCTGTCTCGCCTCCATAAACGTCAACCGCGATAATACGCCCGTCTGGCATGACGCACGCCATGTAAATGCGGTGATCGGATTCCAGTTCGACGCGGCTCCGGTGGCGAGGGTTTCAACGTGCACGAATTGCATGATTGCCTCCACGAATGTTCGAGCGCAGAGCGATGAGCAAAGTCTTGAGTAACACTTCGCTACCTTGCTGGGCCTTCCCACCGACGAGCTCGCGAGTCGCATTGAGTATTTCGTCGCCATACACGGCTTCGCGTTCGAGAACGATGTTGAGCAAAGTGATTACACCGTCCAGCGTTGTCGGCGGCGTCTCAATGAGTTTCCAGCCGGCCGCTTCCTTATGCAGAGACGAGGTCGCCTCACAGAACTCGATCACTTTCCCATCGACCGATCGCATCAGCCGTTCGAAGTGGGTGTCATAGGATTTTTTGACGAACATGTCGTCGGGCATAACGTAGCCGCCCTGGTCGTGAATTATGCGACTTTCCAGAGAAGCCGCCGCCAATCGGCGCGCGTCCTTCTTTAGCTTCTCACGATCCTTGTTCGCCTTCTCTAAGCTCTCGTTGGTTTGTTGCGCTTGCGCCGTATAGTCAGCAATCGCCTTAAACACGGGATCGGTGATAGCTTTCTTCTTAGCCTTTGCCATGGTTCACCTCGTGGCGGGGGTTAGGCCCGTTGCAGTGCGTCAACACTGCTTCGGGCCGCTTGATGTTCAAGCCGAATAACGGTAACACCTTAATATGAAGCGCGCAAGAAAAAAGGTAACACCTAAAAAGAGAGGTCGTCCCGCAACCGGGAAAGACCCTCACGTCAGTATGAGACTACCTGCAGACTTGATCGCCGCTATCGACAAGGCCGCGAAGGCGGAAGGTGTGTCGCGGTCGGAGAAAATTAGAGCGCTAATCGAGAAGGCGCTCTGATAGTTCGTTTCGGAGTTTAAAATGCCATTTATTCTAATTGTTATTGCGATAATCGAATTTCTTGGTGGCGTAGGCGTCTTTGCAACAGCAAAAAGTGCGATCCATGAAATCCTGGGAACGCTTGCTATCGGATTTTCTTTTCTAACGCTGGGCTTGGCCGGCATACTGATTGAAATACGAAAAAGACCCGCGCCGCGTGAGCTCTTAGAGATAAGAGATGATATCGCTGCGATGCGCCGGTACTACGAGCCAGCAACATCTTACGAACCGCGCATTTAGTTTCCAGACCTGATCGCCTCTCCTCTTCGCTGCGCTACGTCCGCTACTGCCGCTACAAGTGAATCAGTTCAAAGGCTTAGCGGGTTTCTGCTAAAAGTCGTGTAGCGCTACGTGCGCTACAACAGTGCACCTGATTACCTCCGCAATCACAGGTACATCCGCGAATGAG